>JBJMPK010000058.1:0-11411 GCA_045803245.1 Gemmatimonadales bacterium
CGCGGCGATCGCGATGCGCGATGGGCCCGAGGCCGGTCTGAGGCTCATAGACGACATTCTCGCGCGGGGGGAGCTGACCGACTATTCGCCAGCGCATTCGGCCCGGGCCGAGCTATCACGGCGGCTCGGGCGCACCGCGGAGGCCACCAGCGCGTACCGGCAGGCGCTGGAGCTTACGCGGCAAGAACCCCAGCGAAAGTTTATCGAGCGCCGGCTGGAGGAACTTCGAGCTAGGAGCTAGGAGCTATCGTCGGATAAGGTATTGGGGTTTGGCCAGGATGTGAATACGAAAGACGAGTGCATCCCCGACCAGCTCATAACTCATAGCTCATAGCTCATCGCTCCCACTGGGACATTTTGGCGCTTGCCAACTTTCCCCGCCGCCTGAACTATTGGTGCTCCCTGAAGTCCCGGTGCTCCCCCTACCCGGAGTGAGTTCCATGCGTGGCTTTCCGCTCGCGTCATGTCTCCTGTTGTTCGCCGTTCCCGTCATCCAGGCCCAGTCCACCGAGGCTGCCAAGCCGGCCGCGTTGAAGTGGGGTCCGGCACCGGATGCGTTTCCCAAGGGTGCCAAGATGGCCGTGGTCAGCGGCGACCCGTCACAGGCCCAGCCCTTCGAGCTGGAGCTATCCTTTCCCAACGGCTACAAGGTTGCGCCGCATTTTCATCCCACCGCCGAGACGATCGAAGTGAAGAAGGGCACCTTCCTGGTGGGCATGGGAGACCGGTTCGATTCCAAGGCGGCCAAGCCGATGAAAAAGGGCGACCACGCGACGATGCCGGCAGAGCAGCACCACTTTGCGGTCGCGCGCGGTGCCACGGTGGTCGACGTCAAGTCGACGGGGCCGTTCGAGATCACCTATGTGAATCCGGCCGACGACCCGAGGCAGAAGGCAAAGGCGAAGCCCGCCAGCTAGCGTTCCGTGCGTCCGTTCGGACTTGCCCGGCCACCGCCACCGGGGCCGAGTATTGGACGTGCGACCCGTTGCCGAGCTGGCCGAATTCGTTCCGGCCCCAGCAATACGCCACACCGTCGTAGGTGAGCCCACAGTTGTGACCGCCGCCCGCGTCGAGGGTACGGAAGCTCAAGTCGCCGTAGACCGCGGTAGGCGTGGTGCTCTCACAGATCTCGCAGGTGACCGAGCTGTCGCCCAGCTCGCCCCAGTGGTCATCGCCCCAGCAATAGGCCTTGCCGGCGGTGGTGCGCCCGCAGGTGTGAACAAACCCGTTGGTGAGCGTGCTGAACTTCAAGCCTCCCAACACGGGGTGGGGCGAGAGCGTGATGTGGTCCTGCGCGCCATCGCCGAGCTCGCCGGAGCCGCCCTCGCCCCAGCAGTAGGCATCGCCCCCGATGGTGAGACCGCAGCTATGCCAGCTGAATCCTGCTGCCAGCGAACTGAAGCTCAAGCCGCGTGATACGGCGACCGGGATTGGACTATTGTCTAGTTGACCGTTGCCGAGCTGTCCGGAATAGTTCCAGCCCCAGCAGTAGGCTGCCCCGCCGCTGATCAGGCCGCAGGTATGATAGGCTCCCGCGATAATGGACGTGAAGCTCAGGCCGCCCAGCACCGCGATCGGTATTGGACTGGCATCAAACGAGCCGCTCCCCAGCTCCCCGTCTTCGTTCCAGCCCCAGCAGTACGCCGCGCCAGTATTGGTGAGCCCGCAGGTGTGGCTGCCGCCCACGACAAGGGTGATAAGCCTCAAGTCCCCGGAGACAGGAACCGGTGTAGCGCTGCGCGGTCCGCCACCGGTTCCGAGCTCGCCATGCTCGTTGGTACCCCAGCAATAGGCTACTCCGGAGGCGACCAGGCCGCAGCTATGGTCGGCGCCGCCGGCAATCAGGGTGAAGCGAAGGCCGTTAGAGACTGGGACCGGAATCAACGTGTTGACGAGTGAGCCGTTTCCGAGCTGCCCCGAGGCGTTGTAGCCCCAGCAATAGGCGGCACCGGAAGCAGTGAGCGCACAAGTGTGATCGAAGGCCGGGGTCACCGTAGTAAACGTCTGTCGAGTCAACGTCACGGCAATGACGGCCGACCCACTCTTTCCTTCCGCCGCCGCGGTGATCGTCGCAGTGCCCTCGCTTACTCCGGTGACCAGGCCGGTGCGGGAGACGGCCGCCACTGCGATGTCGCTGGACGACCAGGACACCGGCCGGTCCGTCAGCACATTCTCATCCGCGCCGGTGACGACCGCGGTCAGCTGGAGAGTCTGAGACGGCGCGAGCGACGCCGATTCCGGGTCCACCGCCACTGTCGCGACCGGCACCGGAGGGCTCAGCACAACGATCGCCGCAGTTCCGCTCTTTCCTTCGGACCGAGCCGTTACGGTAGCGCTCCCATCGGCCACGCCGACGACGACCCCCGTGGAATTCACCGTTGCTACGGCGATGTCGCTCGAGGACCAGGCGATCTCGCGATCGGTCAGGATAGCGCCCCTCGCATCCTGGGTGGCGGCTCGAAGCTGTACGGCGCCGCCCGGGGCGATCGTGTACGTGCCAGGCGAGACGATCACGGCGGTGACCGGGTTGCGGGCAGCGAGGTTGTCACCGCTACCGCAGTGCCAAACGGCCAGCGCGGCGACAGCCGCCAAAGCAACTCGGCGAATCAAGGGACCGGAACCGAGCTCTGCGTGTTGAAGGCGTCGGCCAGCTCGCCGTCTTACGCGCAAGGGGGCGAACCCATACGGCCTCCGTCGGAAATACTTCCGTTGCTTCAGCGAGCGAATTCGGAATTACCGGTCCGTTGCTTCCAGGTCCCGAACGAGGGTACCCGTACCGGTGGGCGCTGCGACCGGTAGGCGCTTGCGGCCGCCACTGTCGCCGCCTGCTGCTGAGTGATCGGCACCGGCACACTGCTGTTGTTGGTCGTTCCGTCACCGAGCTGGCCAACCTCGTTGTTTCCCCAGCAGTACACCGCACCGCCGGTGGTGGGACCGCAGGTATGCCAGCCACCGGAGCTGAGAGCGGAGAAGGTGAGACCGCCCGCCACCGCGCCGGGGGCCGACGTGTAGGTGGTCGAGCCATCGCCGAGCTGGCCGTAGGCGTTGTGGCCCCAGCAATACGCCGCTCCCCCCTGAGCGAGTCCGCAGCTGTACCCGCCGCCAACGGCTAGCGCAGTGAAGTTCAGACCACCAGCAACCAGTACCGGGGCATAGGTGGTGATGTTCGATCCGTCGCCGAGCTGACCGAAATCGTTCCAGCCCCAGCAATAGGTCGGGCCCGCGCGAGTGATACCGCAGTTGTGCTCGCTTCCGGCGCTCAGAGTCGAAAAGGTGAGTCCGCCGCTGATGGCCACCGGCACCGAGGTATTGTCAGTGGTGCCGTTGCCGAGCTGGCCGGCCTCGCCCCAACCCCAGCAGTACGCCACTCCAGCCGCCGTGAGACCGCAGGTGCGAAACTCGCCACCCTCCAATTGGACGAACTTGAGCCCGCCGCTCACGGCTACGGGCACCGGGCTGTTGTCGACCGATCCGTCCCCCAGCTGACCCACCTCGTTGTAGCCCCAGCAGTAGGCGCTACCACCGGTGGTGATCCCGCAGGTGTGGCCGTAGCGAGCGTAGATCGTCGATCCGCCGGCGCTCAGCGCCGAGAAGGTGAGACCGCCGCTCACCGGCACCGGCACCGCGCTGGAATCGCTGCCCCCGTTGCCGAGCTGGCCGAGATCGTTGGCTCCCCAGCAATACGCCGCTCCAGCGGGGGTGAGGCCGCAGGTGTGGGTGCCGCCGGCAGTGAGCGCGGTAAAAGTGAGACCTCCGCTCACTGGCACGGCGACCGAGCTCACCGCATTCTGTCCATTCCCGAGCTGGCCGAAGTAGTTCCAGCCCCAGCAGTACGCCGTTCCGCTCGGCGTGAGCGCACAGGTGTGTCCGCCACCAGTGACGAGACCGGCCAGAGCGACACTGCCCTCGGAGTACGTAAAACAGCCGGTGCAGGTGCTGCTGCCATGGGTGCTCGAGGTGACGACCACATCCTTGGCTCCCGCGGTGGTCGATGCCGGGGCGAGCCCGGTGATCTGGGTCGGACTCACCACCGTCAAACTGCCAAGCGCCGTGCCGCCGACCGTCACCTGGGTCACGCTGACGAAGCTGGTCCCCGTGATCGTGATGCTGGTTCCACCGGCCAGGGGACCGCTGGCTGGGCTCACCGCCGTGATGACGATCGTCTCACCGGTGGCCGTGAAGGTGACCGGAGATCCGTCGAGTCCGGTCGCGCTGGCGGTGAGGGTGTTGCTGCCGGCCGTGGCACCCAGCGTCCAACTGCCCACCGTAGCGATTCCCGCTTGATCGGTCGATTGAGTCGCGCCCGTAATGGAGCCACCGCCTGACGCTACCGCGAAGACGACGGCAGTACCGGCGACTGGATTGGCTCCGGCGTCGGTCACCTTGACCGATGGCGCCGGAGTGACAACTGCGCCCGCGGCCCCATGCCCGTTATTGCCGGCATTCTCGGCAATCGTAGTAGCAGCAGCGGGCGGTTCTACGTTGCCGCCGTCCGATCCCCCACACCCCAGCACCAGCATAGCCGCGAGAAGAGCCCGCGCTTTCTCGAGCGATCGCATACAGCCTCCAGGGGGTGTCTTAAGAGACCTTCGTGGCGTCGATAGCTGGCCCAAGGGCCGGCGTCGCGGAGGAGGGGACCCGTAGCTTCAATGAAAATGTTGACTGGTTAGCCATACCTTACGCTCCGGTACCGGCCTCGTCAATCAACCCGAGTGCCGCACTCACGGTTTGACCTGCACGTTGCCGGCTTCTATTTCAGACGTGGCCGGCAGCGGCGTCAGGTTGTTGCAGTTGATTCCCAACGCCGGCTGGCGGAAAACCAAGGCGCTGATCTGGTCCGGCGAGGCCTCGGCGCCCTCGCCATTGTCCTGGATCACGAAGATCTGAGTCTGACCGATCACCAAGGGATTGATGTTCTCCTCGACCGTGCCGCTGACCACGGCGTCGGTGGGGCTGAGCAGCCGGATGCAATCGACGGTGCTCTTGTTCACCCGCTTATCCCCGTTCAGCGCGGTGATGTGCTGCACGAAGTTTCCTTCGACGATCCCTCCTTCTTTCACGTTCCCGTGGAAGGTGCGGCTGACGTACTCACCTTGCAGGTTGATCCAGTTTGCGTGGCCATTCACCGATGCACCGGTGGAGAGGACGTCGAGCTGGGGAGACACCCTCTCCCGGGCGGGATCGTTTTCGCACCCCAGCGCCAGGAGCAGAGTCGAGATCGCGAAGTAGGCTGAGTTTTTCATCGTCCGCTCCTCATGTGAGACGTCCAGGGGACCGATGCGTTGGACTATTTGTGCTTCAGTACCGGCGGCGTGCGTTGGGCCGATGCCGGTGCCGGCCTGGGTGTTCCGGCCCGATTCTGGAGCGCGGCTGACGCGAACTCCGGGAAGGCCCAATCGGAATACCCGGTATCCTTCCGGGCCAGAACGCCGTAGATCGACTCGGTGGAGCTGGCCTGATAGATGGTGCTATTGAGCGGAAGCGACACTGGGTAGTAGTAGTAGTTGCCCCACTCGTCTGAGCCGAAGAACCAGATCTCGTAGCCGTCCTCGTACGCGGAGTTGTCGTGCCACCGGTACTCGAGGGTTTGATCGTCGATGCTGACGATCACGAGGTTGGTGGGGGCGGCAGGTGGGACGGTGCAGGCCGTCTCCGACGGCGGGGAATCACCTTCACTGTTGAAGGCGAATACGCGGTAGCAAACTTTCTGTTCGGACTCCTCTGAGAACCCCGCCGACAGCTCGTCCGGGCCTGCCACGTAGACGGCCTCCCAGCTCAGCCCTCCATCCTTCGACCGCTCTACTCGGAACCCTTCGTCGTTGTTCGACACATCCGACCAGTACACCCACACACTGGTGCTCGAGCCCGGCACGGCCTGGACCGTTGCGGGCGCTCGGGGCGGAATGGTCGCGGCGTTGGAACCGTCGGAGTGCCCCCCATCCTTCTTTGCCAGAACCATGTAGTAGGGGATGGCATCGGCCGGGAGGACGTCATGATAGGTGGTGGCATTCGCCGGCACGTCCGCCAGAGCCGCCCAGCTCACCCCGTTCCAGCGCTGCACTTCATAGCCATCCTCCACTGCCGAGTTGTCGGTCCACGTCAGATCGATATTCTCGCCATCGAGCGATTTCGCTTTCAAGTCGGTGACGGGCGCCGGCGGGGTGGTGCAGGCCGTGTTCGACGGTGCGGACAAGCCACCTATAATCAGGGCAAACACCCGATAGCAGACCTCCTGCTCACTGATGCGTCCGAAATCGCTGTAGGAGGTAGCGTTGTTTGCGGCGATCCCCAGGAATGTCCAGGGACCCGCGGGACCGGCGGAGCGCTCCACCCGAAAGCCGGCTTCGGTCTGGGAGTTGTCGGTCCAGGTGAGATCAACGACGCTGCTGTACGGCGGGCTGGCTTTGGCGTTCGACGGGGCCGCCGGCAGATCGAGTGTCTTACCGCAAGCCGGGTTGGTGAATGCCGCGTAGGACGGTTTCCTGCCGGCCATCTTGAACGACCGCATCCGGTAGCAATACTCGGTCGAGGGAACGAGCCCCTCGTCGGCATAACTGGTGGAATTGGCGCCCACACTGGCCCGAAGCGAGTACGTCCCATTCTGCCCGGTGGTCGAGCGGTGGATCTCCCACCCGGACTCATTGATGGCGTTGTCGGTCCAGATTATGTCGATGCGAGCGGCCGAGTTAACAATCGCCTGCGGATCAGTACTGCCACGGGGACCGCTCCGGGATTCGACCAACGTCGGTTCCTGCTCGGGCGCCACGGGATCTTCGCAAGCGACGAGGAGGACGGCCACGCTGCTGAGGGCCAGCAGTCGCATCAATCCGGAAGCCATGAGCCACCTCCTGAATTTTCATGTCGAGACCAGCGGGGGGTTCTCTGCTACGAACGATGTGTGATACGGACGGGGACGGGCGGGTTGCTCAGGAAGGTGGGACTACCGGCCTCGTACCAGCGCGAAACCGGCCCAGAAGAAGGGGTGCTGTGTGGCGGGATCCTGCAGGGCCTTCCTCTGCGCCAGAGCGAGCGCCTCGGCGACCGGCCGGCCGGAGGCGAGCTCTCCATAGAAGCGCTCCATCAGCCGCGCCGTGGCGACATCGGCCACCGGCCAGAGCGTCGCGAGGACGTTGGACACGCCGGCGTAGAGAAAGCCCTGCACCAGGCCGACCCAATCATCCCCGGGCGGGACATCGGCCAGCTCGCCGGCGGCGAGCCCGGTCTGACAGGCGCTGAGCACCAGCAGCCGCGCGTTCAGCGTCAGCCCGAACACCTCATGCACCTCGAGCCGGCCGTCGTCACCCTGCCCCGGGCTCATCTCCACGAACGAGAACAGCGGGTTGTGCTTGTTGAGGACTCCGTAAGTGGCGAGATGGATGACAGACTGAGTGGGAGCAAGATCCCGGAAGGCGCGCTCGGTGGCAGGATCGCCGACCAGGGTCTGTGCCTGTTTACCGTAAATCCGGCTTATCGCGGAAACTTCGGCCCGCGACCCGGGCAGTGCCTTGGTCCGCGGAGCCAGAGCGAGCACACCACCGGCTCGCTGCGACTGGGGCCGGTCCCGCAGCTTGAGCCAGACGGAAGCGGAGGGCACGTACTCGATCAGATAGCGCTCGATCAGCAAGGACTCCGCCGACTCCGTTCGCACCAGGGCGGCGAACGGCAGATAGTGCAGCTCGGCGTGGGGCGCGATGATCAGCCGCCGTTTGCCGGCCAGTACACCGCTCGCTTCGGCCGGTTCCACCAGCCGCTGATACAGTCGCCGGAGGGCCGGGCGCCACGCTCTCTGGGCGGCGCCTTTCTTAGCGCCGCCGAGGGCGGACCGGGCGAAGTCCACCTGTGCGGCGAGCGCTTCGTGGTCGATGCCCAGATCAAAGGCCGCCAACGTATCGGCGGTGACGACGAAGACGAGAGTGGTCGAGTCGCCCACCAGGTACTCCAGCAAGGCCTCGTCCGGCGCGAGACCCGCCATCACCGCTCGGGCCGGCACGATCTCGCCCCGGACCAGCGAGGCGTAGGACGGATCAGCCTCCCGGATCTGAAGCAACAGCTCACCGTACTCCTGCTGCAGCCGGGTCAACTCCTTGCCGGTTGCTGTTTCCGTGGGAGCGGGATCGCGCATCGCTCCGGGTCCGGCGGCGGCGGGGGCCAGGCTGTCGGTCCGAGCGGTGAGCTCGCCCATCCTTCGGCGAAGATCCTGCTCCCGCATCGATAGCTGCTGGAGCTGCTGCCGATCGCCCACGCGTCCGCGCGCGAGGAGGTCGAGCATCTGGCGGGCTCGCAACCGCTCGCTGGCCTCGAATGCCGCGCCGGCACGCCCCCGGGCGTGTTCGACCAGCGCGAGGTCGACGTACACTCCCCATTTGTCCGCCCGGAATGCGGAGCGGTGCTCCTCCAGCTGCAACTGTCCTGAGACCCGCTCGATCTCGTCGATCCCCCGGTTCAGCTCGCGCACTGCGTCGTCCAGCGCACCCCGTTGGCGTAAGCTGCCTGCTAGAGCGGCGTGGAGCTGCCACGCGACGGCCGGAGCCGTCCGCGAGCCCAGCCGGGTAAGCGCGCGGCGGTACAGCGACTCTGCGGCAACTGGCCGTCCGGCTCCGGCCTCGAGATCTCCGATGCCGCCGAGCGCTTCGGCTTCATCGGCCACGGCGCCCGACGCGCGAAGCGTGTCCATAGCCTGGGTGAATGCGACGCGGGCGGTGGCGGTATCGCCGCGTTTCCATGCAGCCTGACCGAGTAGCAGGCGGATCATCGCCGTGAGATGGGTATCGAGCGCCCGCTGGGCCAAGGCCTGCTCCAGGGCCAACTGGGCGCGAGCATAGCTTCCCCGTTTGAGGAGCACCGATGCCAGTCCGATCAAGGCCTGGCTTCGCTTCTGCTGTGTGGCCTCGCCATGGGCAAGGCGACCGGCGCGGGCATACTGGCGCTCGGCTTCGCCCAGGCGGTTGAATCTGAGCTCGATGTCGCCTCGGGTGAGGGCCAGCTCCACTAATGACGCGCGACCCTCGGCGCCGCCCAGCCGGCGCACGAATGCTTCCGCCCGATCGAGCTCGGCCCGAGCGCCTTGCAGGTCACCCATGTCGGCCCGCACGCCGGCCAGGTTGCTGCGAACCGTTATTTCGTCACCCTCGTAGATCACGGCCTCGGTACCGAGTCGCCCCAAAATCGCGAGCGATTCCTCATATAGAGGAATGGCGCTGCGATATTCGCCTCGGCGATGCTTCACCTCACCCAGGCTAGGCAGGGTCGCCGCCACTTCCAGCCAGTTCTCTTGCGCCCGATAGATCGCGATCGCTTCCTGGAGATGGACCGTAGCGTCGGCGTAGTTCCCTTCCTCGGCCTCGACGCCACCGAGATTGCTGAGAAAGAGTCCCATGCCGGCCGAGTCATGAGTCCGGCGGGTCATTGCGAGTCCTGACTCGAAGGTACGGCGGGCACCCGCCAGATCACCCCGGGACCAGGCGACGAGACCGAAGCTGTTGCTCGTCGTTCGCAACCCCACCGGTTCGCCGATCCGCTCGAACAGGCGCCGGGCGTGGGCGAACGACTCACTCGCCTGGTCCAGATCGCCCTGCCGCCACCGCAGATTTCCCAGATTTCCCAGGATCCCTCCCCAGACGCGGAAATCCCCGATCTTCTCGGCGTAGTCTGCGGCCGGACCGAGATAGGTCAGGGCGCTGTCGTATTGCTGGAGGTTCTGGAATCCCACCGCGACCCCGTTCAGCGCGGACGCCATACCGGATGTGTCGCTTACTGCCTCATAGCGCCGGAGGGCACCTCGCAGGAGCCGCATGGCAGGCTCGTTGCCCTGGGCGAAGGCGGCTCGTCCCATCCCCCATAGGCTATCGGCCACCACATTGGTCCGCCGGTCGGCAGCAGACAGGGAGCGGAAGCGCTCGACTTGACGCAGGAGAAACGAGTCGCGCCAGGCGACTGCTACTGCGCCGGCGAGGTGTTGGGCTGCGGCGAGCAAGCTCTCCGCGGCGACATCGGACTTGGCGGACGCGACCTCTCCGAAGAGCCGCAGCAGCGCCTCGCGTGCATAGTTCGACCGGCCCCGTATCCGCTCGACCAAGGCGGAGTCCGAGCCTGACTTCGCAAGCGTGCGCAGCGATTCCACCTCCTGCGGGTCCTGCGCGGCGATCTTGGCTGGAATAACGAGAGCGAGTGCTACGAGGAGAGCGATCATCGCTGGCAGACCGGCTCGACTCAACGGCCCCGGGCCAGAGCGAAGCCGGCCCAGTAGAACGGATGCGCCGTGCTGGAGTCGTTTAGCGCCGCCCGTTGCGCCAGGGCGAGCGCCTCGGCCTCCGAGCGACCGGTGGCGAGCTGCTGATAGAACCGCTCCATCAGCCGTGCCGTCGCGATATCGGCCACCGGCCACAGCGTCGCCACCACGTTCGACGCACCGGCGTAGAGAAACGCCTGCACCAGGCCCACCCAGTCGTCGCCCGGCGGCACGTCGGCCAGCTCGCCGGCCGCGAGCCCGGTCTGACAGGCGCTGAGCACGAGCAATCGCGCGTTGAGCGTGAGGCCGAAGACCTCGTGCACCTCCAGCCGCCCATCTTCACCGGGAGCCGGGCCCAACTCGACGTACGAGAACAGCGGGTTGTGCTTGTTCAAGACGCCGTAGGTGGCGAGGTGGATGATCTCGTGGGTGGGCGCGAGGGTGCGGAAGGCGCCTTCGGTCGCCGGCCGGCCCACCAGGGTGCGGGCCCGGTCGCCGTAGATCCGCTGTATCGCCGCCACCTCCGCACGGGAGCCCGGCAGCGTCCCGGCTCGCGGGGCGACCGCGAGAACGCCACCACCCGAAGCTGGCGACGGCCGTTCGCGAAGTCTGAGCCACACCGACGCCGAGGGCACGTACTCGATGAGGTAGCGCTCGACCAGCAGCTGTTCCGGCGGGCCCGGCTGCACCAGCGCCGCGAAGGGCAGGTAGTGGAGCTCGGCGTGCGGCGCGATGAGCAGCCGCTCCTTCCCTGCCAGCAATCCGCTCGCTTCCACCGGCCCGACCAGCTGCTGATGGAGCCGCCGCAGCGCCGGCCGCCAGGCTCGCCGCGCCGCGCCTTCCTTCGCACTGGCAAGCGCGGTGCGAGCGAAATCCACCTGCGCGGCAATAGCGTCGTGATTGAGCTTGAGGTCCAGGGCCGCCACGGTATCCGCGGTGACGATGAAGACGAGCGTAGTAGAATCACCCACCAGGTACTCGAGCAGGGCCTCCCTCGGACCCAGGGCTGCCATCATCGCGCGCACCGGCGCGGTTTCTCCCCGGACCAGTGCGGCATAAGATGGATCGGCCTGCCGGATCTGGAGCAACAGCTCACCGTAATCCTTCTGCAGCCTTCCCAGCTCCTCGCGGGCCGGGCCGGTGGCTTCCTCAGAGGGCGGCGCATCGCGCATCTGACGCTCCC
>JBJMPK010000059.1:0-4019 GCA_045803245.1 Gemmatimonadales bacterium
AACGGCAACGATCTGGAGTGGTAGAAGCAGGGGACCGACTTCAACCGGCAGCATGCTGCCAAGCGGCTGGGCGCTAGGGAGCTCGCTCCGCATTACGCTGTCGGAGTGGCAATGGATGACGCGATCCGGGGAAGGTAGTGCAACGCTCGCGACCTGCGCGTGCCCCTTCAGAAGGCAAAGTGGGGCACACACGATCCAGGGCTGGGCCACGAGGAACGCCACCAGCGTCGCGACTGCGACAAACCGGTCGCGCCAAGGCGAACGTCTTTCCCGGGAGGGCGGGTTGCTCTGCATAGCGAACTCGAAACTAGCACCAGGCGCTCAGGAGCGACAGGCTGAGGACGATCCTTGCAGGACCACGGACCGCAACCCACATTCGCCGGTGGGTGGGGTGCGCGGCGGAGCCGGTTCCGCCTGATGGGGGAGGCCACGATATTGCTGCGTGGCCTCTCGTCTTCTCGGGACAACGCCGTGACCTTACGACTCGCCGGACTCAATGTTTATCCCATCAAGGGCGCGCGCGGGATCGCGCTCGACAATTCGGAAGTCGATGGTTTCGGCCTTCGCCATGACCGGCGCTGGATGGTAGTGAACCCCTCCGGCGAGTTCCTGTCCCAGCGGACCCACCCGCGACTCGCCTTGATCGCTCCCGCCATTCAGGACGGCACGCTCCGGGTCACCGCACCCGAGATGCCTCCGCTCGAGCTGCCGCTCCATCCGGCCGATGCGGTGAGAAGCCGGGTGGCTGTCTGGCGGGATTTCTGCCCGGCGAGCTGGTTAGGCGAAGAGCCTGCCGGGTGGTTCAGCGAATTTCTCGACTGCGCCTGCACCCTGGTCCACATGCCCGACCGTGTAGTCCGGCCGGCCGACCCCGCCTTCGCTCCCGCCGGCACTCGGGTGAGCTTTGCGGACGGGTTTCCGTTTCTTCTGATCTCGGAAGAGTCACTGGCCGATCTGAACCGGCGGCTGGCGGCTCCCCTCCCGATGAATCGCTTCCGGCCCAACCTGGTGGTCGCCGGGGGCGAGGCCTATGCCGAAGACGAATGGCGGGAGATTACCATCGGCGAGATCGCGATGCAGGTGGTAAAGCCCTGCGGCCGCTGTGTGGTAACCACCACCGACCAGATGACAGCGGAGCGGGGGAAGGAGCCGCTTCGCACCCTGGCTACTTATCGCAAGCAGGGGGGCGAGGTGATGTTCGGCCAGAACGTGGTGCACCAGAAGCAAGGACAGCTTCGGGTCGGCGACCAGGTTACGCTGAGGTGACGCCACTTCCATGCTTTCTTCCCTCCTAGGCGCGCAAGCAGTTAGATCCCTCCCCTCGCTCACGCTCGTGTCGGGATAATCGCCAAGAGCACCTGGCTCTTGGCGATTAGATTCCCGCCCCATGGAAGTCCAAGTCTTCGGAATCAAAAAGAGCGCCGAGACCCGGAAAGCGCTCCGCTTCTTCGCGGAGCGGCGGGTGAAGACCCATTTCGTCGATCTCCAGGAACGAGCCGCATCGCCCGGCGAGTTGAAACGTTTCGCCCAAAAGTTCGGCGGCGAAGCGCTGGTCGACCGGCTATCCCGCCGGTTCGGCGATCTCGGCCTGAGCGCGGCACGGCTCAGTGACGATCGCTGGGTGGAGAAGCTGGCGGCGGAGCCGCTGCTCTTACGCATGCCCCTGGTGCGCTTTGGCCAACAGCTGACCGTGGGCGACGCCACGGACACGTGGCGGGGCTGGACCGGCCGATGACCCAGCTCTCGTTCTCCAGCGTGGCAGTGGAGTTTGGCGCGACTCGCCTGTTCCAGGACGTCACCTTCACGGTGTCGCGGGGCGAGAAGTGGGGCGTGGTGGGCCGGAACGGGACCGGCAAGACGACGGTGTTCCGGCTCATCACCGGTGAAGCCGAGCCCAGCCGCGGCACGGTGTCCCGCGTCTCCAGCCTCAGCTTTTCGGTGATGGAACAGCATCGGGAGTTCGCCGGGGCCACGACGGTGTGGGAAGCAGCCGCCGGCCCATTCGCCGATCTGCTGGCTCTGGAACGCTCGCTCGCGGATCAGGGTGTGGCTCTGGCCGCGGCGGGTGACCGATGCACACCGGCGATGCTGGGCCGGTATGACCGGGACCTGGAGCGCTTCGAGCGAGAGGGAGGTTACACCCTCGCTCCCCGGATCGACGCCGTGCTTCACGGCCTTGGGTTCGATCCGGTCCTGGCCCGCACCCAGGCCCTGGACCGGCTCAGCGGGGGAGAGCGGGGCAGGGTCGGGCTGGCGCAGCAGCTGGTCGCGCCGGCGGACGTCCTGCTGCTGGACGAGCCGACCAATCACCTCGACCTCGAGACCACCCGCTGGCTGGAAGGCTACCTGGCCGGCCTCGATGCCACGGTGCTTCTCATCAGTCACGATCGAGCCTTCCTCCAGTCGGTGGTGGATCACGTGCTCCACCTCGAGAGCGGCACCGCCGCGCCGTACGCCGGCGATTACGAGGCGTTCGTCCGCCAACGGGGCGAACGGCGCCAGGCGCAACAGCGCGCCTTCGAGAAGCAGTCGCGGGTGATCGCGTCGGAGGAAGATTTCATCCGGCGAAACATCGCGGGGCAGAACAGCGCCCAGGCCAAAGGGCGGAGACGCCGGCTGGCCCGGGTCGGCCGGCTCAGCGCGCCGGCAGGGGAGGAGGGAACCATGGCGCTTCGGCTCGAGGCCGGCTCCCGCGGAGGCGACCAGGTGCTGGTGGCGGACACCGTCGGCGTGACGATCGGCGACCGAGTACTGCTCGACCGATTCTCCACCAGTGTCAGACGGGGTGACGTGGTCGGCTTCATAGGCCCGAACGGCGCCGGCAAGACGACGCTGCTTCGGACCTTCGTGGGCGAGCGGCGGCCGGACGGAGGAGAGGTGCGCATTCCTGAATCGGTGCAGCTGGCGCATTACCGGCAGGATCTGGCCCAGGTGCCGCAGGACCGCTCGCTTTACGAGCTCATCAACGACCTGCGGCCGAGCTGGGGCAGGGGCGCGATCCAGGGCCATCTGGGACGGTTCGGATTCTCCGGCGACTCGGTGCTCCGGAAGACCGGAACTCTCTCCGGCGGCGAGCGTGCCCGGGTGGCGTTGGCGATGATCATGCTGTCGGGCGCCAACCTGCTCCTCTTCGATGAGCCTACCAATCATCTCGACGTCGAATCGATCGAGGCGCTGGAGGACGCCATCGAGCTCTACGACGGCACTGTCATCCTCGTGAGCCACGACCGGGCGCTGCTTCGGGCGCTGACCACTCGCGTCTGGGTGCTGCACCATGGCCGGATCACGGACTTCCCCGGTGGGTTCGAGGAGTGGGAGACAGCCAGTGCCGAACGGGCCCATGCCGCGGCGGTGGAGGCCTCGGAGGAGGAGGCGCTCCGGCGGGTGCACGAGCGGCAGCAGACCCGTCGCTCCGACGCCGGGCGGAAGCAGCAGCAGACCGCCCAGCGGAACGCTCGCCGCGCGGTGGAGGAGGCGGAGGCCGGGGTGGCGGCCTGCGAGACGCGGGTCGCGACCATCCGGGCTCAACTCGAGGACCCTGCGCTTTACGCTACGCCCGACGGCTCAGCCATAGCGCACAAGTTAGGGTTGGATCTCGAAGCTGCCCGGGAAGCCCTGGAGCGAGCCATTCGGGCTTGGGAAGAAGCGAGTACGGCAAAGGAACTGGCCGCAGATGAACGCAGATTTTAAAAAGACTACCACGGATGAACACAGATCAGAAGCACGGATAGCTCCGTGCCGCAGACGGTTCCGTTCCCCCTCTGAAATTAGGATTTGTTATTCAACAGCACACCAGAAAGGTTCCAGCGACGAGCTCCATTGGTGTGCTTTTGAACAACATTTCTTCAATTTCTGAATGGGTAATGGAGTTGCTCGGGTCAGGGAGTAATCCGTGCTTTTGATCCGTGTACATCCGTGGCCTGCTGTTCTTATCTGCGTGCATCTGCGTCATCTGCGGCTAATTGTGTTTTGCGACTGATAGTCACTTCGGGCGAGGATCGCAGCGTCTGAAGTACCAC
>JBJMPK010000060.1:0-13594 GCA_045803245.1 Gemmatimonadales bacterium
CGCCCGGTCGGGCGGGCGGTCGGTCGGTCGGTCGGTCAGCCGGTCAGCCGGTCAGCCGGTCAGCCGGTCAGCCGGTCAGCCGGTCGACGATGGAAAGTCTACGGAAATCGCGAGGGAGTTTTCGGGAATGACCGAACCGACCGTCCGACCGACTGACCGCCCGTCCACCCTTGTCATCCAGACCGCCTTCCTGGGCGACGTCGTGCTCACCACGCCCCTGCTGTCGGTACTGGCCGAGCGGTATGGTCCGGTCGACGTTGTCACGACACCAGCGGCGGCGAGCCTGCTGGAGCACCATCCCGCGGTGAACGATGTGGTGCGATACGACAAGCATGGTACCGCGCGAGGGTGGCGCGGCTTCCGGCGGATCGGCGCCGAGCTCCGCCGCAGGCACTACGCCCGGGTGTACTTGCCGCACCGCTCCGTCCGATCGGCGGCATTGGCACTCTGGACCGGAGCCGAGGAGCGGATCGGCTTTGCCGACAGCCCAGCGGCCTTCACCTATAGCAAGCGGGTTCACCATCCCCGAGAAGGGCATGAGGTCGACCGGTTGTTGCGGCTGAGCGGGCTCTCGCCCGGTGAGACAGCCCCGCCAGTCAGCCTGGGGTTGGCTCCCACCGATCATGCCGCCGCCGGTGCCTGGCTCGCCTCGCATGCCATCGCCCCGGACTTCGTGGCGCTCGCGCCGGGATCGGTGTGGGCCACCAAGCGCTGGCCCTATTATGCGGAGCTGGCGGCACGGCTCGACCGGACCTCAGTTATCGTGGGGAGCGCCGAAGATGTTCCGCTGGCCGATGCCATCGTTGCGGCCGCGGGTGCCCGGGCGGTGAGTGCCGCAGGTGCGCTGACCCTTCGCGGCTCCGCGGCGCTGCTTCAGCGGGCAGCGGTGCTGGTGACCAATGACTCGGCGCCGCTCCATCTAGCTACGGCGGTGGGCACGCCGATCGTGGCGGTATTCGGTCCGACGGTCCCGGAATTTGGCTTCGGTCCCAGACGCGCTGGCGATCTGACACTGGGGCGCAACGATCTGCCCTGTCGCCCCTGCTCCAAGCACGGGCCTCCGGCATGCCCTCTGGGGCACCACCGGTGTATGCGTGATCTGTCGGTTGATGCCGTGGCCGCGGCCGTAGCCGCCGTCGCGGGATCGGAGGAGTCGGGTGCGCTTCGTTCTCGGGATTGATATCGGGGGTACCAACCTGGTCGTCGGTAGCGTGGCCGAAGACGGGTCCGTCCTTCATGCGCTCGCCAATGAGCCGACGGAGGCGGAGGCTGGTGAAAAGGACGTCCTCGATCGCTTGATCATGCTGGCCAAGCGCACGATCGACCAGACCAGGCGGGAAGTCCCCGGAGCGGAGATCATCGGTGTCGGCGTGGGAGCGCCGGGCCCGCTGGATACCAGGAGCGGCATCGTGCTCCTCACCCCGAACCTGGGTTGGGTCAACCTGCCGCTGCGGCAAATCATTCACGATCGCCTCTCGCTGCCTGCCGCGCTCGACAACGATGCCAATTGCGCGGTGCTGGGGGAGTGGTGGATGGGCGCTGCCCGGGGCACCCGAAATGCCATCGGGATCACCATCGGCACCGGCATTGGAGGCGGCATCATCATCGACGGCAAGCTCTTCCACGGGGCATCCGACTGCGCCGGCGAGATCGGGCACACCACGATCGATACCGAAGGGCGCCGCTGCAAATGCGGCAACTACGGTTGCCTGGAGGCCTATGCCTCGGGTCCCAACATCGCCCTCCGCGCCATCGAGGAGATCAAAGCGGGCGCGGAAAGCCGGCTGGCGCAGTACGTCGGCGGCGACCTCAAGAAGATCACCGCCCAGACCGTCTACCAGGCCGCTCATGACGGTGACGATCTGGCGCTCGAGGTCGTGAACGATACGGCCAAATTCCTCGGTGCCGGCATCGCCAACCTGGTCAACATCTTCAATCCCGAGGCGGTGGTGGTCTGCGGCGGAGTCACGCTGGCGGGGGACCATCTCTTCGTGCCGTTGCGGCGCGAAGTGGCCCGGCGGGCGTTCAAGCCGGCGGTCGCCGTCTGCCGCATCGTACCCTGCGCGCTGAGCGGCACCGCGGGCGTATATGGCGCCGCGAAAGTCTTCCTCGACCAGGGGAGCCGGGAGTCCCCTGCGTGGGCGGGCGGTAAGACCCGTCCTGAGCGCAGCGAAGGGGCAACGGGGCGGCGAGCCAAACACTAGCATGCGGATCGGAGTCGTCGGCTCTCTCGTTTGGGACGTGATTTACGGCCGCGATTCACTCGCACCCGCCGTGGAGGAGTGGGGCGGCGTCGCCTACGCTCTCGCGGGACTGGACGCGAGCCTCACGCCCGAATGGGAGATCGTTCCGCTCATCAAGGTGGGCCGGGATCTGAGCGCCCGGGCCGAGGACCTCCTGCGGGGACTGTCGCACCTGGCTGCGGGAGGCCGCTGCGTCGAAGTCACCGCGCCCAACAATCGGGTGGTCCTGCACTATCAGTCGACCGAGCGGCGGTGCGAGCGGATGGCCGGCGGCGTGCCCGGCTGGACCTGGGCCGAGCTGGGCCCCATGGTGCAAGACCTCGATGCCATCTACGTGAACTTCATCTCGGGTTTCGAGCTGTGCCTCGGCACCGCGCAGGCGTTGCGCCAGGGCTTCGCCGGTCCGATTTACGCCGATCTTCACAGCCTCTTCCTGGGCATGCAGCAGGACGGCATGCGGGTGCTTCAACCACTCCCAAACGCGCCGGCCTGGTTCGGCTGCTTCGACCTGGTCCAGTTGAACGAGGAAGAGATGCAGCAGCTCACGCCCGACCCCCTGGCCCTGGCCGCGGATGCACTCGGCGCCGGAGTGTCGTTGTTGAGCGTGACACTGGGCCCCCGCGGGACGGCATACGTGGCCGCGCCGGGGTTCGATGGACTGGCGGACAGACGGACGGGCGGACAGGGGGACAGCCGGACCGGAGGGCCAGAGGAAAGGCAGGTGGTACCGACCGTCCGACCGTCCGACCGTCCGGCCGTCCATCCGACTGTGCGAAGCGCCTTGATCAGGGCCCCCGCCGTCGAGACACTCGACCCGACCGGTTGTGGCGATGTATTTGGTGCCGCCGCCTTTGCCCGCCTGCTCGCGGGAGATTCGGTGGAAGCCGCGCTGCGGCATGCTACGGACCTCGCGGCGCGCAACGCCCGCTTTCGGGGCGCGAGCGGACTCGCCCGCCATCTGCGCGGCGAGCTGATCACTCCATGACCCGGGTCATCGAGGTTCCCACGCATTTCGAAGACCGCAGCTTCGACGCTTTCGCCGCCGGCTTCGGCGACTGGCCGCCGGAGGAAAAAGTCTTGCTCGACGCCCGCGGCACTCAGTGGGCCTCGCCCTACGGGCTCATCGCGATGCTGACCGCAGGCCAGGCCCTGGCAGAGGCAAAGCGCGACAAACCGCTGTTCACCGTTCCCAACAGCGATGATGTAAAGCGCTACTGGGCCAGAGCGGGGTTCTTCCACCATGCCGCCGACCTGTTCGAGCTGCACGGAAAGGTGCCGCGTGCCACCACGACGGGTCCTTCGGATGTGCTGCTCGATGTCACGCCGGTCCGGGCATCCGAGGACGTCCATAGCGTCGTCGACAAGATTTCCGAGGGAGCCTCCCGCATTCTTCACGGGGAGCTGGGTCTCGAGATGAAAGCCACCCTCCGGTTCAGTATGGCGCTTTCCGAGGCCTGTCAGAATATTGTGGAGCACGCGGGCACCAGTGGCTGGGTTGCGGTTCAGGCCTACACCTTCCGGCGGCGCCTGGGCCGGCGAGTCGTCGTCATCGCAGTGAGCGATGGCGGTGTCGGATTTCGCCGTTCCCTCGAGAGCACCCACGCCAAGCGGTTCGGCGAGCGATGGGGAGACGGTGCCGCCCTGGAGGCCGCGCTGATCCAGGGTGTCAGCCGCTTTCGCGACCCCGGCCGGGGCCAGGGACTCGCCTTCATCAAGCGCTTTCTCGACCAGTGGGAGGGGAAGATCTCCATCCGCAGTGGAACCGCCCGGTTGTCGATCATCCCGCCCTGGGATGAGGACGTTCCCTTGAGCGATCATTTGCCGCACTTTCCCGGTGCCCAGGTCCAGATCATCATCCCCGCGCAGGGACCGGAGCCTCAGTGATCCAGACGATCCGCATCGGGCATTTGCTGCGCGAGGCCGTCGCGGCGCCGTATCGGAATCTCGTTACCCGTCCCACCGGAGCCGCGGTTCGGACCCGCATCGAAGAGACCCTGGCCGGCTCGGACTGCATGACCGCCCTGCTCGACTTTTCCGAGATCGAGCTGGTTGATCTGAGCTGTGCCGATGAAGTGGTGGCCAAGCTGCTGCTGGTCGTACGCACCGCGTACCTGGTTCTCCAAGGGCTGCGGGAAGACCATCACGAGGCGATCGAGCACGTTCTGGTCCATCATCGCCTGGCGGTCGCGGCGGTTCCGCCCGGAAGCCGGGAGCCCCGTTTGTTGGGATGGGTCCGGTCCGACGCCCGCCGGGCGTTTACCTGCGTCTGCTGCCAGGGGCCTATCGGCCTGTCCGAGCTGTGCCGGTCGCTGCGATGGCCGGAGCCCCGGGGGCGGGAAGCGCTGAACGAGCTCACCGGTCACCGGCTCATTCGCCCCGTAGGCGAGCTGTACCACCCCTTGCCAACCGCATGAGCCGATCCGGCTTCGGCTTCTCGACCACGGCCATCCACGGGATCCCCCACCGCCGGCCCGACTGGGCGCCGGTCGCGCCGGCCTTGCATCAGAGCAGCACGTTCGTCAATCCGATCGGATCGGACGAGGAGGTGCTCTATAGCCGCTACGGCAACAACCCCAATCAGATCGAGCTGGCCCGGAAGTACGCTCTGCTCGAGGGAGCGGAGAGCGCCATCTTCCTCGCGAGCGGCATGGGGGCGACTGCGCTGGCGCACCTCGCCGTCCTCCGCCCCGGCGACCATCTGATTTCCAGCACCTGGATCTACGGGGGAACCCAGCGGCTGTTCGATGAAGAGCTGGCCCGTTTCGGGATCGAGGTCACTTACGTGAGCCCCGATCAGTCGCGGCTGTGGCGTAAGTCCATGCGCAAGTCCACCCGGGCCCTCTTCGTCGAGACACCCACCAATCCGCTCATGCGGGTGATCGACCTGGGACCGATCTCCTACATCGCCAAGGAGGAGGGCCTCGCCCTCCTGGTGGACGCCACGTTTGCCAGCCCGATCAACTACCGTCCCCTGGAGCATGGGGCGGATATCGTCATCACCAGCGCAACCAAGTACCTGAACGGGCACAGCGACGTGATCGCCGGCGCGGTGGCCGGCTCGAGCGCATTTGTCGAGGAGGTGAACCGTCTCATGCGGCTCTGGGGCCAGGCCATCGATCCCCACGCAGCCTGGCTCGTCGAGCGGGGGATGCGCACCCTGGCGGTCCGGATGGAACGCCACAACGCCAACGGCCTCACGGTGGCGCGCTGGGCCGAGCAGCATCCCGGGATCGGGAAGGTGCACTACCCCGGCCTGCCATCCCATCCCGATCACGAACGAGCGAAGACGGTGCTGAGCGGCTTCGGCGGAATGATCGGGCTCGAGCTCAAGGGCGGATCGAAAGCCGTCGAGCGGCTCCTCAAGCGCCTCAAGCTGATCACCCACGCCCCCAGTCTCGCGGGGGTGGAGACGCTCGTCTCGGAGCCGCGCCTCACCTCACACAAGAGCATCGGTGCTGAGGGGCGAGCCAAGATCGGGATCCCCGATGGCTTTCTGCGTTTGAGCTGCGGGATCGAGGATGCGGAGGATATTGTCGGGGATCTGGAGCAGGGGCTGGAGGGCAGCGACAAGAAGGGGGCTTGAACCCTAGACCCTCGACCTTCTTTATTCCACACCGTGATCCGTTTCACCAACGTCTACAAAGCCTATCCCAACGGTGCACTGGCCCTCAAGGACGTGACTTTTCACGTCTCCAAGGGAGAGTTCGTCTTTCTCACCGGGCATTCCGGCGCGGGCAAGTCGACCATCATGAAGCTGCTGTTTGCCGAGCAGCGGCCCAGTACCGGCGAGGTGAGAGTATCGGGCTACAACGTGACGGCCCTCCGTCCCGATGACGTGCCCCGGCTGCGGCGCCGGTTGGGTGTGGTGTTCCAGGACTTTCGCCTCCTGGAAGACCGCAGCGCGGCGGAAAACATCGCCTTTGCGCTCGAGGTTACCGGAGCTCGCACCGACACCATCGCGGCCCGGGTGATGCGCGTGCTGACGCAGGTCGGACTTTCGGCCAAGGCCCGCGCCTACCCGCGCGAGCTCTCGGGGGGCGAGCAGCAGCGGGTGGCCATCGCCCGGGCGCTGGTGAACGATCCCGCCATTCTCCTGGCCGACGAGCCCACCGGTAACCTGGACGAGCGGGCGACCCGGGGCGTGTTTCAGCTGCTCCGGGATATCAATGCCGGGGGAACCGTCGTCGTCATGGCGACTCACGACCTCGATCTCGTACGGCAAACCGCGTATCGGATCATTGAGATGCGCGACGGCAGCCTGGTGTACGACAGTGCCGTGGACGAGGCGGCGGCGGAGGCACAGTGAAACTTCTGAGCCGGGAGGCCCTGCTCTCATTCCGGCGCGCTCCGCTGCTGTCGGTGCTCTCCGTCACGACCATAGCCTTCTCCCTGTTCACGGTGGGGCTGTTCGGCCTGGTGGCGGTCAACCTGCGGCAGGCGCTCCGCGGTCTCGAGGAGCGGGTCGAGATCGTCGCCTACATCCTGCGGGGAACGCCGGCGGAAACGGTGGCAATCGCCAGCCAGGACATTGCCGCGTTTCCCGAGGTCCAGGATGTCAGCTACGTGAGCGAGGAAGACGCACTCCAGCGCGCCCGCGCCGAGATGGTGGAGTTCCGCGACGCGTATCGGGATCTCCAGGTCAATCCCCTGCCCGCGTCCATCGAGGTGCGGCTGAAGGACGGCTACCGGGATTCCGGCTCGGTCGAGCGGGTGGCTCAGCGCCTCAAGGGATTCGGTTTCATCGACGATGTGCGCTTCGGACGCGAGTGGGTGCAGAAGCTCGATCACCTGAGGAACCTCACCGGCCTGGTGGGACTGGTCATCGGACTGGCGTTCGCGGCGGTGGCGGTGGTGATCATCGGCGTCACCATCCGGCTCACGATCCTCCAACGCGCGCGCGAGATCTCGATCATGCGGCTGGTCGGCGCCACCAACTGGTTTATCCGGGGCCCCTTCCTGCTCGAGGGCGCGCTCAAGGGACTGCTGGGCGGACTACTCTCCCTCGTTCTGTGCTACGGAGGCTACCTCCTCTTCCGCGACAAGAGCGGCGGCACCCTGGCCGGTCTCATCTTCTTCCGGCCCGAGCACATGGTGCTCATCATCGTCTTCGGGGTGCTGCTGGGTCTGGCGGGGAGTCTGGTGAGCGTGGGGCGGCATCTCAGGCATGTATAAGCGGGGCAGCGGGACAGCGGGGCAGCGGGACAGTTCTGACAGCGGGAAATCTCGGCTTCGCCGAGGAATTGTCACTCTTCTGCTCCAGTGCTCCGCTGCATTGGACCATTTGATGTTTACTGCCCCGCTGCCCCGCTGCCCCGCTGCCCCGCTCGGCGCGCTAGCTCTTCTCATCCTGGCAACGATTCCCGCGCACGCCCAAGGAACCCCGGATCTGGAGGAGTCCAAGCGCCGGCTCGAGGAGATCCGCGCCGAACGCGACCGGCTCGAGCGGCAGCGGGAGCGGCTGCAGGGGCAGGTACACGATGTGAACGACGAGCTGGGCAATCTGGAGCGGCAGCGGGAGTCGACCCAGCGAATCGTCAACGAGATCGAGCGGCAGATCGGCGGGCTGGCGTCGCAACTGGACCGCTCCAGCGCCGAGCTGATACTGGCGCAGGATAACCTGGCCGAACGCAGGGCGGTCCTGCAGCGCCGGCTGGTGGACATCTACAAACGAGGCCCGCTGCATACCTTTCAAGTGTTGCTGGCGGCGGAATCGTTCGGCGACATTCTCAGCCGTTACAAATATCTGTATCTCACCAGCGAGCAAGACCGCTCCCTGGTCGGCGACGTGGAAAAACTCCGCAATCGAGTGGTGCAACAGCGAAACAACATCCTGAATGTCCGCGGCGAGCTGGACCGGCGGCGGGAGGAGCGGGAAGCCGAATTCAGCAAATACTCCGAGCTCGCCTCGGAGCGAACCCGGAAACTTCAGAGCCTCCAGCGCTCGGCGCGCAGCACGGAGCGCAGGCTCGGCGAGCTACAACGCGATGAATCCCGGCTCAACGGCGTGCTCGCCTCGCTGGAACGGACCCGGCGGGACGAGGCATCGCGCGCACTCCGCGGCGGCGTCAGCGCTCCCGGCTCGATCACCACCGCGGACCTGGGGAAGCTGGATTGGCCAGTGGAGGGAACCATCGTGTACCGCTTCGGCCGGGACACCCTGCCCAGTGGCGGCATTATCCGGTGGAACGGAGTGGGGATTGCGGCTCCGGTCGGCACACCGGTCAAGGCGGTGGAGGCGGGAAAGGTGCGGCTGGTGGGGCAGTTCGGGACCTACGGACTGACCATCGTGGTGGAGCACGGGAACGGATACTACTCAGTGTACTCCCATCTCGAGACGGCCGACGTGAAGTTGGGCGCCGCGGTGTCGAAGGGCGGGGTGATCGGGACGGTGGGCGGGAAAAACTCGGACTACGGTCCGCATCTGCACTTTGAGATCAGAGGGGAGAATCAGATCGCGCTGGACCCGGCCACGTGGCTTCGGAGGAGGTAAGCGGGGGACGGCGAGGGCGGCGAGGGCGGCGAGGGCGGCGCTACTCACCAGCTCTCCCTGGTAAACCTTGGGTGCTGTGCCCTCTCCTCTTGCACTTTGCCGTCCTGCGGTCTTCGCCGCCCTCGCCGCTACATCGCCACCCCGATCCGCTCGCCTGACTGCTGCTTCCCGCGCATCAGCGCGGCCTCCGCCAGGTCGAAGAGATCATCCTTCTGAGCCGCGGCCGGGTGGGGATAGGTCACGATACCGGCACTGAAGCGGGGCTGCTCCGATCGAGGATCGCCGTCGAAGGGCACCGCCGCAAGACGATCGCGGATGCGGATGACTGACTGGCGGGCCCCGGTGCCATCGGTCTCCGGCAATACGATGGCGAATTCACCGGCTCCATACTCCGTGACGTAGTCCGGGAGCCTGAGCTCTCGGCGGAGCACACCGCCGATGTCCTCCCGCCGCCGAGCCGCCGCCGCATCTCCCTGTTGTTCGGTCAAGAACTCCAGTTCGTCCGCGCTGAGCAGGACCAGACTGAAGCTCAGCGAATAGCGCCGAGCCCGCTCCAACTCTTCCTGAATTCTTCGCTCCAGCGCAGCGTCCTCGGTCGCTATCGGCTCCATCACCGGCGTCGCAGTGGAGCCGCTCTCCCGCCGCTCCCGGATGCGGGCGTGCAACCGGGCGCAAAGCTCGGGAAAGTGAATTGGAGCTCCCAGAGCATCTTCGGCGCCTTGCCCCAGCGCGGTGGCCGGTGCATCGGGATCGCCCGTCGACAGGATCACGATCCGCGGTGGAGGGGTGATATTACTGTTCGGGCTCGGGAGAAGGTCCTCCAGACGCGCGCCATTGATGTCCGCGAGTGTCACCAGGATCGCGTCAGGGGGCGCCTGGGAGATGGGTTCGCCCCGCTCCACGAGCTGGAAGCCGGCGCGGGTCAGCGCCCGCTCCAGGCCAGCCGGCCGGGCGGACGCGTCTCCCACCAGAAGCACCCTCGGGCGGCTAGCCTGCGGCGCTGCTTCGTCGCTCACGGGATACGGGGAACCGAATGCATCAGCCGAGTAGCACGGAAAGACTGGGAGCCCATGTGTCGGTCCAGGGTGGCGTCGAAAAGGCGCCGGTCAGGGGTAAGGCGATCGGGGCGACCGCCATTCAGGTGTTCACCAAGACGCCCAGCCAATGGCGCGAGCCGGGCGTCCCCTCGGAGTCATATATCGCATTCCAGCGGGAATGCGAGCGTTACCACCTTTCCAGTATAGTGGCGCATGATTCGTACCTTATCAACCTCGCCTCCCCCGATCCGGTCTTAAGCGCGCGGTCGGAGGCGGCCTTTATGGCGGAGCTCCGGCGGTGTGAGGCCTTCGCTATCCCCTATCTGGTGTCGCACCCGGGCAACTACATCGACAGCCGGAATGCCGGAGTGGAGCGGAATGCAGCGGCCTACACCCGGTGTCTGCGCGGCGTCCCTGGCTCGGTTGTGGTGCTGCTGGAGACTACCGCCGGGTGCGGCACTGCACTCGGTAGCACGTTCGAAGAGCTCGCCCTGTTGCGGGAATTGGTCAGCGAGGAGGTGCGGCACCGCATCGCCTTCTGTGCCGACACCTGTCACCTCTACTCCGCCGGGTACGATCTGGTCCACGATTACGATCACGTGTGGGACCGGTGGGACGAGATCTTGGGACTGGACCAGCTCCGCTGTCTCCACCTGAATGACTCGAAAACCAGTTTTGCCTCGTGCCGGGACCGGCACGAATTGATCGCGGAGGGTTCGCTCGGCCCCCAGCCGTTCCGCCGGATCATGACCGATCCCAGGCTCGATCACGTCATCAAGATCCTGGAAACCCCCAAAGGTGACGACCAGGTTGCCGCGGACCGGAAAATGCTTCGTCGGCTTCGAAGGTACGCCCGCGCGGCGCGGGCAATGCGTTGACCGGCCCTCGCGGGAGATCCATACTCTTGTCGATGCGAACCATCCTTGCACTGGTGGTGGGTTTGACTGCCAGCCACCTCCCGGTGCTCCGCGCCCAAACCGATTACTATGGCCGACTGGGCCTGACCTTCACCACTGACCTGGTCCGGGACGTGATCTTTCAGGAGATCCGTATCCGGCCCGCGCTCGCCCCGACGGTTGTGGTCGGTGCTTCCCTTCCGATGGCTCCCCGTTACCGTGTCGGGCTCGAGGCCGGCCTTACGACATCCGGTTATCACAGTAAGGAAGGAAGCACTCAAACCGACCTAGGGACCCTCCGCACCGGTTCGATCATGCTGGGGCTGGAGGGTCCGATCGGGTGGATCGTCTCCTGGCGAGGTGGCGTCGGCCTCCTGCATTACTGGCCCACAGAGGAGAGCGGTATTTTTCTCCAGGGCGGTCCCACCCGCTTTTTGGCGGGTGCAGGGCTGGATTTTCGACCCAAGGTAATGACCAACTGGGATATGATGCTTTCCCTGCGATACGACTTCCACCGCTTCACCACCGACGAGCTGAGGGCCCGCGGCTTCAGCGGTACCCAAGGAGTCCAACGGGTATCCGCCACCGTCGGCCTGGCCAGAGGCCGCCGATGAAGGTTCAGCGCGGTCTGCCGATACTTTTTGCTTTGGGCGGAGCCCTGGGGGGGACGTCGTGCGCCGACATCGCCTCGCCGACGCGCAGCCAGGTCTTCGAATGGCGCCGAATCGTCCCCACCGGACCCGGCACCGCCGACACGCTGAGCTTCCGCTGGCCCCGGTCCCGGCTTCCGGTTCGGATCTGGGCCGAGGATCTGCTCGATCTACCGGCCCACGTACAGCACGGCATCGGCCAGTGGAAGGCGGCCTTTCTGTATGGCGAGTTCGACGGCGTCATGGTCCCGGATTCGAATGTTGCCGATGTCGTGGTCCGGGTGGGACCTCCCGACAAAGGCGGTTTCTCGGTGACGCGGCTCGCGAGCGCCTTTGCTCCCGAGTGTGAAGGCGGCACCGATTTTACGATACCGGCCGGAAGCCGGGAGATTCAGCCTCCGATCCATATTTTTCTCAACCCGCGGGTCGACCCCAGCTCCCCCGGGTTCGAGGCCTGCATGGATCTGACCGCCACCCATGAACTGGGTCACGCCATCGGGATTCTCAACCATTCGGCGGACCCGGCGGACATCATGTATGGCGACCCGGTGGTGCCGGTGTTGAGTGAGCGGGATCGCGCGACGGCGGAGCTGGCGTATCATACCGAGCCGACGCTGACGGTCGGACCACGGTGAGTTGCACGTTATCCAGGAGCTAGGGATCTTACGGATATGACGACCGAGACCACCGCAGCCCCCCGCGAGAGCCTCACCCTGGTCGAGCACGGCCTCTTTCCCATCCGGATTCACGCCAACCTGACGCCCCCCATGCTGATCGAGCATGCGGTGCGCCGGGGAGAAGGCGTCCTGACCGATCGCGGAGCATTCACCGCCGTCACTGCGCCCCATACCGGCCGCTCAGCCAAGGACAAGTTCCTGGTGGATGAGCCCGGCATCAGCGACCGCATCTGGTGGGAGAAAAACGTCAAGGTCGAGCCGGCCGCCTTCGAGCGACTGCAGGAAGACGTTCGCGCCTACCTGGACGCGCGCGAAGTATTCGTGCAGGATCTTTTTGCCGGGGCCGATCCGGCCTATCGACTGCCGGTCCGATTCGTCACTCCCAACGCGTGGCATGCCCTCTTCGTGCGCAACATGTTCATCCGGGCACTACCGGCCGAGCTGGCCCAGTTCCGCCCCGGCTTTACCGTACTGCATGCCCCCGATCTCCACGCCGATCCGGCCCGCCACGGGACCCGCACCGGTACGTTCGTGGTCATCAGCTTCGCCAAGAAGCTGGTCCTGATCGGTGGAACCCGGTACGCCGGAGAGATGAAGAAATCCATCTTCACCGCCCTGAACTATCTGCTTCCGGCCCAGGGCGTCATGCCGATGCACTGCTCCGCCAATATCGGCCCCGGCGGCGATACTGCCATCTTCTTCGGCCTTTCCGGCACCGGCAAGACCACTCTTTCGGCCGATCCGACCCGCCAGCTCATCGGCGACGACGAGCATGGCTGGAGCAACCGAGGGGTCTTCAACTTTGAGGGCGGGTGCTACGCGAAGGTAATCCGGCTGCGGCCCGACACCGAGCCCGAGATCTACTCCGCCACCCAGATGTTCGGTACCGTCCTGGAGAATGTGGTACTGGATCCGGCGACGCGCGCGGTCAACTTCGATGCCGACACCATCACCGAGAACACCCGCGCCTGCTACGAGATTCAGGCCATTCCCAACCACGTGCCCAGCGGCGCCGGCGGACACCCGCGGAATGTCGTCTTTCTCGCGGCGGACGCCTTTGGCGTGATGCCGCCGATCGCGCGACTGACCGCGGAGCAGGCCATGTACCACTTCCTGTCCGGCTACACCGCCAAGGTCGCCGGCACCGAACGCGGTGTCACCGAACCGTCGGCCACGTTCTCCGCCTGCTTCGGGGCCCCCTTCCTACCGCTCCACCCCGGTGTCTACGCCCAGATGCTGGGTGAGCGTATCGCCAAGCACGGCGCCAAGGTCTGGCTGGTGAACACCGGCTGGACCGGGGGTGCCTACGGTACCGGCTCCCGTATGAAGCTGTCACTTACCCGGGCCATGTTGCGAGCCGCCCTCTCGGGCGCACTCGACAGCGGCAAGTTCGTCAGGGATCCGGTCTTTGGCTTCGAGGTGCCGGCCAGCGTGCCCGAGGTACCCTCCAACGTGCTATCCCCGCGGGGGACCTGGACCGACCCGAAGGCGTACGACATCCAGGCCAAGAGACTGGCCACGATGTTCCGGGAGAATTTCGAGCAGTATCGCGCCCAAGTGCCGGATACGGTGGCCAAGGCGGGACCGGGGTGAAGGGCGGA
>JBJMPK010000061.1:0-5152 GCA_045803245.1 Gemmatimonadales bacterium
CGAGCTGGCGCGCTACTGGCACTTCGTCGCGGTGTGGCTCTTCGTCGGCTTCACGCTGCTGCATGTCGCCCTGGTTTTCCTGGTGGATCCCGCCTCGCTGCGGGGAATGATCACCGGCTGGTACCGGGGACGGTTCCCCAGCCATGGCTAAGGGACATCAGGGGCTGAGCCGGCGCGATTTTCTCCGGATCGGGGCCGTCGCGGGACCGGCATCGGTGGTGGCAGCGTGCGGTTGGGACGGAGGACCAGCCATCGAGCCACGGCTCCGGGCATTCAGCCGGCTGAACGACTGGGTAGGCGAACGGGTCTTTCAGTCTTCCAATCGTCTCGCAAAGCAGTACCCGGTCTCAGCCCGGACCACGATGGACAACTTTCCCTCCTATTCCATCACCTATAACCAGACCGGCTCGTTTCCATCGCCCGCAAATCCCCCGCAGTGGGCGTTGGACATAAGCGGACTGGTGCGGAAACCGGTGCGGTTGACCCTGAGCGCCCTCCAGCGCCTGCCCGGCCTGACCTACACGGTCAAGCATCATTGCGTCGAGGGCTGGACCGCGATTGCAACCTGGACCGGAGTTCCGGTGTCGACGATCGTAGCCATGGCCCAGCCTACCGATCAGGCTCGGTACCTGCGGTTCGACTCCTTTGATAGCGGGTACTCCAACGGCTGGGACCTGAAGAGCGCCATGCACCCGCAGACGATCCTGGCGTACGCCTATAACGACCGTCCGCTCATGATGAACCACGGCGCTCCCTTGCGGCTCTACTCTCCGATCAAGCTCGGCTACAAGCTGACGAAGTATCTGACGGGGATGACATTCACCCGGGAGCGGCCGGGGGGCTACTGGGAGGATCGTGGCTATCCCTGGTTCGGCGGGGTCTAGCCCAGATTCTCGAGTGCCACCGACACCTCGGCCGTTCCATCGCTACGGTACCGCACCACCACCAGCCACGGCCGGCAACACACCTGACAGTCCTCCACGTACTCCTGGGTGCTGCCGCTACCGGGGTCCAGCGCGATCTCGTTGATTTCACCGCAATAGGGACAACACACCACCGCATCGAGCTCGGCGGTCCCGTCTCCGAGAGGAAATTCCTCATCCCGATTATCGTCCGGCAGATGCATACCCACCTTCGAGTTGGAACTCGATGAGACGAGGCAGCGTCCGGTACCGCCTTGCCCTGCCCCTCGCGGTGACCGTCCTCATCATTTGCGCCCAGCTGTTCCCGGCCCCGGCACTATCGGATCCGGTCTCCGGCGCCGCCCCGGCGGCACTACATCTGGTAGTACCCCGCACGTACCTCATTCTGGCTCCGCTCTTCACCCTGTGGGACGGGGTCTCGATGCTGAGCATGAGCCGCCTGCGCGGCCTGCTGATCGGATTGGTGTTGCTATATCTGATCTGGCGCATGCTCCGAAGGATAACGAGATCAGCTCGAGCCTTCTCCTGGATCGCCGAGATCCGGATCCTGGCAGTCTCGCTCGGATTGTTTGCCGGGTTCCTCATAATCGGAGCTCTGTGGCACCGTCCCATGCTGGCGCTGGCCGGTACCGGGCCCATGGATCTCGTGGTCGACTTCCACAGCCATACTAACGCGTCACACGATGTGCGGAACACCTGGATGCGCGGATTCGACGCGGAGGCAAACCGCAGGTGGCACGCGCGGGCCGGCTTCCAGGCCGCTTTCATCACCGATCACAACACCGTCGCCGGGCAACCGGCCCGGGACAACGGAAGTGGTCCCGTCTTGTGTCCCGGCATCGAGGTGAGCGCCTGGCGCGCTCACATCGTTCTTCTGGGCGACACTCTCCCGATAAACCAGAACCGCTACAACCGTTCGCTCGACAGCCTGCTCAGTCTGCTTCGCGTCAGCGACACGGCGTACGGGGCGCTGTCCCTGGCCTCGCTGCCGGAATACCGGCGCAATCATTGGGGCCGCCTCGACACTCTCGCGGGCGCGGGGCTCGATGGCTTTGAGATCGTTAACGCCTCGCCCAAAGCCAACGAGCTGACCCGGGCGGAGCGCGACTCGGTCGTCAAGGTGGCGCGAGACAGCAATCGATTCGTCGTGGGTGTGAGTGACAGCCATGGCTGGGGAGCGACCAGCATGGTATGGAACGTTGTAGGCGTGACCGCGAGTCAGCCGCGAGCTGCCATCTGCAGCGCCGTCTTGAGCCGCCTCCGGGACGGGTTCCCCGCCGTCCGGATCATCGAACGATACCGGCTCCGCCCGGATGGATGGTGGCCCGTGTGGCTCACCCCACTCGGAGTGATCTGGGAGACCTGGCGCGGGATGGAATGGCAGCTGACGGCACCATGGTTGGCGTGGATCTGGGCCTCAACGCTGGTCGGCTTACGACTCCGGCGACGGCGACGGCACCGATGAAGAATTTCTCTTGCGAACGGTTGATTCGGGGGTCAAGATAGGCTCATGAAGCGCTCGCGATTCCTGGGTACCGGCTTTGCCGTGCCCGACCGGGTGGTGACCAATGATGAGCTATCCCGGCTCATGGACACCACCGATGAATGGATTCGGACCCGAACCGGCATTCAGGAGCGACGCTGGGTCAGCGAGGGTGAGACGGGTGTGGATCTGGCGCTCCGCGCCACCCAGCGCGCCCTGGAGATGGCCGGCATGCACCCGAACGATCTGGATGCGATCGTGTACGCCACATCGAGCCCCGATCACTTCGCGCCCGGCAACGGCGTTTATCTCCAGCGGCTCATGGGAGTGTCTACCATTCCCGCCCTGGATCTACGGGCCCAATGCAGCGGCTTCATCTACGCTCTTTCAGTCGCCGACGCCTGGATCCGCACGGGCCAGTTTCGTCACATTCTCGTGGTCGGCTCCGAGGTCCAGTCCACCGGGCTGGATCTGTCCACTGCGGGGCGGCATATCGCGGTGATCTTTGCGGATGGTGCCGGCGCCGTAATCCTGGGTCCGGCCGAGTCGGACGACGGTGGCATTCTGGGGTTCGACCTTCATTCGGAAGGGGCTCTGGCGGAAAAGCTCTGGGTTGACGCCCCGGGCTCGATGTACCATCCGCGAGTATCCGCGACGCAGCTACAGGCGGGGAGGCAGTACCTCGAGATGGATGGCCGGGAGGTGTTCCGCCACGCCGTGGTCCGCATGCCCCAATCGGTGCGTGCCGTGCTGGGTTCCACCGGCCAGAGTCTCGATCAAATGTCACTTCTGCTGGCCCATCAGGCCAACCTGCGCATCGCCGAGGTCATGCAGAAGGACCTCGGACTGAGAGAGGATCAGATATACAACAACATCATGTGGTATGGGAACACGACCGCCGCCACCATTCCGATCTCACTGGATGAGTGCGTGCGTTCCGGGCGCGTCAAGCGGGGAGACCTGTTGGTGATGACGGCCTTCGGCTCAGGCTTTCTGTGGGGCAGCGTGGCAGTAAGATGGTAGCTTCATTGATATTTATCACCACAGAGGCACAGAGGGACACAGAGGGATCATTGGCCAAAGAAGATCTCCCATCGCGGCATTCGGCATCAGCAATGGGGTGTGTTGAAAGCAAGTTGGGGAAGGGTGGGGCAACAAATTGCCTATGCTGATGGTTGGTCACGCGATTGGGGATCTCAATTGGCCAGTGATCCCTCTGTGTCCTCTGTGCCTCTGTGGTGAAAAGATTCACCTAGAAGAAACCGAAAGCCCGTCAACACATCGATGACGGGCTCCGGTACGACTCGTTACTTAGTCTCCAGCGGATACTTTCGCCGGTAGTACTCCTGATCCCGAGTGGCTCGGGCTCGATAGAGCTGCTCTTCATCGTCATCGGCATCGTGCACGAACAGGTGCAAGGAGCCAGGCCAGAGAGTGGCCTGCAACGACCAGTTCGTGGACGGAGCGTGGAGCACCCATTGTAGGGCACCCCCGCCGGCATCGGTCAAATGGATTTCGCTTGCGCGTTCCAGCGGCACGCTGGAGGGTATCCCCGCGATGGCCGCTTCAACCGGGTCGAGCTGCAACTCGGCGTCGGTCCACGAGCGAAAGGTCACCTTTCCATGCACCGGCGACTCCGTTTCAGGTAGCTCAAACTCGGCTTGCCACTCGCCCAGCAGGTCCCACGCGTGGTCCATAGGACCGATGTTCGGCACCTGCACCGTCGGATGTCTAGGCATTGTTGGGCTCCTTCCGTTGAAAGAGCTTAGCCAAGGACGGATGAAAGTGGCGCGATTCGCATACCACAGAACCCGGGCTCGACAGCGAGTATGACTGAATCTTTCTCTGGCACGTTTCGTACTGTAACGCGACTTCCGACTTCTGCTTAGGAAAGCCCCTATGCTGCAGCTACTTATAACCATAGCCGCCGGGATCACGGGATTCCTTCTGGCCCGTAACTTCGTTCGCCGCCGGCTCCGGTTCGTGGACGCGGTCCACTCCCCTGTGGCACCCCTCGTTGCCGGGTGCCTGGCAGCGGTCCTGGCCTGGCCGGCAGTGCTGCTTCCCTTAGTAACACTCACGACCGCTATCGTGTTCGGGATCGGTACTGGGATCGGCACCGCCAGCGGAGCCCGTGCCCTGAGAGACGACCAAGGACGCCGCCGCCTCACTCCCTGACTGATAGTACAGTGTTGTCCGCGTTCGCCCAATAGACTGGATCACATTTTCCCGGGTGTCTATCTTGCGCGTCATGGCGACGCTGCATTGCACCCGATGCGGACAGGAACGAGAGCAGATGGCTTTCCAGCCGTTTCAGAACCAGCTGGGGCGCCGGGCTTATGAAGAGATCTGCAGCGTCTGCTGGGCAGAATGGCTCAAGACCCAGCAACAACTCATCAACCACTACGGGCTGAACCTCCGGGAGCCCAAGGCTAAAGAGTTTCTGTACCAGAACATGGAACAATTTCTTTTCCCCGCGCCCAAGTAACCGCCCGGGTCTAAAAAGCCCTCCCAAACCGGAAAATCAGGTCGATTCCGGGGCCACCCGGCTCCAGGTCCTCAGTCATCCCCACCCGCCACTCGCCACCGGCCCTGGAGTGCACAATCCAGCCGAAATCGAGCGAAAGCTCCCGCCGGTCGAGCGAGGGCAACGTGGTATCGTGGTAATAGGGCGAGTGGTAGAACAGGTTGGCAAAGAGCGACTGCCGGCCCCAAACTGCCACCCGTACCCCGGACGTCAGGGCCA
>JBJMPK010000062.1:0-11745 GCA_045803245.1 Gemmatimonadales bacterium
AATGGCCAGGGAGGGAATTGAACCCCCGACACGCGGATTTTCAGTCCGCTGCTCTACCAACTGAGCTACCTGGCCGTTGGGGCGGGAAATATAGGAAGGGGATCAGGTTAGGCCAAGTGAGGTCGCACTCAATATTTAGTTATGGCCCCTTCGCAAGCGCTCAGGGTGACAGCCTGAACCATGATCTCTCTCGATTAGGGTGACAGAGCAGGCATCCTTTAGCATATTTACCGCTCATGCCGCCACCCCCGTTCCCCAACCTCACCGTCCTGTCTCACCCTCTCATCCAACACAAGCTTTCGATTCTCCGGGACAAGCACACCAGCACTCGTGACTTCAAGCAACTGGTGAGCGAGATCGCCACCCTGATGGCCTACGAGGTGACCAAGGACCTCCCCACCGCTCCCGTGGAGATTGAAACCCCGCTGGAACGCACCACCGGCCGGCAGGTCTCCGGCAAGAAGCTCACCCTGGTGCCGATACTGCGGGCCGGGCTCGGCATGGTGGATGGGATCACCCAGCTCATCCCCTCCGCCCGGGTGGGCCACATCGGCCTCTACCGCGACCATCAGACCCTGGAGCCGGTGGACTACTACTTCAAGATCCCATCCGACGAGATGGAGCGGGACTTTTTTATCCTCGACCCGATGCTCGCCACCGGCGGATCGGCGGTCGCCGCGGTCGGCGCGCTCAAGAAGGCGGGCGCCCGGCGGATCCGGTTTCTCTGCCTGGTGGCCGCCCCCGAAGGGGTTCGCCGCATGCTCGATTCCCATCCGGACGTGGCGGTCTTCACGGCCGCACACGACCGGCCGCTGAATCAGACCGGCTACCTCCTGCCCGGCCGGGGTGACGCCGGCGACCGGCTGTTTGGGACGCGGTGAGCAGTAAGCGGGGAACTGGCGCAGTGTTGCGCGAAGCACGCGATCAATCATCTAGAGAACGAGGCATGAGAAACCGAGCTACCAGGGTGTCCCGCTTACCGCTTACCGCTTACCGCTCACCGGGAAGGGAGCCCAACCCCTGAGCGGAGTGCGACTGACCTTCTGGGGCGCCGCGGGCCAGGTAACCGGCTCCATGCACCTGCTCGAGGCCGCCGGCGCCCGCATCCTGCTCGATGCCGGGTTGTTCCAGGGCCGCAGGGCCGAGGCTCACAGCCTGAACGCCCGCCTCCCCTTCGACGCCCGCCGAATCGATGGCGTGGTCCTCAGTCACGCCCACATAGACCATTCCGGACGTCTCCCCCTGCTGCTGAAAGAAGGGTTCCATGGCCCGGTCTACTGTACCTCGGCCACGCGTGATCTCACCGCGGTCATGCTGGCCGATGCCGCCCATATCCAGGAAAAGGATTACGAGTTCCTCCAGCGACACGGTAAGGCCGGAACCGACAGCGAGCCGCTCTACACCCTGCGCGACGCCCTGGCCGTTCCCGACCTGATGGTCGGAGTTCCCTACCGCCGCGTGTTCTACCTTCGCAAGCACCTGGCTCTCGAGTTCAAGGATGCGGGCCACATCCTCGGATCGGCTACCGTGGACCTCCGGATCGCTGAAGGTGGCAGCCATCGGCTGGTCTTCTCGGGTGACATCGGGCGGAGCGGGCTGCCGATCATCCGGAACCCGGAGCCGCCCTCGGGGCCGATCGACACCTTGATCGTCGAGGCCACGTATGCCGATCGCCGGCACGAGTCCTTCACTGAGGCGGAGGCCCGGCTGGGAGAAGCGGTGCGCCGCATCGCCGCTCGCGGCGGCAAAATCCTGGTGCCCGCGTTTGCCGTAGGCCGGGCGCAGGAGCTGATCTATAGCTTCCACCGGCTCTTCCGCGCCGGGCAGATCCCCTCGATTCCCATCTATATCGACAGCCCGCTCGCGGTGGACGTCACCACCGTCTTTCGAATGCATCCCGAGGTTTTCGACCGGCGGGAAGAGCTGATCGAGGCCACCAACGAGCTGTTTGATTTCCCCCTCCTCCGCTACGTGCGGAATGTCTCCGATTCGAAGGCCATCAACTCCCTAAACGGTCCGGCTGTCATCATCGCCGCATCAGGGATGGCCGAGTCGGGTCGGATTCTGCACCACCTGGCCCACGGCATCGGCGACCACAGGAACCTGATACTCTTCGTCGGGTTCCAGGCGGAACACACGTTGGGCCGCCGGATCGAGTCGGGACAGGAGGCCGTACGAATCCTGGGGCAGGAGCACCAGCGCCGGGCGGAGGTCGAGACCATCGGCGGATATTCGGCTCACGCCGACCGGGACGAGCTTCGTGGCTGGGTCCGGAACCTGGGTGGGCCGATCCGGCGAGCGTTCGTGGTCCACGGAGAACCGGCCTCGCTGGAGGCGATGGCGGCCATACTCCGGGAAGAGGGAGTGGGAGACGTGCGGGTGCCGGCCCATGGGGAATCTTTCGACCTGTAAGGAGATCGCCTGGCCCGACCTCTCCTGCGGCGGCTTCGCCGAGCCCTTGCGTTGATCGTCGTGATTGCTGCCGCCGTCTACACGGTGGCTCTCGTGATGGTCCTGGTGGTAAGCCAGCAAGACCAACGTCGCGCCGTCGACGCCATCGTGGTGCTGGGCGCGGCCCAGTACAACGGCCGGCCCTCGCCGGTGCTTCGGGCTCGACTGGATCACGCGCTGCAGTTGTACGGTGAGGGGCTTGCCCCCCGCATCGTCGTGACCGGTGGCGTGGGCCGGGGCGACACCACCAGTGAAGCGATCGTGGGGAGACACTATCTGCTGGCGCGGAACGTTCCTCCGGCGGCCGTTGTGGTGCAGCCGCAAGGACGGTCCACTCAGGCTTCGATGACCGCCGTGGCCGATTGGCTGGAATCCGAGGGGTTGCACAGCGTGATCCTGGTAAGCGACCCGTTCCACATGTTTCGTCTTCGGCTGGAGGCTCGGCGAACCAACCTGGAGGCCTATACCTCTCCCACCGAGAGCAGCCCGATTTCCGACAACCCCGTGGTCGAGCTGCGATATCTTGCGGCTGAGGGGTTCAAGATTCCGGTGGCCTGGATCCGGGCCACCGTCTCCCCGCTCACATCTGACCCTCGACTGCCATGACGCTCGTCTCCTCGGAACGTTTGTATACCGGCAAGGTCGTGAACCTGGATCGCGATACCGTCCGCTTTCCCAATGGGACCACCGGCCAGCTGGAGATGATCCGCCACCCCGGCGCCTCGGCCGTGGTTCCCTTTCTCGACGAGCCCCGCGGGGCCGATCCCCGGATTCACATCATCCGCCAATTTCGCCATGCGGCGGACGGGGTTATCTGGGAGATCCCGGCCGGACGGCTCGATCCGGGTGAAACCCCGGCCACGTGCGCCCAACGCGAGCTGGAAGAAGAGATCGGCCTGACCGCCGACGTGCTGGCGCGACTCACCACCATCTACACCACACCCGGCTTCACCGACGAGAAGATCCATCTCTACCTGGCCCATGAGCTCAGGAAGGGCGTGCACCGCCGGGAGCCGGACGAATTCATGGAGGTCCACACCCGGCGCTGGTCCGAAGTGATGAACATGATCCGCACCGGCGAGATTCAGGATGGGAAAACCTTGGCCGCTTTGTTGTTCATCCAGTGCTTTAGACGCTGAAGACCGCCGTGCCCTGCAGGCATCCGTCGCCGGGCTGCTACGCTTACCTGGCCCACCCGGCGGCGATACGTTTCCCGCATGCCCGCACATACCGTCGAGGCGCTGTCCCGCTCACTGAAAAAGGGCGAGCTGGCGCCGGTGTACTATTTGCATGGTCCCGAGGACGTGCTCAAGGATGAGGCGATCAGAGCGGTCCTCGATCAGGCCTTGGACCCGGCGGTCCGGGATTTCAATTTCGACCAGCGCTCGGCTGCCCAGCTCGACCCCGAACAGATCAACGACCTCTGTAACACCTTGCCCATGATGGCGGAACGTCGCGTCGTGGTACTGCGCGACGTGGAGGGGTGGAAACGAAAGACCCGGGGCCGCGCCGAGTTCTTGCGCTACCTCGAGCGCCCCAGCCCGGAAACGGTGGTGGTACTGGTTCAGGGATCGGCAGAGGACACCGAGGACAAGGAGCTCGCTCGCGGCGCCTACACGGTAAGGTTCGATCCCCTGTCACCCGACCGCGCCGAGAAGTGGGTGTTGCGCCGGGCAGCCCAACTGGGACTGGCATTGGAGCCGGAGGCGGCCCGCCATCTGGTGCGATCGGTGAACGCGGATCTCGGAACTCTTGAGTCGGAGCTGGCCAAGTTGGCGTCACTGCCTTCGGGTGAGATCCTCACACCGGAGCGGCTGGGCGAGCTGGTCGGGGTGCGGCATGGCGAGACCCTCTGGGATTGGCGTGATGCGGTGCTGGGCGATGAGCCGGGCCGTGCAGTCCAGCTGGTTCCATCGATCCTGGCGCAGCCCGGTGTGTCCGGGGTAAAGCTGGTCAGCCAGCTCGGCACGGCACTGGTCGGTATCGGCATCGCTCGCGCCGGCTATGACAAGGGCGCCCGCGGCCGGGCCCTGGAGGATTCCATCTTCAAGACCCTCCTCCGGAACCGTCCGTTCGGTCTCCTGGGATACAAGGATGAGGCATCCCGCTGGGCCCGTTGGGCGCCGCGGTGGCCTGGGGCTCGAGTCCGCTTTGCTCTCAAGGCAGCTTGTGAGGCGGACCTGGCTCTTAAGAGCACGACCATCTCGGACGAGCGCGCGATAGTTGTTGAGTTGGTCCTCCGGCTGGGGTTGGAGCGGGCGGAGAAGACGGAGAAAATGGAGAGGAAGGCGGAGGTAAGAGTGTGAGGCTGCGCGAAGGTCGTTCCCATCAATCACGGTGCTGCTCCGGGCAGATGAGGTTTATTCCGTCCATCATCTTCGTCTTCTGTATCTTCTCCGTATTCTCTACCGCCCCCGCCCAGGCCCAGACCGATCCCCGTCTCGTCGATGTCATCCGCGATGCGCAGGAGGGACAGGGCGACTCCGCCCGGATCAAAATCAAGCAGTTGCTCGCAAGCACATCTCCGAGCGACACACTGTACCCCCAGATTCTCTATACCCAGGCCATGGTATCGAACAATGCGGCGGACATGCGCCGCCAGCTTCAGCGAGTAGCCGTTGAACACCCCAGTTCCAGCTGGGCCGACGACGCGCTGCTCCGGCTAGTTCAGCTCGATTATGCCAGCGGCAATCTCCCCGGCGCGGCCCGGAACCTCGAGCGGATTCGCAGCGATTATCCCGGCACCACCCTCCTGCCCCAGGCGTCCTACTGGGCGGCGCGCACCTACTTCGATCAGAAAAATCCGTCGATGGCGTGTCGCTGGCTCGCCGACGGCCTGGCGGCCTCACGGGGAAACGTCGAACTACAGAATCAGCTCGGCTACCTGAATCAACGCTGCGCTCAGGTGGCGATCGACTCAGCCCCTCGCACACCAGCGGACTCGCCGGTGGCCGTCGCGAGCGCCGCTCCCGACACTGCCGCACGCCTGCCGCGCGCCGACAGCGTCCCGCCAGTCACCTCAGCGCCCGCGCCGTCCCCATCGATCAAGCCTACGCCCAAGCCGGCACCGCCGGAGACCACCAGCCGAACTCCCGCACCACGGCCGGCTCCAACGCCGCCGGCGGGCCGCTTCCGGGTTCAGATCACCGCGGTGCGCACCGCCGCAACGGCGGACGCGATGGCCAAAAAGCTCAAGGCGCGCGGGTTAGCGGCAGTGATTGTACAAGAGGGCGGCCTCTACAAGGTGCGCGTAGGAAGCTATTCAAACAAAGCGGAGGCGGTGGCCGCGGTACCGGCAATCAAGGCCAAGCTCGGGGGTAGCCCATTCGTGGTCGCGGAGCCCTAGCGGCGGCCGCGCGATGCGGCATCGCACTTCTACTTTCGGCCTGCAGCTCGCGGCGCGAGCCCCAGCCCGCCGTTGCTCCGCAACAGCGAGACGAGTGCCGCCTGGCGGGTGATTCAACCCGATATCGTGACCAGCTCACCGTAGTGCTGACTGAGCCAATCGACCTGGCGCACGCGTTGAGCCCCACGAATGACAGCGAGCGGCTTCTCTTCCGGCAACTCCTCCCCTCCCTTATCCGAATCGACTGTAGCGGTATGGTCCGACCCGACCTCGCCCGCTCCTGGAGTACGGATTCGGAGGGCCGGGTCCTGACCTTCACTTTGCGTGAGGGTGCTCGAATGCCCGGCGGAACTCCTGCAGACGCGTTTCATGTGGTCAGTCTGCTTGCCAGCAGCGTGGGAAAATCGGCCGGCGTCGATTCAGCGACAGAGCTGGGTGATGGCCGGCTCCGAGTGCATGTACACGAGGAATCAGGCCCAGCTCTCAGGCTGCTCGCCAACCCCGCATTAGCCTTGCTGGATCGGCTCGATTCTCCTGATGGTGGTGGTCCGCTCAACCGCTTTGAGATCGCGGCTCAAGATGGCCGGCCCCTCATCGACTTCCAGATTGCCCCGAATGGCGACCCCCGCGACGCGATCGACCGAGGAGTGGATCTGGCCGTTACCCGCGATCCAGCGGTGGTAGAGTACGTTGCCCGCCGGGGGGAGTTTGCCACCTACGCGCTGCCTTGGAGCCGTACCTATCTGCTGGTCCAGCCCGTCGGGGCCCGGTCCGTCGATGGCGTGGGGTCCGTGGACTCATTGCGACGTTCTCTGGCCCGGGATGCGGTCCAGGCGGATGCCCGCCCCGCGGAGTATCCTTTCTGGTCCGACAGCCTCATGGAATGCACCCCGGTTTCTCCAGCTCGCTCTCAAGCGGCCTCATCGTTGTCCCCCCGCATCGTCTACTCTCGAGGCGATGATGTCGCCCGCGGCTTGGCTGAGCGGATCGTCGCCCTGGCGGGGGACGCGGGGCTACGGTCGGCTTCGATCGACCCGGACACATTCGCCGCTGCACTCCGCCAGGGGGCCGAACGCGGCTACGTGATCGCCGCCTCCTACCGTCCTCTAAACCCGTGCCATGAAGCGGCCGGCTGGCCCGCCGGCGCCTCGATCCAGCCGTTGATCGATACCCGCGCCACCGCCATCGTCCGCCGCGGTTCGGCTCCTCTCACCGTGGACTGGGACGGCACCGTCAGAGTCGTGGGCAACCAAGAGAGCCCCGGAGGCCAGCGGTGACCTTTCGCACTCGGCTCTTCTTCGCGCTGGTGCTCGCGGTGCTGGTTCCCCTTGGAGCTTTGGCGTACGGCGTACGCAGCGAGATGGAGCGGCGCCTCACGGCCGAGTACGAGGCCAGGATCACGTCTCTGGTCTCAGGGATCACTACCGACATCGATCGAGAAAGCCGGACGGTGGCCGCCCGGCTGAGGGCGCTGGCCGCCGAGCTTGCCAGGAGCGACCGGTTCCGGCTCGCGGCGGTGCGGGAAGATCCGTCATCGCGGCGCTACCTCCTCGATTACGCCGGACAGTCCATGAGCCTCTCCGGCCTTGCGCTCCTTCAGGTCCAGGACAGCGCCGGACGAATTCTGAGCTCGGGACATTTCCGCAACGAGTTCGACCGGGTTCAACCCGAGCTTCCCCGGATGCTGGCTGCCGCTGGGGGCCTCGCGCTGGTGCGAGCGCGGACTCCGGACACAACCGTACTGGCCCTAGCCAGGGTCGATTCGTTCCAGGTGGCAGGCAGGCGATTCACATTAGTGGGGGGTACCGACGCAGCAGCCCGCTTCCTGGACCGGCTGGCTCGTGATAGCGACCTGGCCGTAGCTCTGGACGTCCAGCCCGTGCCGCAGGCCGATTCTTCCCAGGATGCCCGAGTGCTTCGCGAGCTTCCAGTCCCCTATCTGGATCTCCTGGCCCCGAACGTGAGGGTGGATACCGCACGCTTTGTCATTACCCAACCCCTGGGAACGCTGAGGGCATTGCGACGGAGCGTAGACCGGTGGTTCATCGTAGCGCTGGCGCTTACCGCCGGGGTAGCCCTGGTCGGAGCGGCCTGGCTCTCCTCGAGAATCAGCCGGCCGCTCCGGGAGTTGGCTCGGAAGACCTCGGAGATCGACCTCGACCGGCTGGACCAGAGCTTTGAGAGCGACCGCCCTGATGAGATCGGCGCTTTGTCCCGGCTCCTCGGGGCTATGACCGAGCGTCTCCGCCTTAGCTCAGTGCGCTTGCGAGAGGCCGAACGCCGTGCCGCCGTGGGCGACCTGGCCCGGCAGGTAAACCACGATATCAAGAACGGCCTGGGGCCGATCCGGAACGTGCTGCGCCACTTCTCCCAAGTGGTCGGACAAAACCCCGGCGAGCTCGCCCAGGTGTACCAGGCCCGGCGGAGCACCCTGGAATCGAGCGTGGACTATCTCGAGACACTGGCGCGTAACTATGCCCGCCTTTCTCCCGGCCTGGAGCGCCGGCCCTGTGAGGTCAACACCATCGTGGACCAGATATTACGGAATGGCGCCACGGACGGCACCGAGCTGCGGGCCCAGCTGGGCGAACAGCTTCCACCGGTCATGGCAGATAGCCTCATGCTCCGGCGAATCTTCGAGAATCTGATCGGGAACGCGGTCGACAGTGTCGCCGGCCAACCGGGTGGTGTGGTGACGGTCTCTACTCAAAAAATCGGGGGCGGCGATGCCGGCCGGGTGCTGGTCACGGTGGCGGACACGGGGCCGGGAATGACACGCGAGCAGTTGGATAAGGTGTCCGAGGACTTTTATACCACCAAGGCCGGGGGCACGGGCCTGGGACTTTCGATCGTGCGGCGGCTGATCCTCGACCTCAATGGGAGCCTCAAGATCGAGACCGAGCCCGGCGCCGGCACTCGCGTTGCGGTTGAATTGCCGGGCGTTTTCTCACTCAACCTGGAGCAACAGTCATGACGCTCGTGCTCGTGGTGGACGATGTCCCTGCGATGAGCGAGCAGTACGCCTACGATCTCAAGCGGCTAGCGGGCTACGAGGTGATAACGGCGTCGGACGGGAAGCAGGCCCTCGACCTGCTGGGCCGGAAGACCGTCGACTGCATGATCCTGGACCTTGAAATGCCGGGCATGGATGGGTTCGCCGTGCTGGAGGCACTGGCGCGGGAAGGAAGCGAGCTGCCGGTCATCGTGTATACCGGCACGGGAAACTACGAGCGCTGCATTCAGGCGGTGCACCTCGGAGCCTACGGGTTCATCGATAAAGCCGAGCCTATGGAACGGGTGGTGCAGGAGGTGGAGACGGCCCTGGAGCGGCGGCGGCTTCGAGCCCAGGTCGCCGCCCTCCAGCGGCAGCTCGGCGCCGAAACCTCGCTGGTGGGATCCAGCCCGGCCATCGCGCGGCTGAAGGCAGCCATCGCTCGAGTGGCGCCGATTCCAAGCCCGGTTCTCATCCTGGGCGAGAGCGGCTCCGGTAAGGAGCTCGTCGCGCGGGACCTCCACCGGCTGGGGTCGAAGCCGAAGGGGCCGTTCATCGCCCTGAACTGCGCCGCGCTGCCGGAGAACCTGATAGAAAGCGAGCTGTTCGGCCACGAGCGCGGCGCCTTCACGGGCGCCGCTACAACCAGGAAGGGAGCATTCGAATCTGCGGAGGGGGGAACTCTCTTCCTCGATGAGATCGGCGAGCTGCCGCAGGCGGCTCAGGCCAAGCTCTTGCGCGTGCTCGAGGAGCGGGTGATTACCAGGCTAGGCAGCAACCGCCCCACTGCGGTTACCGCGAGAGTGGTAGCGGCCACCAACCGCGAGCTCGACGCCGAAGTGGCCGCCGGGCGTTTTCGGCCGGATCTGTATCACCGTCTCAACGTGCACGTCGTCCGCGTGCCGCCGCTCCGTGATCGCCTCTCCGACATCGCTGAACTCGCGTCCGGATTCGTCACCAGCATATGCGGGCGCTTTGGCATGCGGCCCAAAAAGCTTTCGGGTGACGCTCTGGAAGTTCTGATGGGATACGACTGGCGGCAGAACAATGTCCGCGAGCTGCGCAATGTCATCGAGCGTATGATCATTGCGGCCGATAGCGAGGTGCTTCGTTCGGAGCACATCCCATTCGAGATTCAGGTAGGGAGCCAGACTGCGCCCCGCCCCCGTGGCGATGGACGGAGCTTTCACAGCCTTCGGATGGAAGCGGAACGGCAGATCGTGGCGGCTGCTCTGGAGCGGAACGACTGGCACATCACCCGCACCGCGGAGGAGCTGGGTCTCGCAGACCACGCCAGTCTGTTGAAGATCATGCGCCGGCTGGACCTGCGGCGCGGGTAGCTGTCACCAAAAGTCACCCTCGAGCGCTGTGTCCCCGTGGACACCAGCACCCTGGCCGGGCCGTGTTCCATTGAACACGATCGCCTGGCCTTCCATCCTGCAGGTTCGAGCTAACTACTTCACCCTCGGTCAATTCGCTCAACCGTCGCTAGCCTCTTCGACATGGCCGCCAGCTTGCCTTTACCCTGTGCGTCGCTGTTTCACTCACGGCGCCCGAGGCGCTATACCGAAGGAGGAGCTCCATGTCACGCCAGTCGCTTTTACTGCCGGTCTTTGCCTTGTCGGCCCTGATCCCGTTTGCCGCCGGATGCCGCGGCGATCGGCCGACTACCACTTCGGAATCCGTGGGGGCCAGTACGCCGGCGGTCTCCGACAGCTCCACCGAGACAGGAAGCACCAGTGCTCTGGTTACGGCACCGGTCACCTATGAGAAAGCGGAAGCGAGCTTCCGGTCGGGGCGCTACGATGAAGCGACCCAGCTCTTCACCGGGTACACCGAGAGTAACCCGGACAATCCCTGGGGCTTTTACATGCTCGGGATCTCGGCCTGGAAATCCGGTGAATCCGCGCGCGCCACTGCGGCGTTCGACCGCGCGCTCCAGCTCGACCCGACCCATCGGAAGAGTTTGTTCAATTCGGCCCGGGTGCTGCTCGAGACCGGCCAGTCACAGCCGGCCCTGGAGCGGATAGAGAAGGCACTCTCGCTGGAACCGATGTCGAATGAAGGCCTGCGGCTCCTGGGCCGCGCCAGGTACCAGCTCGGCCGGTTCGATGAAGCGATAGAAGCGTACCATCGCGCGCTGGCGCTGGATGACCGCGACGTGTGGACCATGAACAATCTGGGCTTGATCTACATCGAGCAGGGGCGGAGCCCGGAGGCTCTCCCACCGTTGGCGAGGGCAGTCGAGATCAGGAGTAACTCGCCGGTATTCCAAAACAACCTGGGAACCGCGTTGGAGCGCTCCGGTTATCCCATCGCCGCGGCCCAGGCGTATGAGGCTGCTGTAGCGGTAGACAGCACTTATCAGAAGGCTTCGATCAGTCTGGCGCGGGTGACGGCCACCGGCCAGAAACAGGAATCTGATTCACTGGACCTGGGGACACTTTCGACCCGGTTTCAGGCCCAGATCGACGGATGGCGAGGCTCGGCGTCGCCAGGCGACTCCAGCGTCACCCCTGAGCCGGCCGTCGGTAGCGATTCGACGACGGCTCCGGATTCGAGTGTGAGCCAGATCGTTGGGCTCAGCGATTCGAGCGTGGCATCGGTGGAGTCGGTGACCGACACGTTGGAGGATTGCACCCAGGACGAGTAGCTGAATCCCAAGACCGTAAGCGAAAGGGCCGGCAAAGTGCCGGCCCTTATCGTTGTTCCTCCGGGGGAGCGGCGTCATCCAACACCCGCCGCACCTCCTGTTCTTCTCCTGGAGTCAGTGGCGGCGCGCCCGCCGCCTGGGACTGCAGCAAGGCTCCCAGAAATACTCCATAGTCTACTTTGGCACAGACGGAGCACAGATCGCGACGATAGGTCTTGTCGCCCACGTGCTGGGTCTGAAAGATCTCGGCCTCGCGCTCGCCGCATCGCTGACACAGCATGATCCCTCCTCGCCGTCCTCGCC
>JBJMPK010000063.1:0-7327 GCA_045803245.1 Gemmatimonadales bacterium
CCCCGACCAGCTCGACGGTGTATGGGATCGCGTTAAGAGCCTGGGCCGCGGCCGACCAGACCGATAGCGTGAGAAGCCTGGCCGAACGTTGGGCCCGGCTGGCACCCACGGAGGAGACTCCCTACCGCGAGTGGGGCGCGGCCGAGCTGGGCCGCCAGAACCGCGCCGGTGCCCGTGCCGCCTACCTCAAAGGCCGTGGCCAGCTCGGCCGGTCCGACGCCATGGCGGCCGAGCTCGCACAACTGGCCCTGCTGGACGGCGATTACCCCACGGCCCTTCGTGAGTGGCTGCTTGCCATACGCCGGCTCCCGGGATACCGCGGCCCGGCGGTGTCCACGCTGTCCCAGGCGCCTGAGTCGGCCCGATCCGAGCTGCTGCGCATGCTGGCGACGGACCCCGATCTCACATCGCGCAGGCTGGAGGCCGAGCTGCTGGCGCGTTGGGGCGATCCTCAGAGTGGATATCGAGTTCTCGCGGATGGCCTGCCTGACGATCGGGTGCAGGCCATCACGGCGCTAAGGAGTCTCCTGGAACAGGTCCGGATGCTGCGGACGACCGAGGGCAAGCAGGCACAGGGCCAGATTCTCGAGGCAATCGCCAGCCGGTCTCCCGATTCGCAGGACTCTCGTCTGCGGCTCGAAGCCGCCCAGGCATATTCGGCGGCTGGAGACCGCGCCTCGGCCCGGCGCATGCTGACCGGCCTGGCCGATGATCGCACGGTGTCGGCTTCGATCTCGACCGATGCCCGTACTACGCTGGTCGCTGTGCTGATCGCCGAAGGCAAGCCGGCGGAAGCGCAGAAGCGGCTGGCCGAGTTGCGGGGCACTCTGCCGGTGGAAGATTACGACGGGTTTCGCCGGCAAATCGCCCTCGCGTGGATGAGATCCGGAGACCTCGCCAGCGCCGATTCCGCCATCGCTCCCGACACGAGTGTAGATGGATTGGCCTTGAGCGGCCGAATCCGGCTGTATCGTGGCGACATCGCTGGAGCGCTCGAGCGCTTCAAGGAGGCGGGTCCCTATGCGGGCGATCGGGCGGAGTCCACCCGTCGCACCGCGCTCCTGGCATTACTGCAGCCGCTTCAGGTGGACAGCCAGCCCGAGCTGGGCGGCGCGCTGCTGCTGTTGGAGCAGGGGGACACGGCCCGCGCCAGCGTTGCTCTCGAGCGGGTTGCGGCAGAGTTGCCGCCCCAACACGGCGGTGCCGAGCTGAATCTGATCGCGGGCCGACTGTTCCTCGCGACCGGGCAGCAGGCCGAAGCCGAACGACTCTTTCGTGCCGCCGCGACCAGAGACGCACCCGCGACGGCGCCGGCAGCGGAGCTGGCGCTTGCCGAGCTGCTCATTTCAGCACGGCGGCCGGTTGAAGCGGTCGACCTGCTGGAGCATCTGATTCTCACGTATCCCCAGAGCGCGCTGGTACCTCAGGCTCGCCGCGCACTGGACGAGGCTCGAGGAGCGGTACCCAAGACATGAAACGCCGAGAGTTCGTTTCCTGGGTATCCGCCGGCGTGGCCGGCTTCTCTCCCACTCTATCCTGGATAGGAGGCTGGGCGGCCACGCCGTGGCTTATCGTCCCCATGGACGACAGCCAGTCCGATCACCTCAAAGCGTACGGACTCACCTACCGGGCATTGAAGCGCGGGGTTCGAGCCGAATGGTTTCTGAATTACCGCAGCGGAGCCTTCCTCCTGCCGAGCGATGCCACGACTGCCCGGGATGCGGCTATCGCGGGGGTGACGGTCGAGCCGGTCGATGACATGGCGCTGGCGGGTATCCGTGGCGGGCTCCAGGGCGGGAACATGGATGCGGTGCCGTTGGAGAAGGCCCCCAAGGTGGCCGTCTACGCCCCACCGAATGCGCCACCGTGGGACGACGCCGTCACCATGGCCCTCAACTACGCCGGCATCGAATTCGAGAAGGTCTGGGACTCGGAGGTCCTGGGGCAGAAGCTCAAGACCTACGACTGGCTTCATCTGCACCACGAGGATTTCACCGGCCAATACTCCAAGTTCTTCCTGAATTATGCCGGTGCGCCCTGGCTGGTCGAAATGGTCGAGCGCAACCGGGCGATGGCCCGCTCACTCGGCTTTCCGTCCGTTCCGGCGGAAAAGACGGCGGTGGCCAATGCCATCGCGGGCTTCGTCGAGGGGGGCGGTTTCCTGTTCGCCATGTGCACGGCCACCGAGACTCTCGACCTGGCGCTGGCTTCCGCCGGTGTGGACATAGCCGCGGCGTATGCCGATGGCACGCCCATGGATCCGAACGCCAGCGCAAAGATGAAGTGGAACCGGGCACTCGCGTTTCACAATGCCCAGCTGGAGCTGAGCCCTACGATGCCGGTGTATTCCGACATCGATGGCCACCAAGTAAACTCTCCCGACCGGCGCCAGCCCCTGGGGTCGTTTACCCTGTTCAACTTCAGCGCCAAGATCGATCCAGTGGCGACTATGCTGGTTCAGAACCACCGCCAGGTCATTCCAGACTTCTACGGTCTCACCACGTCGTTCACCCGAAAAACGCTCAAGCCGAGCGTCACCATACTCGCCGAAGAGCCGGGAGCCCCCTGGGTCAAGTACATCCATGGCGAGCACGGACAGGGCACCTGGACCTTCTTCGGTGGACACGACCCCGAAGACCCGCAACATCAGATCGGCGATGCTCCCACCGACCTGTCGCTGCACCCGCATTCTCCGGGTTACCGGCTGATTCTCAACAACGTGCTCTTTCCGGCCGCCAAGAAGAAAGAACTGAAGACTTGAGCGAGCGTATCGCCCCGGGCGTCCGGGCCTACCTGGCCAGCGAAATCTCCGCGGCGGGTGGCCGGGAGGTGTCCTTCGTTGCCACCGTCGATCGGGATGGGGTCATTACCAGCGCCCGGGTAGTCGCGCGTGGTAGAGTGGATATGGTTCTGGCTCTTCCCAGCGGCGCCGAGCGCGGCGAAATGCTGCTGCACAACCATCCCAGCGGCCTCCTCGATCCGTCGGTCGCCGATCTCAATGTCGCGGCGCACCTGCACGATGCCGGCGTTGGGTTCGGGATCCTGAACAACGCCGCCACCGAGCTCTATGTCGTGGTCGAGGTGCCGCACGACCGTCCAGTGGTTCGGATCGATCCCTTTGACATCGTCGATACGTTGGGCGAAAAAGGCCCGATTGCCGCCCAGCTCCGCAAGTATGAAGATCGCCCGAGCCAACGAGACATGGCGGCTCACATCGCCGATGGGTACAACGACGGGGGCGTGCAGCTGCTCGAGGCCGGTACCGGAGTCGGGAAATCGTTCGCCTATCTGGTGCCGGCGCTGGCCTGGGCCCGGGCCAACGGCGAGCGCACCGTGGTCAGCACCAATACGATCAACCTCCAGGAACAGCTGGTGGGCAAGGACCTGCCCACGCTGCGAAAGGCGCTGACCTGCGACGGGTACTCGCCCACCTTCGCGTTGCTCAAGGGGTGGAGGAACTATCTCTGCCTTGCGCGCATGCACCAGGCGGTATCGGCTCAGCGGACGCTGCTGGAGCAGGACAAGCTGGACGAGGTGGTTGGAATTGCCGAGTGGGCCGGACATACCGCCGATGGAACCTTAAGCGATCTTCCGGTCACCCCCAGCCCCGAGGTGTGGGACGAGGTGAGCGCGGAGCCCGACTTGTGTACCCGGCTCAAGTGCCCGCACTTCGACCGCTGCTTTCTCTTTCGGGCCCGGCGCCGGGCCGCTGAGGCGGATGTGGTCGTGGTCAACCACCACCTGCTCGCCGCAGATCTCTCGGTGCGCCAATCGTCGGACAACTGGCAGGAAGCGGCGGTGTTGCCGCCCTACAGCCGGTTAATTCTGGATGAGGCCCATCATCTCGAGGATGTCGCGGCCAACCATCTGGGCATCCAGGTCACCAGCAGGGCGGTGCGGCGGCTGCTCTCCCGCTTCGAGCGCAACGGCCGGGGCCTGGCTCCCACGCTCTTCCACGAGCTGCAGAGCCACAACGACCTGTTGAGCCGCGCCAGCCTGGATATCCTGCAGCAACGCCTCCTGCCGGCCATCGGTGATGCCCGCCGGGCCAGCGAGACCCTCTTCCTCCGTCTGTACCAGCGGCTCGACAACGTGCCCGGGGGCCAGCTGAGATTGGACGACAACTTTGCGGCCGACGCCATCTGGGACGAGGGGCTGGGCTTCGATCTGGATGCGACGCTCGGCGCATTCCGCACGCTGCGGGAGTCGGTCGAGACCATCGCGGACCGTTTATCCCAGGCGGAAGAGACCGAGCGGCGGGGACAGTTGCTGCAGGAGCTTCGGGGGGTCATGCGGCGGCTCGAGTCTCTCTCCGATGGACTCAACCGATCGCTCCGGCCGGCGGGCGGCGGACCCCCTACAGTTCGCTGGATGGAGCGGGCGCCTCGAGGGCAGAGTGTCGGGCTCTCGGCGGTACCTCTCGACCTCGCTCCCATCCTTCGGGAGCTGCTGTTCGACCGGCTCAAGACGGTGGTGCTCACCAGCGCCACGCTCGCGGCCGCGGGTGAGTTCGATTTCCTCCAGTCGCGGCTGGGGTTGAGTGGTGAGAGCTCGCCGGTGACGGTACGGGAGATCTTCGCGTCTCCTTTCGACTACCCGTCCCAATGCATCTTCGGAGTTCCCAACGATCTGCCCGAGCCGCGGGAAGACGAGCCCGCGCACGGCGCGGCGGTGGTGCAGGTGGTGCGCGATCTGGCCTATGCCTCCGACGGCGGGATGTTCGTTCTGTTCACGAGTCACGCCGCCCTTCGGCGTGCCGCGCAAGAGCTTCGAATCGGGTTGGGCGACCGCTGGCCGATGCTGGTGCAGGGGGAGTCGCCGAGAGACGTTCTGCTGCGCCGGTTCAGGGAGGCGGAAAACGCGATTCTCCTCGGCACCGATTCGTTCTGGGAAGGCGTCGATGTGCCAGGCCGGGCGCTCCGCACCCTGATTCTGAACAAACTACCTTTTAAGGTGCCGTCGGAGCCTCTCACGGCCGCCCGGCTCGAGCGCCTCGCCGACGAGGGTATGGATGGTTTCATGAACTATCTGCTACCCCATGCCGCGCTGAAGCTGAAGCAGGGGTTCGGGCGGCTGATTCGAACCCGGGAGGATACCGGTGTGGTGGTGCTGCTCGACAGCCGCGTGGTGACCAAGCGCTACGGTCACCTGCTGTTGACCGGGCTGCCGCGAGCCGAACGGGTGGTGGGCAGCTGGGCCCAGGTGCGCACGAAATGTGAGGATTTCTTTGCCCGGCAAGGCATCGGTGCCGTCGTATGATGCCGCTCAGGCCGGGAAAGATCATCGGCATCGGGCGCAACTATGTGGAGCACGCGAAGGAGCTGGGGAACGAACTGCCCACTGTTCCCATCATCTTCTTCAAGCCTACGACGGCGCTGCTCGGGCCCGGTGAGACCATCGTGCTCCCGAGCGTCTCCCAGCGGGTGGAGTTCGAGGCCGAAATCGGCATCGTGATCGGCCGGCGCTTGAGAAATGCCGATGCCAGCGCGGCGGAGCGGGCGATCGACGGATTTACCTGCGTGAACGACGTCACCTGCCGCGATCTCCAGAAGATCGACGGACAGTGGGGGCGAGCCAAAGGCTTCGACACCTTCTGCCCGGCGGGGCCCCGGGTCGTCAGTGGCCTCGATTGGCGTAGTCTCGAGCTCATCTGCCGGGTGAATGGCGCGGAGCGCCAGCGGGCCAAGGCCACCGACATGCACTTCTCGATTCCCGAGCTGGTGGCGTTCTTGAGCGGAATCATGACGCTCGAGCCGGGCGACCTGATCGCCACGGGAACTCCCGCCGGCACCGGGCCGCTGCATCATGGCGATGTGGTAGAAGTGGAGATTACGGGAGTGGGCATCCTTTCCAACCCGGTCCGGGCCGAAACCGCATGATCAGCTTCAGCCAACGCCTGCAGAGTCTTCCCGGCTATCCTCTGGCCGAGATCCCCACGATCAAGCGGCGCCTCATCGAAGCCGGGATGGATGTCATCGATCTGGGCGCGGGCGACAACGACACGCCGCCACCCGCGGTCGCGGTCGATGCGATGACGAGCGCACTCCGGAATCCGGCGCTCAGCAAGTATGGCTTCCAGCAGGGCCTGCCCGAGTTCCGCCAGGCGGCGTCCCGGTGGATCGAGCGCCGCTTTGGTATTCACTTCGACCCGGTCGGCGAGACGTTGCCGCTGATCGGCTCCAAGGAGGGGCTCTCGCACCTGCCGCTGGCCGTGATCAATCCCGGCGATGTGGCCATCGTCCCGGAGCCGGGGTACCAGGCCTATCTCGGCGGGGCCCTTCTGGCCGGCGCTGAGCCTTACATCGCGCCGCTCCGGCCGGAGAACGGCTTCCTGCTGGATTTCGACCGGATTCCTCCGGAGGTCCTGCGCCGGGCCAAGGTCGCGTTCGTCAACTATCCCAATAATCCGACAGCGGCGGTGGCGACTCCCGCCTACCTTGAGCGTACGGTCGCGGTCTGCCGGGCCCACGGCATCCTGCTCGCGTACGACAACGCGTATTGCGATCTCACGTTCGACGGATACCGGGCGCCCAGCATCTTCGAGATTGCCGGCGCGCGGGATGTGGCGCTCGAGTTCTTCTCGCTCTCGAAGAGCTACTCGATGACCGGCTGGCGGCTGGGCTTTGCCGCCGGGCGAGCGGAGTTGATCGGAGCGCTGACCAGGGTGAAGTCCTACGTCGACACCGGTCCGTTTCTCGCCGTCCAGAAGGCGGGTGCGGCGGCGCTGGACCGGGGAGAAGAGCTGGTCGCACCCATTCGGGCCGAGCTGCAGCGGCGGCGGGACGCGGCGGTAGAAGCGCTGCGGGGAGCCGGCTTCGCCCTCGAGTCGCCCCGGGCCGCGATGTACCTTTGGGTACCGCTGCCCCCCGGACTCCCATCCGCGGCGTTCGCCAAGCGCGCGCTGGAGGAGACCGGCGTGGTGGTGCTGCCGGGCAGCGGGTTCGGTCCGGCCGGCGAAGGGTTCTTCCGCATAGCGCTGACTGTCGGCTCGGAACGGCTGCGCCTGGCGGCGGTGCGGTTGGGCGAAGCGCTGGAACGGGTGCGAAAGGGGACCCTTGCAACCACCGCTTGATCTGCGGCTACCCAAGCGCCGGCCCTGGCCCTGGATTGCGATCGGGGCCAGCGTCCTGGTGCACAGCATGCTGCTTTTCGGGTGGGTCGAGGGCCGGCTGCCGAGCGTGCCCCGGCTGCCGCGCCAGCTGATCGTTCTTTCCGCGCCGTCAGAAGGTCACGACCAGGTGCTCATGCGGTACGACGCCCCTCAGACGGTGGGAGAGCGGCGCCCGCGGGAGCTGCCTCAGCCCCGGAGTGGTGGACCTGGACGGCA
>JBJMPK010000064.1:0-5863 GCA_045803245.1 Gemmatimonadales bacterium
AGTCACATAGGCAGAGGAATTGGCCGCAGATGAACGCAGCACCCGCTTCGCGGGTACCCGCGCAGATAAAAACAACAGCAGCCACGGCACACCCGCTACGCGGGTACCCGAACACGGATGGAAACGGATCGCTCCTGAGCTAGAATAGTCCCTTGGCCTCGGCTGATAGAACTGTTGTTCAAAAGCACACCAGCGCAGCTCGTGGTGCCGGTGGGACTTTCCATGCGAGCTGGAATCTTTCCGGTGTGCTGTTGAACCAAAACCCTGGTTTCCGAGAGGAAGGGGAACCGTGAGGGAGATGGAGCTATCCGTGCCTTTGATCCGTGTTCATCGGTGGCTGTTGTTTTTATCTGCGCGGGTACCCGCGAAGCGGGTGCTGCGTTCATCTGCGGCCAAGTTGTTTGCTGTCTCTATGCCCGCTACCTTCGGTGCGATCTATGACTCGATCCTACCGAGATGGGGTACTCATCTGCTGACGCGAAAGAGCCTGCTCTGGCTATCGGAGCAGCGCAGAGTCTTCGACTTCGTCCGGCGAAACCGGCTGGCACGGAAGTTCGCATCTCGATTCGTTGCCGGCGAAACCATTGAAGAGGGGGTGAGCGCGGCCCGCGAGCTGCTGGGGCGGGGAATCACGTCATCGCTCGACCTCCTGGGGGAAAGCGTCCATGTGGAGGCGGAGGCCGTCGCCGCAAGGGATCAATACCTGGCGATGATGGACCTGATGGCCGCCCAGGGGGTCGAGGTAAACGTTTCGGTCAAGCTCACCGGGATGGGCCTCGATATCGACGAGGATCTCTGCCAGGTCAACACGGTTCGCATTCTGGACCGGGCCCGGCGGCTCGGCGGCTTTGTCCGGCTCGACATGGAGGGATCGGCGTACACCCAACGTACGCTGGATTTCTTTCGGGACCGGCTCTTCGGTGAGTACGGGACTCACTGCGGGGTGGTCATCCAGTCCGCCCTCCGCCGGTCGGAGCAGGACGTCGAGGAGCTCATCGCGATGAAGGCGCGGGTTCGGCTCTGCAAGGGCGCCTACCTCGAGCCGCCCGCGGTAGCTTTCCAGGACAAGAAGGAAGTAGACCGGAACTATGTCTCGCTGATGGAACGGCTGCTGGTCCGGGGGAACTATCCCGGTATCGCTACCCACGACGAGAAGATCATCGATCACGCCCGCCGCTTTGTCGCCCGCCAGGAGATAGGGTCCGGGCGCTTCGAGTTTCAGATGCTCTACGGTGTCCGGCGCGATCTCCAGGCCCGGTTGCGCCAGCAGGGGTTCAACATGCGGGTCTATATCCCTTTTGGCACCCAATGGTATCCTTATCTCATGCGGCGGCTGGCGGAGCGGCCCGCCAATATCGTCTTCATCCTGGGAAACCTCGTACGAGAGTCGGTGCCGGGCCGGTGACTGAGTTTACGCTGGGCGGATACATGCAGAAACACGACCGTGCGGCCGCATTCGGCGGGAGCGACGGTCAGGCATACTCGGTGGCCATCTACGTCGACGAAGAGCCGGACGTCCGGGGCCGCTATGGAGCGGCATTGCTTTTCGTACGCTGGTCACCGGCCGGCGACCGGCCGGCGGGTCACGTGGAAACCGAAACTCTGGTGTGGGGCAGGTCCGCCGCCGAGGCGCAATCCCGGCTCGAATCGCTGTCGCTGTACGATGTAAAGGCCGCGCTGGACGAAGCGATTACCCGCGCGCCCGGGGTCTGGTGACTCTGCTGCTGGGCACCGTCCTGGAGCGCGATGGCGCGGTGTATCGGGTTGCGGCGGCTGATGGCGAGGTACGGGCGGTGCTTACGGGAAAGGCCAAGCGGGACGGGCCCCGCCTGGTGGTGGGCGACCGGGTCCGGCTCGAGCCCGAGCCGAACGGCGAGTTGTACGGCGTAGTCAGCATCGAGCCCCGCACTAGCCTCTTGGAGCGCCGGGTCCCCGAAGGACGAGGGACTCGTCCGGTGGCTGCCAACATCGACGAAGTCTTCGTGGTCACCGCTTCAACCCACCCGGCCCCTATTCCTCAGCTCATCGACCGGCTCCTCGTCGTCGCGGAAGCCAATTCGATTCCCGCCGCAGTCGTGGTGAACAAGACCGACCTCGACCCGGGACTGGCTCTGGTCGAACGGTGCCGGGCCTCGGGGTATACCGTTTATCCCACCAGCGTCAGCTCCGGTGAGGGGATCGCTGCCTTTGCCCGAGCGTTGGCCGGCCGGATCTCGGTCGTGACCGGACCCTCGGGCGCCGGTAAATCCAGCCTGCTGAATTCGGTGCAGCCGGGACTGAAACTCAGGATCGGGGAGATCAGCGCCAAGATCCGCCGGGGTAAGAACACCACCGTCTCCGCCGTCATGCTCCCACTGGACAACGGGGGGTATCTGGTCGATACCCCGGGCTTCAGTGAGGTCGGGCTCTGGGGGATCGTGCCGCGGGAGCTGGCCTCCTGCTTTCCCGAAATGCGGCCCTACATCGGCGAGTGCCGCTACGCCGACTGCCGGCACATGACCGAGCCGGGCTGCCGGATCCAGGCGGCGGCCGACGCCGGAGAGATCCTGCCCGACCGGCTGGAGAGCTATCGGGTGTTGCTGGCTGAGCTCGAGAGTGCTCCGGCGGAGTGGGAGTAGAAGCCAAAGCGTGAGCGGGAACAGCAACAGCGTGAGCGGTAAGCGGGGAAGAAAAAACGTGAGCGGGGGCGGAGGATGACTGGTAGCTCTGCCCGCTCACCGCTCACGTTTTTGTTCTTCCCGCTCACGCTTTTTGGTCCATCGGTCCTGGTCGCGGGCCTCGACTTTCTCCATCATCCTGTCAAACGCCTCCTGCAGATCGATCCCTTCCCGGTTGGCCATGCAGATCAGCACAAACAGGATGTCGGCCATCTCCATGCCCAGATCACCCTCGGGCTCGTCCGGCTTCTTGGTCTTCTGCCCGAACTGGTGATTCACCTCCCGGGCCAGCTCTCCGACCTCCTCCGCCAGACGGGCCAGGTTGGTCAGGGGATCGAAATAGCCCTCTTCGAACTGGCCGATCCAGGCATCGACCCGTCGCTGAGCGTCTTTGAGGGACATTGAGTCGCCGGTCACCGGTCGCCAGTCGTCAGGCTGCGGGTTCGCAAGGCTGCTCCTGATGGAAGGATTGATCACCTGGTCGCGGTCTTCTGGGTCGCCACTGAAGGTTGCTGGGACTGACTCTGTGACTGGCGACTGGCGACTGGCGACTCTCTGAGTGCACCGATGATTGCCTTCATGAACTGGGGCAGATCCGCCGGTGTCCGGGACGAGATCAGGTTCCCGTCTACCACGACCGGGCGGTCCTCCCAGAGCATGCCCGCGTTCACCAGATCGTCCTTGATGGCCCCCACGCTGGTGCCCCGTTTGCCCTTGACGATCCCGGCGGAGATCGGCACCCAGCCGGCATGGCAGATGAAGGCCACCGGCTTGCCGGCCTGGTAGATCTCCCGGGTGAGCTGGAGCAGCTTGGCCGAGCGCCGCATGATGTCGGGGGCGTAGCCGCCCGGGATCACCAGGCCGTCGAACTCGTCCGCGGAGAGCTCGTCCACGCTGGTGTCGACGGTGATGGGATATCCGCGCTTGCCCTGGTAGGTCTTCTCGCCGGTGCCCGCGACGACGGTATGCGCGCCTTCTTCCTCCAGCCGGATCTTGGGGTACCAGAGCTCGAGATCCTCGTACAAAGGGCCTGCAAAAAACAGGACGGTTTTGCCACTGAGAGTCATGATCTGGGCCTATTGAGAAGTGAGTCGCGAATCCGGGGCTGTAGAGGTCGTTCAGCCGACTTGAATATTGCAACAGACTCGCGCGAGGTCGAGCCAGTCGGGCGGGCCGGCGTTCTTTCGGGGTGGGGGCACTGCCATCCAGCACCCTAAGATTGAGGCGCTTCACCACAGAGGGTCCCGAAGACCCGACCAGCCCAGTCTTACATCAGGCCGCCAGAAGGGTCCTCCGTCATCGCAGTCGGGAGCTATGACCGAGAAGGACTTTCCGGTGGTTGCTGATGTAAGACTGAGCGATTCGTGATTGTGGGGCCCTCTGTGGTGAATAAAAGCGCCTCGAAATCACGTCTGCGGTGGATGATGGTGCCCACAATCCTTCGACAATGCGATCGGCGGCCACCGGGATCACCCGATGGCCGCCGATTCATATGAACCGCTCGTTATGCGGAGCGACGGTGCTCTAGTAGCTCGACCAGGTGTCGGTCCAGCCGTTCCGTACCCGCTGGAGCGACCCGATGTGGCCCAACGCCCGGGTCAGGGAGCAGGAGTCGTACTGCCAGGTCTTGGTGCCGTTGCCGACGTCGTAGTTGCCGACCGCGGTCCCGGTCTTGATGTTGAGTCCGGTGATCACCGCCCCGTAAATGGTGCTGGCACCGTTCCCGATGAGGGTTCCCCCGACGAGGACAAGTCCCTCCCACTGCTTATTGGGAGTCCCGTTCCAGGTCAGGTTTCCGGTGACGATGAGAATGCCCTTGCCACTACCCGGCATCGTCAGGTCTCCGTTCACCCGCACCACCGGCCAGTCCGCGAAACCAGGCGAGCCGGTGCCGGGCCACGCGTTGGTCGGGTAGGTGTAATTAGCGGGGAACGCCGTGCCGGCGACGACGCCGGCCCAGTCGACTTTCACTTCATCCTTGGCCGTTCCCCCAAGGCCCCCGCTTCCCATCCCGACGGCAGCGTCGTCGGGGACTCCGTCAACGATGGTCGGGTGCGCGGCGTTCCAGGTGCCATCAGGTACCGCCACTCCGGGGATCGACGCGCCCGCGCCGCAACGGTCGATTCCGCTGTAGGCACCGGAGTTACCGTTGGCGGTCATGCCGGTGAGGCTGGTCACGCCGGCGTTGAGATCGAAGGGCGCAGGCTGCCACAGGGCGTAGGTAGCCACCGTCCGCTCGGCGGACGGGGTCAACGAGTTGTAGCGCCGGGCTGCCGTATACCGGCCCCGCGAAGTGATGACGTAAACCGCCGGGAGCAGCGTGGTGGTGGATTCCCGCAGCATCCGCAAATCCACCTGGGCCGTGCCGCCGGGGAGGTCGGTGTAGTTGACGGTCACCGAAGCCGCTGGTTTGCCGTTGACCGCCGATAGGTACCGGTTCAAGCCCGACTGGGCCACGGCGAACGCGCCGGCCTGGGCCTGGGCGTCTCCGGTGATGACCCGCTCGGCCGAGATTCTGCCGTAGGTAATGGCCACCGAGACGGCCATCAGGGCCAGCACGATGACAGTCAGCGGGAGCGTGGCTCCCCGGCGGTTCAACCGAATCGAAATCGACGACATACTAGGCCTCTCTGTCTGGGTCAATTCCGTCAAGGAGTGTTCAGCGGAGTACCGTTTCCGGAGATGCTCCGCTCGAACATTACTGAATCGGTCGCCAATAAAGGGTTCCCGACCGGGGTCACCTTTACCTTCACCTGGCGCACCTTGGTCGATACAACGGTGATCGTGGTGCACAGATCGTGGGGCAGCGGGTGCGCCGTGACCGTGGTGCAGACGGTACCGGCAGCGGGCAGCTGGGTGAACGGCAAGGCATCGAGCCGTGCCATTTCAGCCATCATGGCCGCGGTCTGATAGGAAACCGCCGAGGCCGCCTCGGCCGTGCGGGACGACCGCAGCAGCATGCCGCCAAGGATCAGGATGCCCCCGGCGAGGATGGTGATGGACACGATCACCTCGATCAGGGTGAAGCCCGTGGTTCTCCGGATGCGCGGCATTGTGTTCTCCATTAGTAGCTCGACCAGGTGTCGGTCCATCCATTCCGTACCCGCTGGAGCGAGCCGATGTGGCCCAGCGCGCGGGTCAGCGAGCAGGAGTCGTATTGCCACGTCTTGGTGCCGTTACCGACATCATAGGCGCCGACGTTGATC
>JBJMPK010000065.1:0-18630 GCA_045803245.1 Gemmatimonadales bacterium
CGATGCATTCGTAGTGATGCCCAATCATTTCCATGCGATTGTGTTTCTACCCAAGGCCCCATTGAGCTCGCTCCCGAGCTTCGCTCGGGAACCTGGCTCCCTGGGTTCGTTGATTGCCGGATACAAAGCCGTTTGTACTTCACGGATCAACACCCTTCTGGGTGTCGTCACCTATAAGATCTGGCAGCGGAATTACTACGAGTCTCTCATTCGCAATGCCGGTGCGCTGGCTGCAATGCGCCGCTATATCGCCGCCAACCCGGCTCGGTGGTCTGAACCGCGCCTGATGACGGCGCACGACGCGTCTCTCGGCCGCCCAACGTCGGATGGGTTGAAGGGCGCACGCTGTGCGCCCCCTCGGCCACCCAATGTCGGATGGGTTGAAGGGCGCACGCTGTGCGCCCCTACAGCCGCACGATGTCCGATGATTCGCCTGCGGTAATGGCATCGTCCTTAACCCACTCGAAATAACTCGACGGCACGCGGATACCGCGACACCGCCCGTTCCCGGATCCGCTGATTCTCGCGCCGCTGAAGCGCCGGATCCGCCTCGATGATCCGCATTGCCAGCTCGCGCGCCCGCACCAGTAAGTCGGCATCGGCCGGAAGTCGAGCGTGACGCACCTCGAACCCACCTGACTGCCGCGACCCGATCAGGTCTCCCATCCCGCGCTCCTCCAGATCGAGCTCCGCAATTTTGAACCCATCCTGCGATGCGGCAAAGGCATGGAGGCGGCTGGGGGGAGATCCGTCGGCCAACAGGATGCAGTAACTCTCGTCGGTTCCCCGCCCCACGCGACCACGCAGCTGATGTAATTGCGCCAGGCCAAACCGGTCCGGGTGCTCGATCAGCATGATTGTGGCGTTCGGCACATCTATTCCCACCTCGATGACGGTTGTGGCGACCAGCACCTGCAACTCTCCGCTCCGGAACCGGCGCATGACCATATCGCGGTCCTCCGCTTTGAGCCGGCCGTGCACCAGGCCCACCTGCAACTCGGGCCAGCGGCCCGCCAGCGACTGTTCCATAGTGGTGGCGGCTCGGAGGTCGGCCCGCTCCGACTCCTCGATAACCGGGAGCACGACATAGGCCTGCCTCCCCTTGGCGCATTCGCCCCGGATGAAATCGAATACCCGATCCCGCTGGGAGGGACTTCGCAGCGCCGTGCGCACGGCGCCCCGGCCCGGGGGCCGCTGCTTGAGAGTCGAGACATCGAGGTCGCCATACAATGTGAGCGCGAGCGACCGGGGAATCGGCGTGGCGGTGAGAAGCAGGACATCGGGGGCAGTACCCTTGCCGATCAAAGCGGCCCGCTGCTCCACCCCGAACCGGTGTTGCTCGTCGATCACGACCAGTCCCAGGCGGCGGAAGGAGACGCCCTCCTGCAACAGCGCGTGGGTGCCCACCACCAGCCGGGCGGAACCGGCTGCGAGGCGTTGGCGCACCGCCCCCTTTTCCGCCGCGGTCTGGCGGCCCAGGAGCAGCTCAGGCTTGAGGTCGAGCGGCGCGAGCAGTGTCTCGAGCGTCGCCGCGTGCTGCTCCGCCAGCAGCTCGGTGGGAGCCATCAACGCCGCCTGAAAATCATTCTCCAGCGCGAGCAGCATGGCAAACAGGGCGACCACCGTCTTTCCGGTGCCCACGTCGCCCATAAGAAGACGGTGCATGCGCTCGGGCGCCGTCATGTCGGTGGTGATCTCACGGATAGCCCGCTGCTGATCGTCGGTGAGCTCCCAGGGCAGGCTCTCCTTCAGCCGGGTGGTCAACTGACGCTTGATCGTGAACGCCACGCCGCTCCGATGGCGCTTGGCGACCGCGCGCGCCCGAATGAGCATCAACTGCAAATCGAACAGCTCGTCCAGCGCCAACCGTCGCCTGCCGCGCTCGGCGTCGTCCAGCGACTCGGGCCGGTGGACCGCTCTCAATGCATCGCGCAAGTCGGGCATCTCCATGTCACGCCAAACAGCTTCGGGAAGCACGTCCTCCGAGGCGGCAATCAGCCCATCGAGATGCCGCTCGATCAGCGAGCGTATGACTTTGTGACTGAGACCTTCGGTGGCGGGATAGACCGGGAGGACTTTCCCCGCGGCGAGCGGATCGGCATCACCTTGAGCATCCGCCAGGATCACGTACTCCCGGGGTGCCATTTGGCGGCCGTGATAGAAGCGGATCGGACCGGAGACGAGGAGTGTCTGGCCCACAATGATGGTGCGATCGAGGAACGGCTGCCCTGGCCAGACACATTCGAGCAAACCGCTGTCGTCCCGAAGCACCGCGTGAAAGATGCGGAGACCCCGGCGGGTCGGCAGCACTCCCTTGGCCACGACCTGACCCACACAGGCGACTTCCTCTCCCAGACGGGCTCTCGCCAGGGGAGTGACGCTCGACGCGTCCACATACCGGTGCGGCAGATGCCAGAGAAGATCCCGCGCCGTCCGTATGTTGAGCCGCTCGAGCGCTTCGGCCCGCCGTTCCCCGACGCCTTTCAGGAACTTGACCGGAGTGTCGAGCCGGACGGCGGCCGGGGCGCGCGTGGGCATCTGCTCTAGGTCGCCTCGACCGGCGCTTCGGAAAGAAGGTTTTCCGCGAATTGCGCCGGGTCGAAGGGCGCCAGGTCCTCCAGGGATTCTCCCAGGCCGATGAATCGAATCGGAAGGCCCAGCTCCCGCTTCAAGGCGGTCACCGCCCCGCCGCGGGCGCTGCCATCGAGCTTGGTGACGATGATGCCGGTGGGCGAGACCGCCTGGGAGAAAAGCTTGCCCTGCTGGATCGCGTTTTGCCCCACGGTACCATCGAGCACCAGAAGAGTCTCATGCGGCGCGCCGGGCAGCCGCCGCCCGATGACCCGGGTGATCTTCCGCAGCTCCTCCATCAAGTCCTCCTGGGTATGCAACCGGCCGGCCGTGTCGATGATGATGGTATCCCGCCCCCGGGCGACGGCGGCATCGATGGCATCGAAGGCGACGGATGCGGGATCGCCGCCGGGTGCACCGGCGACGCACGGGAGGCCGAGCCGGTTGGCCCAGACCTGGAGCTGGGCGACGGCGCCAGCGCGGTAGGTATCGGCCGCGGCGAGCAGCACGGTCCGTCCTTCTGCCTGGAGCCGCCGGGCCAGCTTGGCGGCGGTCGTGGTCTTTCCGCTTCCATTGACCCCGACCAAGAGGAGTACCGTGGGCCCTGAGGCAGCACGGGCGATAGCACCCGGATTGCCGGAGCTTTCCAGCATACTGGCGATGCGTTCCCGGAGCGCCCGCTTGAGATCGGCCTCGGTCTTGAGCTTGCCGCGCCGAACCTCGTCTTCCACGGCCTGCGTGAGCTCCACCGTGGCGGCCACCCCGAAGTCCGATTCGATGAGGACCCGCTCCATGTTCTCCAGGTCCTCGGCGTTGAGCCCCCGCATGAGCGCACCGACGTCAGTGAGCGCAATACGCTTGATGCGCGACCAGAGGCTCCGCTTCTCGCCGTCTCCCAATCTGTTCGAGGCCATCAATCTCATTCCCGAGCTAGGTGAGCGAAATGTACTACCTCACCGCAACCCGAGCCGCCGCCGCGCAAACCATTCTCCTGATAAGGCAAGCACACAAAGCCCGAACAGCCAGGTCCAATCGCGGGCCGACGTGCGTGCGTTGGACCGGGAGCCTCGGCCGAGGTGAGCCGCCAGGGTTACTACACCGGGAAGCAACTCATCCGAGTACTGCTCGACGGCCACGGTGCCGGATCCGCCGCCCCCCAACCGATAGCGGTATTCCCCAGGAGGGAGCCAGATCGTGGCTCGGCCACTCCCGTCGAAGTGCAGGGAATCAGTGTCCGCCCCTGACCCAAGGTGCAGGGCAGACTCACTGGTGCTGGACCAGGACACTGCCTGAGAGACAGGAGGGCCGGAGGCTATCCATTCAAACAGCAGCGGCCGGCCGTTTGCCACCACCGGTTGAACCGGGCGGGCGACACCGCGGGTCGTGTCGGCGCCGCCGAGCAGCCAGCTGGCGGCGGCGGCCACCCAGGATCGATAGCTCTGCTCGCTCGAGCCGCCGCGGAACGCCCAGCGCCAGAGACCGTCGGCGGCGACGGTAATCCGGCGGACCCGCTCGTCGTGGTGTCCCAGGACCGCGGGACGCAGGGGACCCCGCCGGCCCAGCTGGGCGTAGAGCGCAACCCAATCGCCGGGGTCTGCCTCCAGGGGTGTCAGCTGTATCGCCGGCGGGAAGGAATCCACCGGCTGGCCCAGGAATGCACCCGCAAGGGGTGAGGCGTCCGCGGCGCTCAGATACCAGTCCCCCGGCAGCCGGCTCTCTCCGCCTTCTCCGCTGGGCCAGCTCCAGACGCCGCGAGCCAGGCTACTGCCAGCGAAATTTTCCACGCCGCCCTTCAGGATAAGGAGGTCGGCCCGCCGAGCCGCCCGGCGCACCTGCTCGGTCGCAACAGGACGAAGATCGGCCATCGAACGCCAACGATCGCCTTCGAGGCGGAGGTAGCCTCGTAGCGGGAGCTGGGACACGTCGCGCAGAACTCGATAGAGGAAACGGCTGTCCCAATCGGCGGGGGCGGCGAGAAATACCACGCCTGGTGTGGCCGTAACGGTGACGAGATGAAGCCGCATGTCGGTGCGAGGGTCGGCATCGTTGCTCTGCACCAGTCTGACCCGCAGCAGGTGGTCTCCCTTCGACAGCGCAGCCGGAGGCACCACGATACGGGCGCGACCGGCATTGGGGCCACTCAGGCGCACGAGTCGAGAAGCCAACCGGGTCGATCCCGCTACCACCTCGACCGTGATGCTGTCGCGGACGCTGCCGCCCGCGGCTTGTACCGTCACCTCGAGCGGAATCGAGTCGCCGGCGCTCACTCGCAAGGGACCGGCCACCCGGGTGACCGCGAGATCGGGGCGCTGTGCTCGGGGAAAGAGGCGCACCGTGCTGCGAGCAAGAATGTCGGCCGGGATGTCCCGCTGATCTTCGATCTCTCCGTCGCTCACCACCACGATCTCCCGATCGGCGCCAGAGGCCGCCAGCAGCGCGGGCGCAAGGAGTGAGCGTCCCCGAGTCGGTGTCGAGTCTGAGGTGAGCCGCTCGTCCCCGAAGGGTCGGACGTCGCCCAGGCGCTGAGCCGTATCGCGCGCCTCCCGCCACCGGCCTCCAGCTGCGCTGAGGCTGAGCGAGGCATCCAGAAGAACGAGGGGCCGGAGCGGCGTTCCTCGCACGGGACAGCTCAGATTGATGAGCAGCAGGCCGAGCGCTGCCCAGGCTACCGCGCGGAACCCCATGGGAATCCAGGCGCGACGGCCGAGCCGCTCCAGCCCCAGGTAGGTGACAGCGGCCAAGGCACCGGCCAGCAGCAGCACCAGCAGCGTCATCGGGTGGACGGGTGGCAGTCCGCGGCGGCGAGCGCATCGGACAAGGTCAGGCGGCCCTCGTATAGCGCGCGGCCCACGATGACGCCGGCCAGCCCGGTGGTGCATGCGTCTCGAACGTCCCCGGCAGTGGCGACGCCACCACTCACAATCACCCGCGCGCCGCTCGAGAGCAAAGCAGCCGCGCCGGCGAGATCGGGGCCTCCCAGCATCCCGTCGCGGGCAATGTCGGTGTAGATCACGGTCTCGATGCCCTGCGCCGCAACCCGGCCCGCCAGCTCTTGCGCCCGCTGCGACGAAGTCTCGGCCCAGCCCCGAATGGCGACGAAGCCCTGGCGCGCATCGACTCCAACCGCGAGCCGGCTGGAGCCGAACTCTGCTACCGCCTTCGGCACCAGCTCGGGATCCACGGCGGCGGCGGTCCCGATCACTACCCGCGCTACGCCCAGCTCGAGACCCGACCGCACCAGATCCAGGGTCCGGAATCCGCCGCCCAGCTGAAGCCTGACTCTCGAGCCCACCTGCAACACCACCCTTTGAATGGTGGGAAGATTGTCGCCGCTGCCGAACGCGCGATCCAGGTCCACCAGATGGATCCAGCGGGCACCGTCTGCCACGAACCGCTCGGCTACCAGTACGGGATCATCCCCGTAAATCGTTTGCCGCGTCGGCTCACCCTGACTCAGGCGAACGACGCGGCCGGATCGAACATCGATGGCGGGAAGGAGGTCCACTACAGGCGCTACGGCAGCCACCGCGTTGGAGATTCCGTCTGACCTGCTAGGGCGGGAGAAAACACCTGTGTTTGACGCAGGAGGTCGAGGAGACGGCCTCGTTCCCGGTCGAAGCCGGCGCGGTCGGTGGAAGCAACCGGCGTCCCGTTGCCCAGATTGACCCTGCGGGAGTCTTTAGCCACACCACCCATCCGGAATTCGTAGTGGAGGTGGGGTCCGGTGGCCAGCCCGGTAGAGCCGACATAGCCGATGGTCTGGCCTTGCTGCACCCGAACCCCAGGCCGGATGCTTCGCGCGAAGCCGCGGAGATGGCCGTAGCGGGTGGTGATGCCATTGAGATGACGCAGCTCGATCAGGTTCCCGTAGCCCCCGGCCCGGCCGGCCCGCATTACGATACCGTCGCCGGCCGCCATGACCGGCGTGCCTGGCGCGGCCGCGTAGTCGGTGCCCTCGTGGCGCCGGGTCAGCCCCAGGACGGGATGAAAGCGGGCGCTGGCAAACCGGGAGGAGATCCGCCGGAACTCCACCGGAGCCCGGAGGAAAGCCCGCCGAAGCGAGTTGCCCTCGGCGTCATAGTACTGGGTAGCCTGCCCAATACCCCCGCCGAATCGAAAGGCGGTCAAGCTCTTTCCAGAGATGCTCAGATCGCTGGCAAGAACGCGGCCGAACCGGACCTCGCCGTCCTCGGAAATCAGGCGCTCGTATAAAACCTGGAACCGGTCGCCCGGCTGAATGTCGCGGGTGAAGTCGATTTGCCAGGCGTAGACATCGGCCAGGTCCCACGCGAGGCGGCGGCGGTTCACTACGTCGAGTTGGGTATCGGCGACTCCGGCATCCAACGCTTCATATAAGGAGTTGTCGATCGCGCCTTCGATGCGAGCCTCCTCGACCCGCCAGCGGATCGGCTCCGCCTGCGCGTTCCAGCTCTGGGCCACCCGCCGGAAGGTGACCCGTTGCTCGGGAGTGGTGCGCACCAGGATCCGGCTGGGGGCCGAGTCGCCCACCTCCCGCCCGAAGCTGAACACCAGTCCGGGGCGGAGACGGCGCGGGTTGAGGGAGAGCGCCGGATCGAGCCGGTGGAAATCGATGCCTTCGATCCGGTGCCGGGCCAGGAGCGCGGAGAGGGTCTCGCCCCGGCGAAGGGTATCCAGCGTCTCGATGAATTGGATGAGGGGCTGCACCGTCACGGGGACTGCTGGTGACGTGCTCAATCGGTGCCACGGCCAGCGGCCCGTGATCCCCAGAAATGCCGCGGTGCTGAAGACCAGAGCGGCGATGGGCAGCCCGACTTTCCGCATCAGTCCATCTGCCGTCGGATGAAGGTGGGAATTTCCATTTCCGGCACATCCGTCGGTGTGCCTTGCGCCGGCGTCTGGTGAATGCGAGGCTGCACCCGGGTGATGACCGGATTGCTAGGCTGCGATGGAGTCGAGGGACGCTGTCTCTGCGAGGGGAAGTTGATCACGCCACTCGCCCCGGAGACTCGTCCTACCGGCTGCTCCGCGACGGCGGGCCGGTCGAAGCCGGTCGCGATGACCGTCACCCGCACCTCCCCGTGCATCGCCGGGTCGTTGCCAGCGCCGAAGATGATCTCGGCATCGTCTCCCACCGCGTCGTGGATGATGTCGTTGATCTGCGTCGTCTCGCCCAGCGTCAAGTCGTCACCGCCGATAATGTTGATCAGCACACCCATGGCGCCCGCGATGGAGATGTTGTCGAGCAACGGACTCGAGATGGCCTGTTGGGCCGCCTCCAGCGCCCGATTCTCGCCCCGCCCGATGCCGGTGCCCATGAGCGCCGCGCCCCCGTTCTGCATTACGGTCCGGACGTCGGCAAAGTCCACGTTGATGATGCCGGTCGAGGTGATGAGGCTTGCGATGCCTTGCGTGGCATGCAGCAGCACCTCGTCGGCCTTCTTCAGCGCCTCCTGGAAGGGGATTCCCTTCCCCACCACAGCGAGCAACCGCTCGTTCGGCACCACTATCATAGTATCGACGTTCTTGCGCATTTCGTTAATTCCACCTTCGGCCTGCTTCATCCGCCGCCGGCCCTCGAACAGGAACGGCTTGGTGACGATGCCGACGGTGAGCGCACCTGCCTCCCGAGCCATTTGCGACACTACCGGGGCGGCGCCGGTTCCGGTTCCCCCTCCCATCCCGCAGGTAACGAAGACCATGTCGGCACCCTGGACCGCGTGGAGCACCTCGTCCCGGTTCTCTTCGATGGCTTGCCGGCCGATCTCAGGACGCGCGCCCGCGCCCAGACCACGGGTCAGCTTCCGTCCGATTTGAATCTTGATGTCGGACTTCGACATGGCGAGCGCCTGCGAGTCGGTGTTCACGGAGATGAACTCGACCCCACCCAGCTGGTCCTCGATCATGCGGTTCACGGCGTTGCCGCCACCGCCGCCGACGCCTACCACTTTCATCCGCGCGGTCTGGGCCGCGCCTTCCTCAAGTTCAAAGATCATAGTCATGTGTCCTCGGGCTGCCTCAGAAGAAGTCCTGGAGCCACCGTCGCACCGGAGCGAGCACTTTCTCCACGGCTGGTGACTTCCGCCCACCGGTACCCCCACCACCGCTCAACGCAACCTGTCTGGCGCCATAGAGCACCAGGCCGGCTGGTACCGCCATCCGGGGGGACTCGACGCTGTCGGCCAAGCCCCGCAGACGCTGCCCCGGCACGCCGCATCGCGCCGGCATCGCGAACACCTCGCGGGCCAGCTCCACGATGCCGGGTGCCAGCGCACCACCACCTGTTATGATGACGCCGGCGGGTAAGCGCTGATGATACCCAGCCCGCGTGATCTCGTCGAGCGCATACTCCAGCACTTCCTGTAATCGCATATGCATGATGTGCGCGAGTACCCGCCGCTGCGCGTTGCGGGCGCCCTGGCCCGGCGTGCTGGGGAGCTCGAACACATCGCTCTCGGGCACCAGCGGCTCGAAGGCGGCGCCGAATCGTTCTTTCAGCCGCTCCGCGTCATGCTGGGTAACCTGCAGGCCATGCACGATGTCGGCGGTTACGTGCCCGCCGGCGCAGGGCAATGAGCCGGTATGGCGAATCTTCCCGCTCTGGAAGACCGAGACGTTGGTGGAGCCGCCGCCCAATTCGACGATGGCACAGCCGAGCTCGATCTCGTCGGCGGTCAGCACCGCCAGCGACGCGGCCAGCGGTTCGAGTACGAATTCCGCCACGTGGTATCCGGCCCGCTCCACGCACTTCCGCATATTCTGCAGGACGCTCGAGAGCACCGTCACCAGATAGACCTCGGCCTCGAGACGCGAGCCCGTCATGCCGATCGGCTCGCTGATGCCGCCCTGCTGGTCGATCAGGTAATCCTGGGGGATCGCGTGCAACAGCTCATGGTCGCGGCCGAAGCTCACACTGCTGGCCATATCGTTTACCCGGGCCACGTCGCTGGTGCGGATCTCATCGCCCGTGACCGATACCATGCCATGGGAGGTGCGGCCCGCCACATGCTCTCCGGCCAGACCGCAGTAGATCGACCCGACCTCGACCCCCGCCATGCGCTGGGCACTCTTCATGGCCTTGTCCAGCGCGCGGGTGGTCTCCTCGATATCGCGAACCACTCCTCGCCGGATGCCGGTGCTTCGTTCCACGCCCAATCCCAGAATCTTTGCCCCGGGATCCCGGGCCTCACCAGTCACCTCGGCGATGACCGCGACGGCCTTGGTGGAGCCGAGATCCAGGGCGGCGACGAGCCGCTGGGGCTGGCTGCTCATGCTCCGCCCCGGCGCACTATGACCTGGCCCGCGAAGCGTCCATCGAGCTCCCGATAGTCTCGCCGTTGCCGGGCGAGGTCCTGCGCGACCGCCATCACCGCTCGTATATCCTCCGCCGTGACAGCCGGGCCAAACCAGAGCCTGCGGCCGTCCAGATCGAGTACCACATCTTCCCGCACCCGCCACGCCGACCGGACGCGAGCGAATAACAGGGCATCGTTCACCAGCACGGTTGCCAGCACCCTCGCCACCGCACGGTCGGCACTGGGTACCACCGGCAGATCCGGCGCCGAGAAGGTCGGATCGAAGGGCAGCACCTTCCCGCTGGAGTCGAGCAGCGCGAGCCCGGCCGATCCGGGTGCAAGCGCGACCGGCAGAGCTTCCTGGACGACGATCTCGAGCGTTCCCGGCCATCGCGGCCGCAGTGCCGCTGAGTTGACGCCCGGGAGAGCGCGGAGGCGCCGGCCGGGGCCAGCAAAATCGTCAAAGACGCTTGCCCGGGAGTCCAGTCCCAAGGCGGTGATCACCTTGGCTGGAGCAAGATACTGAAGTCCGGTGATTTCCACCCGCCGGATCCGGAAGAATTCCAGTCGGCGCAGGAGCCGCGGCCCGACATACCAGGCCAGACCAACCGCTGCGACCGTCCCGAGCAGTTGAAGAACGAGGCGCATGCGCCAGTGCCCGAGCCAACTGCGGCTCAGGCCGCGCTCAGCCAACGCACCAGTTCGGGAGCGACCCGGGTGATATCGCCGGCACCGAGCGTAAGCACGACGTCTCCAGCCTTCAGCGCACGGTAGACGGTCTTGCCGACCTCGGCGCGGATCGGCTCGAACCGCGCATCCGCTCCAGCTCGCTCGGCCGCGTCGGCCACTTGCCGGCCGCTCACGCCGGCGATGGGCTGCTCTCGCGCCGGATAGATCTCGGTCACGATCACCAGGTCTGCAGCGGCAAGGGCCTGCCCCATGGCCTGCCCATGGGCTGCGGTGCGGGAATAAAGATGGGGCTGAAATACCGCCACGAGGCGTCGCCCGGGGAACGCTTGCCGCGCCGCCGACAGGGTGGCAGCCAGCTCGGATGGGTGATGGGCGTAGTCGTCGACGACGGCCACGCCGGAAAACTCGCCCAGGCGCTCGAACCGGCGGCCCACGCCCTGGAACTCACCCAAGGCTGTTGCGGCAGCCTCGAGCGGAGCACCGAGCGCATCGGCTACGCCGAGCGCGGCGACCGCATTCCGCAGGTTGTGCAGCCCTGGTACCCGGAGGCGAAGGGAGACTACCCGGCCGTCCCGCCAGAGTATGCGAGCCTCGGTCCGGTCGGCCCGCTGCACCACACCGGTGATCCGAAGATCGGCGTCCTCGGCCATGCCGAAGCGGCGGACCGTGGTGTCGAGTCGCTGGGCCAGCTTGACCGCGCCGGGATCATCTCCACTCACGATGGCGATTTGCGCCCGTCCGGCAAACTCGGCGAACGCGTCTTCGAGGGCGGGCATCGACCCATAGCACTCGAGATGATCGGGCTCGACGTTATTCACCACGGCAACCGTGGGGTAGAGGGTGAGAAATGCCTTATCGAATTCGTCGGCCTCGACCACGAACAACTCGTCGCCCGCCACGCGGGCATTTCCCCCCCAGCTACTCACTCGACCACCGGCGATGCCCGTGGGGTTGAGCCCTGCGGCACTCAGCGCTTCGGTGGCCATCACCGTCGTGGTGGTCTTGCCGTGGGTGCCCGCGACGCAAACCGCGCGCGCTCCTCGGATCAGCTCTGCCAGCGCCACCTTGCGCGGCACGATGGGGAGGCCCAACTCACGAGCCCGCTCGAGCTCGGGATGCTGCGGCGGGACCGCGGCCGTCACCACAACTGCCCGGACGCCCGCCAGATGGGCCGGATCATGCCCCTGGCAGACCACGACGTCGAGGGCCGTGAGATCGGCCGCGCCCGAAGGATCCACGTCGCACCCGCTCACCGCGACTCCGCGGCGCCGAGCGATGAGTGCCAGCGCACTCATCCCGGCGCCACCGATTCCCATGAAGTGGACAGTGCGCTGATCCGTGGGGTTGAACAGTCCCATGTTAGATGGGCTAATGTAAGATGTTGCTGCAAGTTCGGAAAGTCGCGATCACGAGATGAGTGTCAACAAGTTCGACACTATGTCACGAGCCGAGTAGGGACGGCCCCGGGCCAAGGCGCGCTGGGCCATCTGCTTTCGTTCCGAGTCATCACTCAGAAGTCGGATGACGACCTCCCGCAGCCGCTCCGGGGTGAGCTCGGATTGGCTCAGCAGGCATGAGGCACCGGCCGCGGCGAGCACTCTGGCATTGTGACTCTGATGATCCGCCGCCGCGGTGGGCAGCGGAATCAGCACACTGGGAAGCCCCCAGGCGCATAGTTCCGCCACGGTGATCATGCCCGCCCGGGAGACCACGAGGTCTGCGACGGCATAGGCATCAGCCATGGGATCGAGGAAGTCCACCACTCGCACTGCAGGAGGTGAGTCGTACCCGGCGAATTCCTCGTGCGTGCCTCGGCCCGTGACCCAGATGAGCGCTGCCTCGCCGAGTCCTCCGCTGTCGAGCCAACGGGCGACCGCCCGGTTGATCGCCAGGGCTCCCTGGCTGCCGCCGGTGACGAGAACGACGCGTCGCCGGCCGTCGAGTCCGAACTTGGCCAAGGCGGCAGCACGCCGCTCCGGAGTGGGCGGCGCGATCGGGTTCCCGGTGTCGAACACCCGTGTCGCCTTCCCGAAGCGCAGGAGACTTCTGGCCTCAGGAAGGCCAAGATACACATGCCGAACCCTTCGGCTCAGCCATCTTGTCGCCAGTCCGGGAAACGCATTCTGCTCCTGAATCGCAGTGGGAAGTCCCTGCCGGGCTGCCCACCAGACAACCGGGCCAGAGGCGTATCCTCCCGTCCCCAATACGGCAACGGGAGCCTCGTTCTCGAACACTCGTCCGATTTCCCGGAGCAGGCGGCCGGCCACGAACGGCCAGCGGAGATTTCTCCACCAGGCCCGTCGATAGATCGGCTCGGTGGGAAGCAGATAGAAGCGGTGGTTCCGAGTGGGAAGAATGCGAGCCTCGACACCGCGGCTGGCGCCAATCAGCACGGGCTCGAGGTGAGGAGCGTACTCCTCGAGGGCTCCCGCGATGGCCAGTGCCGGCATCAGATGCCCGCCGGTACCGCCGCCGGCGATAAGGATACGCGGGGCAGCTGGGCCGCGGGGAGGCGCGGCGGTTTCTGAATCAACCACGTACGCGCCTCTCGACTTGTGCCCTCTTCGTTTCTCCTCGCTGCCCGCCTGCCCCGCCACCTCGCTGCCCCGCTGCCTCGCTGCCCCGCCTCTCGGCCCGTCCAGCCCGCCGCTCCCTCGGCCCTCCCGCCCGGGCACTCCCCCGCAACCGGCCGATGTTGATCAGGATGCCGGTCGCCAACAGTGAGATCACCTGGCTCGAGCGCCCGTACGACATGAACGGAAGGGTCAGTCCGGTCGTCGGCATCAATCCGAGCGACACGGCCATGTGCATGAAGGCGGTGAGTCCGATCGTGGCGGTAAGCCCCACCGCGAGGTACTGGCCGAACGGATCGGCCGCCGTACGGGCGATGCGGAACCCGAGCCAGCAGAAGAGTGCGAAGAGCGAGACTACGACGAGAAGCCCGACGAATCCCCATTCCTCCCCGATGGTGCTGAACAGAAAATCGGAGTAGGCATAGGGGAGATACCCCAGCTTCTGTTGCCCCTCGCCAAAACCCACGCCGAAGAGCTGTCCCGACCCGATTCCCACGAGCGACTGGTGGATCTGAAAGCCGGCTTCCGTGGTCGCATCGCCTGGATTCAGAAAGGTGAGCAGCCGGGCCAGGCGGTACTGCACGTCGCGGATCTGGTGAAAGACCAGGATCATCGCCAGTCCGACGAGGAGCAGGAAGTGTCCGATCTTGGCGCCAGAGGTGAACAGCACGAGGCCGCCCAGGAGCGCCACCAGGGTTGCCATTGAGAGATTGGGCTCGAGCAGGATGAGAATCGACACGAGTCCCAGGATGAGAATGAACGGCAGCACGCCTTTCTTGAACTCGCGCACCTGCTCGCCCTTCTTCGAGGCGAGCATGGCGCACCAGATGACCACGACTACCCGAGCCAGCTCGGAGGGCTGGAAGTTCAGTGGCCCGATGTCCACCCAGCGGCGTGCCCCATTCACCAGGGGAGCAATCGAGCGGGTCAGCGGTAGAAGCGGAATGAGCAGGAGCGCTACCGTCACGAGGAGCATCGGCCAGGCAAGCTGGCGCCAGCGAAAGTAGTCGAGACGGGAGGCCAGGAGCAGGAGTACCCCGCCTACGAAGGCCCCGGAGAGTTGCCGGAATGCGAACCCGAGGCCCATGCTGTGAGCTTCCAGCGTGCCCAGGCTGGCGGCACCGTACGTCGCCGCGATGCCGAACACGACCAGCACGGCGGTGACCATGGCCAGAAGCCTGGTTTCCCAGCGAAGCTCGCCCGGATGCCGCACCGGCCGCAGGCTCATAGCGCCTCGACCGCAGCACGGAAACGGTCGCCGCGCTCCTCGTAGTTGCGGAACATGTCGTAGCTGGAGCAGGCCGGTGAGAGTAACACAGCGTCGCCCGGGCGGGTCAGGCCCCGAGCGGTCGTGAGCACCTCGTCAAAGCTGTCGGCCGGCACCACCTTGAGGCTGGACCCCAGGTCCCTCTGGATCAGAGGCTTGGCCTCTCCGTACGCAACGACGGCTCGGCAGCGCTCCCGGAGCGGCTCCGCCAGGCGGGTATAGGGCTCTCCCTTATGCCTTCCGCCGAGCAGAAGCACGAAGGGCCGTTGCTGTGCCGCCACGGCGACTTCGGTGGAGGTGATGTTGGTCGATTTCGAATCATTGATCCAGAGTACCCCGTCCACCTCGCGTATCGGCTCGACCCGGTGGGGGATGGCGCGAAACGAACGCAGGCCTTCCGCGATCTTCGGAAGCGGCGCTCCAATCTGGGCGGCCACGAGTGCCGCGGCCAGCGCGTTGGCGACGTTGTGGTCACCCAGGAGGGGGAGAGAGTCGCGCTGCAGCAACGCCTGATTGCCGAGCATGAGTCGCCCTCCCTCCCGATCGTACCACCCGTGGGACCGGCGCTCGATCGAGAAGCGGACCTGGCTGCCGGGCACCGCCCGGCTCATCTCCTGCACCGCCCGATCGTCCCCGTTGGTCACCCAGAATGAATCCCGACTCGCGTTCCGAAACAGCTGAGCTTTGTCGCCGTAATACTCCTCCAGCGTCGCGTAACGGTCGAGATGATTGGGGGCGAGATTGGTAAGGACACCGATGGAAGGGGTGAGGTGAGGCGCATCATGCAACTGAAAGGAAGAGAGCTCGAGCGCGAGCCAGTCGGGCGGGTGCTCCGAACGCGCGATGTCGCAGAGCGGACGTCCGATGTTGCCGGCCGTCTCCGCCCGGAGCCCGGCGGTCGTGAGCACGTGAGCGATCAGCGCAGTCGTAGTGGTCTTGCCGTTGGTCCCGGTGATGCCGATGCAGCGGGTGCGGCCCAGGGCAAGGAAGCCGATATCCACCTCGGCGTAGATGTCGATACCCGCGCCGCGCGCCGCGGTCAGAGCAGGAACATCGGGCGGTACCCCCGGAGCCACGACCACGCCGGCCGACCGGGCGATGCGCTGGAGATCGTGGCCCCCGATCTGAGCCTGAGCGCCGGCGTTGCGCAGTGTCCTGGCCCAGTCCTCATACGTCGGACCGCTCCCGGTGTCGGAGGCATACACCGGAATTCCCATCGTCCGCAGGAGCAGGGTCGCGGAAACACCGCTCTTCCCCAGTCCGACAACCGCCACTTCCTGGCCGCTCCTCCGCCAGCGATCGAAGAGCTCGACAGCGGCCGTACTGGTCATCGCACCTTCAGCGTGGACAGCGCCACCAGGGCGCACAGTAATCCCAGGATGTAGAACCGGGTCACCACTGTGGTTTCGGCCCAACCCAGTTTCTCGAAGTGGTGGTGCAGCGGTGCCATGCGAAACACCCGGTGGGCATCGGCGTACTCCCTGCCCCGGGTTCGCTTGAACCACTTGTAGGTACCGGTCTGAATCAGCACCGAGATGGCTTCCGCCGCGAACACGCCACCAATGAGCAAGAGCAGAAACTCCGCTTTCAGGAGGATGGCAACGGTCCCCAGCGCGCCGCCAATGGCCAGGCTTCCGGTGTCCCCCATGAACACTTCGGCCGGATGAGCGTTGAACCAGAGAAATCCTATCGTGGCCCCCATCAACGCCGCGCAGAACACGGCCAGCTCGCCGGCGCCGGGCAAGTAAAACACGTTCAGATAGGTGGTCACATCCACGCGCCCGAACAAGTAAGCGAACACGGCAAACGCCGCCGCCGCGATCCCGGCGAGCCCGGTGGCCAGCCCGTCGAGACCATCGGTGAGATTCACCGCGTTACTGCTACCGGTAATCACCACGGTCACGAACACGATGAAGAGCCACGGTGCGAAATTGACGACGAGATACTTGAAGAACGGAAGAGTGGTGGCGGTGGCGGGAATCGTATCGGTGGGTACCACGGGGTTGAACGCGAGAAAGAGTCCCAGCAGCAAGCCAAAGCTGCACTGTCCGGCGAGCTTCCACCGGGCCACCAGTCCTCGGGATTTGCCCTGCACGATCTTTAGGTAATCGTCGAGAAATCCGATACACCCCATCCAAAGGGTCGAGAGCATCGCTACGACGACATACCGGTTGGTGAGCGGGGCCCACAGCAGCGTGGGAACCACAGTGGCAAGAAGGATGATCAGTCCTCCCATCGTGGGCGTACCCCGCTTGCTCTGATGGCTGGCCGGCCCCTCCGCCCGAATCACCTGTCCCACCTTTCGTGCCCGCAGCCGGCGAATGACCGGCGGTCCCACGAGAAACGCCAGAATGAGCGCCGTGACCGTCGCTCCCGCCGCCCGAAAGCTGATGTAGTTGAAGAGATTGAAGATGATGTACGTCTTGCCGAGTGGCGCGAGCCAGTGATAGAACATCAATCCTCAGCGGGGATGAAGCGGAGCACCAGGAGCGGGGGTGTGCTTCGCGCGGGCCTTCAGGGCGGGAAGTATACGTTCAAGCGCGACGCCACGGGATGCCTTGAGCACCACCAGCTCGTCGCCCCGAAGTCGCTCCGCCAGCAGGGGAGCCAGCGCCAGCGGATCGGCTGCGGTGACCAGCCGATGGCGCAACGCCCCGGCATACGGCGCCAACGCCGGAACGAATTCGCCCACGGCCGCCAGCAGCTCCGGATGCAAGTCCACCAGGGCCTCTGCTATCTCCTGGTGGAGCGCGGGAGCCTCTTGGCCCAGCTCGCGCATGGTCCCAGCCACGAACACCAGCCGGCGGTCGGCCCGGAGCGCCGCGGCCGTGGCGATGGTCGCACGGAACGACTGCGGATTGGCATTATAGGAGTCGTTGAGGATGGTGAGGCTGCCCTCCTGAATGAGCTCGCCCCGACCACCAGGAATAGTGAACCGCTCCAGCGCTTGGGCCGCTCGCTCACGATCCAGGTCCAGGGCCTCGATCACCGCCCACACCCGGACCGCATTATCCGCCTGATGCAGGCCTCTGGCAGCCAGTGTGAAGGTGGTACCTCCGATGGTGAGGATCGGACGCGCTGCATTGTCGAGGACTACCCGGTCGGGCATCAGGTCTGCGCCGCGCAGGCCGGCGGATCTCACCTCGCGGGCCCGCTTTCTCGCCCCCTCCCGCAATCCCGGCGGCTCCGGTCCCACAATGGCAAGGGGCACGCCCTCGGTGAGCGCCAGCTTTTCATCGACCACGCCCGCCAGGGTACCGAATCCCTCCAGGTGTCCCTGCACCGCATTTGTCACCAGCGTGATGGTGGGCTCGATGATCTCGCGGTACCGGGAAATTTCGCCCGGGAGATTGGCGCCAGCCTCGATGATGAGCGCCTCGGTATCCTCAGGTGCCTCCAGGATGGTGAGGGGGACTCCCACCAGATTATTGAGGTTGGCGCGGGTGGCATGGGTGCGGTAGCGGGTGCCGAGCACCGCCCGCAGCATCTCTTTGGTGCTGGTCTTGCCATTGGTGCCGGTCACTGCCACCACCGGGCCCTCGAGCGACAGCCTTCGGTACCGGGCCAGCAAACCGAAGGCCCGCAGCGTGTCGTCCACATGGAATAGCGTCAGGCCCGGAAGAGCCGGCGTCCCTTGGCGGACTACTGCTGCCGTGGCGCCCGCCGCGGCGGCGGAGCTCAGATGGTCGTGCCCGTCGAACCGGTCTCCCTTCAAGGCAATGAAGAGCCCGTCCCGTTGAAGGGTACGGCTGTCGGTGAATATTCCTGAAAAGGTGACCGGTGGATGCGCCTCTGCCGGCATGAGACCCAAAGCCTGGCGAACCGCGCTCTCGGCCCAAGGCGGTGGGGCCACCCCCTCCCGGTCACCGCTCACCGCGCGCCTCGGACCAGTCGTTGCACGATCTCCCGCTCGTCGAACGGCAGCTTCTCGGTGCCGATTACCTGATAGGTCTCGTGCCCCTTCCCGGCGAGCAGGATGGTGTCTCCGGTCCGGCCTTGGTCGAGCGCCGTGTGAATGGCGGCGAGCCGGTCCGGAATCCGCAGATGAGGCATGCCGCCCATTCCTTGCTCGATATCATCGATGATGGCGTCGGGATCTTCGGTCCGGGGATTGTCGGACGTGGCGATTGCCAGGTCGGACAGATCCGCCGCGATGCGGCCCATGATCGGCCGCTTGCCCCGATCCCGATCGCCACCGCATCCGAATACGACGATGAGCCGCCCGCTGGTCAGTGGACGCAAACTGGTGAGCGCC
>JBJMPK010000066.1:0-5352 GCA_045803245.1 Gemmatimonadales bacterium
AGTGCGAACGGCATCTTTCCGCAGCGGAGACACGCTGTACGTCGTAGGGTACCGGACCGGCATGCTGTCGGTGACCGATGGTCACGGCTCTTGGCGTGAGATAGCACGGGGTTTGGGGTCACCAGACGGAATCGACGCCGCAGAGCAGGGCGGGGCGTTCTACGTGAGCGACAATGTGGGAGGGAGGCTCCTTCTGGTGCCGCGTATCCCCGGGCGTCCCACCCTGACGCTTGCCGCGGGGCTCAAGGCGCCGGCCGATCTGATGGTGGATCGCACTCGCGGCTGGCTGGTCGTACCGGAAAACGACGGTAATCGTCTCAGCATCTATCGCCTTGGAGCTGGCTCCCGGGCCCCTTGATCCAGCTCCCAGAAGGTGGCCATTGCCAGTAGTTTAGCCACTAGCACTCAAGTAGATTCTCTGACGATGCAGAAAAAAAGGTGGCGTGCGCCGAACGCACGCCACCTTTTTCCTGCTCCGGGATCACTACGCTGTGGGGCTCAGCTTCTTCTGGATCTCCTGGGCCTGCGCCAGATGCTTCTGGATGACCGGTATGGCCTTCTGAATCAAGTCTCTCAGCTGAGGAGTTTGGGTGGTGACCCGCGCCTGGTTGGCAAAGTCCAGCACCGCCTGGTGGACTGACACCTCGTTGTCGATGTAGGTCCGATCGAACTCAGCCCCTTTGGCGGTTTTCTGCAATGCGACCATCTCATTCTTGGCGTAACCGCCGATCGGATCCCGCTCGGGTGGCTTGGGCGTGACTCCCAGCTGCTTGGCGAGAGCCTGCCCCTCGGCGCGCATCGCGTGGTGCTCCGCCATCATCAGCTTGGCGAAGGCCTTCACATCGGGATTGGTGGCCTTCTTGAGTGCCAGCGCGCCGGCCGCACTATCCGCCTTGTTGGCCTCGTCGAGCAGCGCCACGATGTTGGAATCTCCCAGGCCCCCGCGCGGCGTCGCGGCTGGTGCGCCGCCTGCGGCACCCGGAGCCCCGGTATCCGGCGGAGTGGCTGCGCTCGTTGCCGCACTCTGATCCCGGCCCACATTTTCGCTCTTGCCCTGACATGCTGCGGTGCCGATCAGAAGGGCGAGCCCCAGCGGCAGCGTTGCCTCGATCCTCATACGTCCTCCCTCGATGGGTGTGCCTGCCTCCGACGTCTGTATAATGTAGCGCGAACGGTTGATGTGATCGGCGTCACGGGCGGCGGTCAGATGGTCAGGCGGTCAGGCGGTCAGGCGGTCGGTTATGTCATCCTGAGCGCACGACTTCTTCGCTGTGTTCAGAACGACAGCCCCTGACCGCCTCACCGCCTGACCGCCTGACCGCCTGACCGACTGACCGCCTGACCGCCCGTCCGCCTGTGATCTCCAACCTTGACACGGTAGAGCATGATGCAAGACTTTGCAGTAGCGTGGGATCCCCGCCAACCGGGCCCCCTCCGACGCTCACGAGAGGTTACTCCCGGCTATGTGGCTGAAAGCATTCTTTTGCGCAGCAATCGTCGTCACGGTGGGGGCGTGTGGCGGGGGTGGGCCATCCCAGTCCCTGATCGGAAATAGCGGCGATACGGATCCGGTGGCGCCGCCTCCCACACCGGTTGATACGTCCGGCGGAGATCCACTCCCGTCGGACTCAACGCCTGTCGACTCAACGCCTGTCGACTCCACGCCGCTTCCCGGGGGAGACTCGGTCCCACCAACCGATTCCACGCCGCCCCCGGCGCCGCCCCCGGTGCACTACGGCATTGCCTTTGGTCCTACCGCCATTCCGCCAGCGCTCTACGGCTCGCGGTACACCGGCACCAAGCTTTCAGCCTCTCCCACAACCCTCTTGGCCAACCTCGAGGCCGCGCGGCGGACCAACACCCGGGTTCTCCTCAATTTCACGGGCCATGAGAGCAGAATTTCCGATGTCCATGGCTTCAGCATGACGAAGTGGAAGAATCGGGTCGATCGGTTTCGCGGTATCGACTTCTCCTCCTATATCGCCGATGGGACCATCATTGGCCACATCGTGATGGACGAGCCCCAAGACCGCAACAACTGGAATGGAACAACGGTCTCCCCGGCCGAGGTTGAAGAGATGGCCAGATACAGCAAGCAGATTTGGCCCTCGCTTCCCACGATCGTTCGCGCCTTTCCGGCCTACTTGCAAGGCTATCACTACCAGTATCTCGATGCAGCCTGGGCCCAATATCTCGAGAAGTTCGGCGACCTCAACGCCTTTCTCAGCACTAACGTCAGGGATGCCAAAGCCAGTGGACTAGCGCTGGTATCGTGACTGAACATTCTCGGCGGAGGCGGTAAGGAGCATGGGCTCTTCGGCTACCACTACGAACGCTATGCCATGAACGCCTCTCAGCTGAGGTCGTTCGGGAGTTTCATTCTCTCCGAGCCATACATCTGTGCCTTCCTGATGTACGACTATAACGCAGCCTACCTGGCCCGTTCTGACGTTACGGCCGCCTTGGCGGAGCTTCGCGAGAAGGCAGAGGCACGCCCCATCCAGACTTGCCGGCGGCCTTAATCGGCTCGGCTCAAGAGGATTGCGTCACCTGAACCGGCCCAGTAATGGGCCGGTTTGTTTTGTGCGAACCGAGGGTCAGCTCGTGGGCACCCGCATCAAATTGCAGAAATGGGTCTGGGGGCGCTTTACCACAGAGGGCCCCGAGAGCCTGAGGCGTTCAGTCTTACATTGCCCCCTGCTCGCGCCGGAGTCACGCGGGCAATTTGTGGTCAACAGCACACCGCCCAGTTCCGAGTGCGGGGACTCTTGTTGGTGTGCAGTTGAACAAAAGCATTTTCTGGGTGATTACTGATGTAAGACTGAGCCGCTCGGTTCTTCGGGGCCCTCTGTGGTGAAGCGCCTCGAAACCAGGCTGTACGGAATGCTGGTGCCCCTCGTGATACCCCAGCTTCAGTTCCCCACCCACCCTACCGATACCAGAAAGAGCCCGGTTGAGACATGGACGCATACCCGGGTGCCCGACTGGTGGAGGCGGCATGGCAGGGAGCTGGATCTCGCGGAAACTTCTGGGGACGGTGGCGCTTCTCATCGGGACGGCCGCGTGCGGCTTCGATCCCGAGGGGGATCAGCGGCTCGATCCGCCCCCCGCCTTCCGCGAATGGTGGGCGAAAACGGAAGCCTGCTCCGGCCGCACCGGCAACTTCGACCGGGTGCGCTGGTCAGTCGTGGAAGGTTCCAGCTTCTCCTGCTCCAGCGGACAATGCGCCGGCCACTGGACCACCAATCATCACATCTTCCTGGCCAGCAAGTGGGCCGAGAACGAAATGGTGGTGCGCCACGAAATGCTGCACGATCTGCTGGGCCGGCCGGGTCATCCCGATCCACCGTTCGGTATCGGGTGCCCGCTTACCTGGGCAACCTGGAACAATGGTGCGTCGCAGCTGGACGTCGTCACCGTGTATCCCAAGGAGATCGACTAGAACTGCGGCTCCAGATTCTGCTTCACCTCGCGGGCTACTGAATCCGCTCGGGCCGCCAGCGTCTCCTGCCCGGCCACCGCGAACGCCTTCGCCGCCCCGCCGTAAATCACCTCATACAGTTGCAGGATCGATCCGGAAGGCAGATCCACCCAGCCATGGGGCCGCTCTCGCGTGGCCGACTTCCAATGGTACACATCCCACAACAGCTTCTCGGTCCGCGGCAGGTCGAGGAAGCCAAGACCCTGGCTTTGTACGATCGAATTGGTGGTGGTCACCGGCTTGGGCATCAGCTTCCGCACGAACCCTTGTGATACCAGATAGTGGCCCAGTCCCAGCGTCTGATCGGGATATCCCCCATCGCTCCAGCTGAAGTAGATCGGCCGCTTGCCCATGTTGTCGCGGATCAGGAAAATCGTCGCCAGATCCTGGAGGAGGAGCACGTCGTCTCCGAAGTCGAGCTTGAGGTTGCCGAAGGTTACGCCTCGCTGATCGGGCACTCGCATCGCCTCGGGCAGGCTGTCGAGCTGCGCCTCGGTGAGACTGAAGACCGGCTGCGTCGGTCGAGGCCAGGTCAGCTGTCCGGCCGGCTGGCGGGTCGAATCGGTCAGCGGAATCCCCGACTCTGCCGGCTGCGGCTTCCACAGCATGGCCGCCTGGGCCGGGTCGAATTCCGGCGTCAGGCGCCGGCGCAACTGGCGCAGATGCCAACGGGTGTTCATCAGCGACAGGTTCGCCAGCGTCACATCGCGCCGGATGCCCTCGACCTCCTGAGCGTACCACAGGGGGAAGGTGTCGTTGTCTCCCGCCGTGATCAGGATGCCGTAGGGCTCGACCGACTGGAGAATGTCGTAGGCGAAGTCCCGTGGAGTGGTCTCGTGGGCCCGGCTGGCGGTGATGCGGTTGCCCAGAAGAGGGATGAGGGCAAGTGCCAGAATGGGGCTGGCGATGGCCCAGCGGCTCGTCGGCGTTCCCCTGTCGCCAACGAACTCGACGATTCTGCGCATTAGCGCCCCGAATCCGAGGGCGACGAAGGCGCCGTATACGGCGAATGATCCGACGAAGAAGTAATCCCGCTCGCGTACCTCGCGGGGCAGGGAAGGCTGATCGGGATACTGGGAGAACCCGTACTTGAAATTCATGTAGTAGACCAGGCCGATCGACAACGTCCCCAGCAGAGCCAACCCAGCAAGTCCCGCCCGCCGGTCTCGTTTCCAAAGCTCCCAGAGTCCGGTCAATCCCAGCACGGTAAACAGGCCCGTGGCTGCCGCGCCCAGCCGGCCCCAATCGCGGGCAAACTGCCAGGAGAAATACTGCCAGAAATTGGCCAGCTGAGCGCCGAAACTTGCCTGCCGTTGGGATATAGGGGGCTTGCCGTATTGGACCCGGTTCAGCACGTCCTGGAGCGCCTGGCTCAAGAAGCCGACCGGCTCTCCTTCGTTGATGGGCGGATACTGCGCTGCCCGGAGCGGCAGCCAGAGATAATTCAGTGAGATCCCGATTACTACGGCGATCAGGCCGAGGTAGACCAGTGGGTCGCGGGGCGTTTTCCAGAGCGCGTAGCCCAGCACGAGGATGCTGAGCAGGATCAGAATTCCTCCGACCGGGCCGCCATGAAGCATGGCGATCCATTCGCCGCTCACCGCCAGGAGCAGCGCGTAGAACGTCACGATGGCCCAGGGGCGAAGCACCGTGCGCCAGTCGGTCCAGAGGACGTATACCGCCAGCGCCGGAAGTGAGAGTACGCCCATCAGGTGATTAGTGGAAGTCAGCGCCAGCACGTAGGCGATGAGTACCAGCCAACGATCGCGGTGGGTGCCGGGCTCATCATCGCCCCAGCGCACCACCAGCCACATGACCACCGCGATCGAGAGCAGGGAGAGGGTGTACACCTTCTCGTTGACGGTGGACTG
>JBJMPK010000067.1:0-6957 GCA_045803245.1 Gemmatimonadales bacterium
CAGGAGTACCGAGGCTCCCACGAGAGTGCCGATGATCTTGGTCCTCATTGTTGGACCCCCTGGACAAGGTCGCACAACGCTGCTCCCGGGCTACGGCCGAAGCAGCCGGAACGCGTGCATCCAATCATTCTCCCGAAATCCCGGAATGCACCAGAGCTGGGCCAGCGGCTCGATCGACCGGGCCGCGACGGCGCTTCCCATATCGGCTCCCTCCCAGCCAAAGTGTTCCAGCAGCCGCCCCACCACAGCCTTGGCCGCAGCATCGTTGCCGCAGTAGAACATTGTGGGCGGCCCGCCGGGCAACATCGGATGCACCATGAGGTCGCTGCCCACGCTATTGAACGCTTTGACGAACGCGACTTGAGGGTACGCTGCCTGCAGCCGTTCCATGAGTGACTCGTTGGGTCCCGTGAAGTAACGCAGGACGCCGTCCACCGGCGGCTCGTCGGCAATGGGGTTGGTGGTATCGATCACGAGTTTGCCCGCGAGGTTCCCGGGCCCGGCCAGCCGCACGGCCTCGAGCGCGGCGGTGCCGAGCACGGCGAGAACGGCCGCCTCGCACCAGGCTGCCACCTCCTCGAAGGTGCCTTCCGGAATCCCGGTGCTTTTGGAAAACTTGGCGAGCTTGCCGCGGCTGCGGGTCCCGATGCGCACCTCATGCCCGGCCGCGGCCAGTCCCTTGGCCAGAGCTTGCCCCACCTCGCCGGAGCCGAGCACGCCGAACCTCTTGGGGATCGAAACAGCCATTACGGTCTCCTGCTCAGTGGACGATGCGCGCGAGCACCCGCCCGCTGGTCTTATGGCCGTCGATATCGGAGAACTCGACCGTGACCGGCCAGCCTGTTGCCCCGCTGATCTGGTTATAGAGCGATTGATTCGAGGTCGGAACCGCTATGCCGAAGCTCTCCTCGCAATCGGAGCACGCGAGATCGTCCTGAACCAGAATCGGTGGGCCTTTACATTCGAAATCCGGGAACACACCAATGGTCTGAACGACGTGGAGCATGTTGTCGGTGCCCTCGGGATCGGTGGCGGTCGCCAGGACCACCACACCATCGGTCTGAGCCTCGAGCGCAACATCCTTCACGGTTGGAGCCCCCTGGGCCCCGAAGATCGGCAGGCTGGCCGACTGACAGGGATCCGGGACGCCGGTCGGGGTCTTGTAGCCGCACGAGAGGACGCAGATCCACAACAAGATCGGCGCCAGGAGTGGACGCATAAATTCCCTAGGTTCACGGCGGGTATGGCGGTCCATGGCATCAGTACGATGGAGGCCGATCAGGTAACAGGCAAGCACGGTCCCGAGCCAACCACAGTAAGATTGGGGCAGAGCCGCTACGATCTTTCAAGGGAGGTACGTCAGATGAGGGTCTTTCTTACCGGCGCCAGCGGTTACATCGGGACCGCGGTGGCCGAACGGCTTCGGGCCGCGGGACACCAGCTCACCGGCCTGGCTCGAAGTGATGCATCGGAAGCTCGACTGAAGGCCGCGGGCATCACGCCGGTCCGCGGCGATTTTACCGATCCGAAGAGTGTCGGGTCCGCCGCCCGCGCGGCCGACGGCGTCATCAGCCTGGCCACCACCTACGACCCGAAGATCGACGGACCGGCGGTCGACGCCATCCTCGAAGCGCTCGCCGGCAGCAACAAACCGTTCATCTACACCAGCGGCATCTGGTCCCACGGCGATACCGGTGACAAAGTCGTTGACGAGAGGTCGCCCCCGAACCCCGCCGAGCTGGTGAAGTGGCGCCAGGCGGTCGAGGATCGGGTGCTTGCGGGAGCGGGGCGCGGCATCCGCACTGTCGTGATCCGGCCGGCCATCGTGTACGGCCGTGGGGGCGGGATACCGGCGGGGTTCGTCGAATCCGCCCGCAAGGAGGGCGCCGCCCGCTACATCGGATCGGGCGAGAACCGCTGGCCGCTGGTCCACGTGGACGATCTGGCCGACCTGTACCTCCTTGCTCTGGAGCAGGCTCCTCCGGGGACGCTGCTGCTCGGCGTCAGTGGACGGGCGCGGCCGGTGAGCGAGATTGCGGCGGCGGCAAGTCGCGGCGCCGGTGCGGACGGGCGGACCGCCGGCACCCCGCTGGAGGAGGCCAGAAAGAAGCTGGGGGCATACGCCGACGCCCTGGCGCTCGATCAGCAGGCGTCCGGACGGAAGGCCCAGGAGCTGTTGGGATGGGAGCCACGGCGGCCGGATGTGCTCGAGGACCTCGAGCGCGGCTCGTACGTGGCCGACACAGCCGAATCGGTCCGGCGCTAAGCCACTGCTTCCGTCTTCCCCCGGACCTGGAGCGATTGAAAGAGCGCTCGGGACACGGCCGCCACGTCGTGGACGGCTCGGTTGAATGCCGCCTCGTTCGTGTGGGAGGGCTTCTGGAAGCCGCTGATCTTGCGGACGAACTGGAGCGCTGCGTCGTGCAGCTCTTCGTCGGTCGGACCGTGGTCCGGATGCCTGAGGCGCTTGATGTTTCTACACATAATCCCCGCCTGTCGTGGTCAATACCGCTCTTCGAGGTAAAGTAATTCAGCATACGATAACGGAGGCAAGCCATGCTGGCCAATTGGATCACGCTCTCGCGCTTTCCTCTCCTGCTGATCACGGTCCTGATCCTGTACTTCGGATCGGCGCCGATCCGGCTGGCCGGCGTGGTGCTGCTCTTCATCGGCCTCATGCTCGACACGGTGGATGGGATGGTGGCGCGGAAGACCGGCCAGACCAGCCTCTTCGGCAGCGTGCTGGATATCGCCGCCGACCGCACCTACGAGCTGGTGCTCTGGGTCTGCTTTGCCGACCTGGGGATGATTCCCGTCGTGATCCCCCTCATCATCATCGCGCGGACCACGCTCACCGATGCACTCCGGAGCATCGGGGTGGGGCAGGGGACCGCTCCGTTCGCCCAGCATCGCACGGCATTGGGCCGTTTCCTGGTCGGCTCGACGGTGATGCGAACCGGGTACGCCGTCACCAAGGTGATCACCTTTTGCGGCCTGGCGCTGGTGCTGGCTTTCAGCGGCTTCCCGCAGGAGAGTCCCTTCAGCCGGGCGGTCGGGCCGATGATGATGGTCTTCCGGGTGACCGCGTGGCTGGCCGTGGTCTTTTGTGTCTTTCGGGGTCTGCCGGTCATCATCAGCTCGCTCCGGCGTTATTGGGTCACCCCGTCGGCGGAAGCCGCGGCTCCGGCCGCCGGTAACTAATCAACTACTTCACCACGAAGGCACGAAGGACACGAAGGACACTAAGAGTCCACCAAATGCGCGACAACAACTGTACCTTCGTGTCCTTCGTGCCTTCGTGGTGAAGTAGCTGCGGACTATGCACATCATCAGTTGCCCGGTAGGATCGGAAACCCCAGCTAGCACCTGACCGTAGAGCCCGGTAAAGCTATTTTCCCTGCGGCCGCCCCCCGGCCAGGCTCCAACATCAACCCGGCGCACCGTGCTCGCACTCCTCCTGCTCCTTCAGGCCCAGGACCCCAGTCCGGCTGCTGTCGTCCAGGGGAAGGGCTCACCCGAGGCCGAGATCCCCCGGTTCGAGAGCGAAGTGCACATCGACGGGAAGCTGGAGGAGCCGGTCTGGTCCCGCGCCACCCGGCTCACCGGATTCTGGCAGTACCAACCGGTAGATGGACGCCCCGCGGAAGAGCAAACCGAGATCCTGGTGTGGTACGCGCCGGATGCCATCTACTTCGGCATCATCGCCCACGACCGGAATCCCGCCGCCATCCGCTCGACCGTCGCCGACCGCGACAACATCGATAACGACGATCAGGTGGTGCTCGACCTCGACACCTTCCACGACCGGCGCCGCGCTTTCTTTTTCGGCGTCAATCCGTTGGGAGTCCAGAGCGATGGTGTTCGCAGTGAAGGCGCGGGCCAGGTCAGTAGTCTCATCCCCGGCAGTACCGACCGGAACCCCGACTTTACCTGGGAGTCGAAGGGACGGGTCACCGCTCGGGGCTACGAAGTGGAGATCCGGATTCCGTTCCGAAGCCTCCGCTACCCCGGAAGCGGCCCCCAGAGCTGGGGGTTCAACGCCACCCGCATCGTCCAGCGCACCGGTTACACCGACACCTGGACCGACGTGCGGCGGGCCAACGCCAGCTTCCTGGGACAGGAAGGGGCCATCGGCGGGCTGCACGATATGCGGCACGGCGTCACCGTCGAGGCGCAGCCGTTCGTGACTGCCACCGCCGACGGCGCCCGGGATGGCGTCACCGGGGATTTTGCCCGCGAAGATGTGAATCCCGATGCCGGCCTCAACCTCCGCCTCGGCTTCAGCAGTTACGCCCTCGACGCTACGGCCAATCCTGACTTCAGCCAGGTGGAAAGCGACGAGGGACAGGTGACGGTGAACGAGCGCTTCGCTCTCTTCTTTCCCGAGAAGCGTCCGTTCTTCCTCGAGGGGATCGAGCTCTTCGGCTCACCCCAGACGCTGGTCTACACCCGCCGCATCGTCGATCCCAAAGCCGGCGCCAAGCTCACCGGGAAGTTCGGCCAGCTCGGCGTGGCGCACCTGACGGCTGTGGACCAGACCGATGCCGGCGATGCCTGGTTCAACATCACCCGTCTCCGCCGCGACCTGGGCCGGAACTCCATCGCCGGCGTCACCCTCACCAACCGCGATCAGGCGGGAGCCCACAACCGGGTGTTGGCCGGCGACTTCCGCTACGTCTGGAGCCTCTACTTCACCCAATTCCAGTATGGGCGCTCCTGGACTACCGGCGGCCGGAGCGCTCCCATCTGGCAGGCCGAGTACGACCGGACCGGGCGGTCCTGGGGCTTCAACTATCTGCTCAATGGGCAGGGCGACGGGTTCGACGCTCAGGCCGGCTTCGTCAACCGGCTCCGTAGCAACGTGGTAAATGGGCACGCCTTCAATCGATTCACCCTGTACGGCGCCCGGGGGGCGCTGCTCGAGAACCTGACCGTCTTCTTCGGCCCGGAACGAACCTGGCTATACGATCACTTCGGCTTCAAGCCGGGGCTCGAGGGACGCGAGCAAGCGGATGCCACTTTCCAGCTCCGCGGCGGATGGGAGCTGAACGGCCACGCCGAGCGAAACTTCGTGAACTTTCAGGACTCGAGCTTCACCGGTTACACCATCGGGAGTGCCACGGGCCCAGCGTACCTGCCTGCAAACGACTTCTCCGGCTTTACCGGAACGGTGAAGGTGACTACTCCCACCTGGCGGCAGCTCGGAGCTACGGTCTCCTATGGGCGGGGACGGGGCGCGATCTTCGAGGAGGGAACTACGGGTACCGGCTGGCAGTTGACCGGCGGGGTGGACCTCAGGCCCACGTCTACCGTCCGGATCACGGCGCTCGGCACGGTGTTCCGTCTGTCCCGGCTGGACGGGAGCGAGTTCGCCCGCTCCACTATATCCCGCCTAAAGCTGGAGTATCAGCCGAACCGGGCTCTCTTCTTCCGGGCTATTGGCGAGTACCGCTCCGAGCGGCGGGCCACTCTCATCGATCCGGCCACGGGCGACTCACTCTTCGTCGGTGGCGCGGCTCAGCCCACGACCGAGTTCAACGGATTCCGGCTCGATCTGCTCGCCTCATTCGAGCCCACGCCGGGAACCGTCGCCTTCCTCGGCTACGGCAGCTCGCTCGAAAGCGACCGGGAGTTCAACTGGTCTCGGCTCCAGCGGGTGAACGACGGGTTCTTCGTGAAGCTGGCGTATCAGGTACGGCGGTAGGATGGACAGGCGGACAGGCGGACGGTCGGACGGTCGGACGGTCGGAAATGATCTTTGGTGCAGGTTTTTGGTAACGGTCGATAGCTCTCAAGCAATTAGATCTGACGGATGATGCCGTATGAGAAGTTCGAAGCGTGGAAAGTAACTCACCAACTAGCGCTGGAAGTCTATCGAATCACCGAGCTGTGGCCCAAATGTGAGCGTTACGAGTTAACGAGTCAAATTCGACGTGCCGCGCTCTCCGCTCCAACGAATATTGCAGAAGGCGCTGCTAAGCGCGGCAGGCGTGAGTTTCGGAGGTATCTCGACATAGCGAGAGGGTCCTTGTCAGAGCTTTCTTATCTTCTTCGCTTCAGTAAGGATCGTGGGATTCTCCAAGCCGAGACCTTTCAACATCTGGAGGACCTCAGAGAGCGAGCCGGGAAAATTACGTGGGGGCTATATACGTCGTTAGCCGGAACAAAACCTTCCTGAACAGCGGCCGTCGATCCATTAGCCCGTCCGGCCGTCCGCCAGTCCGCCTGTCCCTCCGTCCGCCAGTCCGCCCGTCCCTCCGTCCGCCGGTCCGTCCGTCCGATTATCCACCTCCTCAACTGGAGCCTCCGGCCGCTCCAGCCGGCGCTGGCGCTTCTCCTCCTGCTTCTTCTGCCGGCTCAGCTCCTTCTGACGCTTCTCGTATCCGTAGTTACGCTTGGGCAAGGCACGCTCCCAGTGAGTGTCGGCGATCCGGCTTGGCGATGTGCCGCAAGTTAGTCGCCCGCGCGCCTCAACGCTTGCTTTACCAGCGTTACTTTGCTGGAGCCGCGTTCGGGTTCCAGATGTCGGCGATGATCTTCCACGATCCATCCGGCTGGCGCTTCAATACCTCGATGTACTTTCCCTCGTCCACTGGGAGCGGCTTGGCGCCGGGTTTCTTCGGGGTCAGCGCCATGCGATAGGTGCCGATGGCGTAGGCGATGTCGCCATCACCTTCTACCGCCATGGTATTGAGCTCAGTCGGTCCGGAGTAGCCGTTGCCAAAATCGACCCAGTATTTTTTCGCGGCCGCCCCTTTGACCATCGGCTCTCCCGGGGGAAGGAGCGTCGCATCCGGCGTGTACAAGGCTGCAATGGCATCGCCGTTGCCGGCCACGGCTGCCCGGGCCCACTCGGTGTCGACCGCGCGGATGCTCGTCTTATCCTGGTCGGACAAGGCGGCCGGAGCAGCCGTGGCCGATCCAGTGTCGGCCATTCCGGTCTCTTTGGGGCGAGGC
>JBJMPK010000068.1:0-8134 GCA_045803245.1 Gemmatimonadales bacterium
CCCACCGGTAAAAAGCAGAGCTCTCCCAGGCTGTAGATGGCATAGAACACCACCAGGTAGACGGGGCTGACTCGACTGCCGCCGTCGCCCTGAGCGGCTCCGATGACCATTACTACATACGCCAGCCCGAGGAGGATGAGGCCCATTGCCATCTTGGTGGGGCTGTCGGGCGCCCGCTTCCCCAGCCGTTGCCAGAAGCTCGCCACCAGTGGCGCGAGCAGGAGAATGCAGAGCGGGTTGATCGACTGGAACCAGGCGGCCGGAATTTCTCCACTGGGAACCAGCCACCTAATCCAGGCGCCGGCGCTCCGGTCAGTCCGATGCGCCGCAAATACATTCAGCGATGAGCCGGCCTGTTCGTAAGCCAGCCAGAACAAGACGACGAAAACGGTGATGAGGCCGAGGGCCATAATCCGCCGGCGTTCCGCCGGGCTAAGCTTTCGATCGGCCGGCCGGAGGGCTCCGGCACCCCGGCTGCGGGGGGCTCCGACGCCCCGCAATCGATCTCGCCTGGCCCAGAGGTAGAACACCAGCCCAATGAACATCGCGACGCAACCAGCCGCAAACCCGTATCGCCAACCATAGCGCGCCGCCAACCCGGCGCAGGCGAGCGGGCCGAGAAAGGCGCCCAGGTTGATGCCCATGTAGTAGAGAGTGAAGCCCGAGTCCTGCCGGGGGTCGTCCGGCCCGTAGAGCTGTCCCACCATGGTATGCGTGTTGGGCTTGAAGAAACCGGTCCCCAGGACGATCAACATGAGGCCGCTGTAAAACGGCAGGCCCGGACCGAGCGCCAGCAGGAAATACCCCACGACCAGCACCACGCCCCCAACCACCAGCGACCGGTTGGTCCCCAGAAAACGGTCGGCGAGCCATCCGCCCGCAACCGGGCTCAGGTAGGTGAGACCGACGAACAGCCCGTAGAGTCGGCTGGACCGCTCCTGACTCCACCCGATGCCGCCGGTAGTGGTGTCGATCAGGTACAGGATGAGGAGTGCCCGCATCCCGTAGTAGGCGAACCGTTCCCAGAGCTCGGTGAAGAACAGCACCGAGAGGCCGGGTGGCTGTCGAATGGCTATCGGGTGACCTCGGCCTCGATCATGGAGTGCAGCAACAATCGCACGCTGGGAACCCCGTCCAGCCGGAAACGCGCCTGAGTCGGACCCGGACCTACCCGGATCGTGATGGCGTCGGGCTGCAGGGTGGCGAACAGATCCTCGTCGGTACGATCGTCTCCGATGGCGAGCACGGTGGTGGTAGCCAGCGTCTCGGGAGTAAGCGGCGGGACGATCCGTCCCTTGTGGACCCCGTAGGGCCGGATTTCGATGACCTTGTGGCCGGCCAGAATCTCGACCGGCTGGTTGCTCAGCAGTTGGGTGAGGTGGAGACGAAGCTCGTTGGCTCGTCTCTCGCCGGCCTCCTGATCGGCCATGCGGTAATGCCAGGCCAGGGCAACCGCCTTGACCTCGATGAGCGAGCCCGGTGTTCGGGCCGTAATGTCCCGGAGAATGCCGAGCGCCGGCTCCCGCCAACTGCCGCCGAGCTCACCGGTAGCCACCCATTCGGAGCTCCCGAGTGGCCGGGACCAGAAACCGTGTTCTGCATGCAGCGCGATGGGCAGGGCACCGAGCCAGTGCTCCAGCGTCTCGCGGGCCCTGCCGCTCACCACGTGGATTTCGCTGTGAGGCCGGGCCGCAAGAGCACCGAGGAGCTCCAGCAGCGCTGGATCGGGCCGCGCCAGCTCGGGCGTGGCGGTGTATGGCACCAGAGTACCATCGTAATCCAACAAGGCCAGGAGCGACTCCGACTCTCGCAGCCGGCCCAGGAGAGCCTGACGGGCGGCCAGAGACCCTCCGGGAGCCCGCCGGGGCACGCTGGGTTTTCGAGTGATCCCCTCGAGCTGTTCCAGAAACGTCGCCGCCCACCGGTGTACGTCGTAGGTCTCCACCCGCGCCCGCAGAGGGGCCAGACGGGTCTGCCGCTCCTCCGGACTCATGGTCAGGGCTCGGTAGCAGCTCTCCGCAGTTCCCTCGACGTCATACGGATTTACCTGCAGCGCTTCGGGCAGCTCCCAGGATGCGCCGGCGAACTCGCTCAGCACCAGGACACCGTCTCCGTCGGTGCGGGACGCCACGAACTCCTTGGCCACGAGATTCATCCCATCGCGGAGTGGAGTCACCAGCATCACATCGGCCGCCCGGTAGAGCGCCACCAGCTCACGTTCGGAGAGTCCCCGGAAGATGTAGTGGACCGGCACCCAGCTCGGGGTGGCGAAGTCACCGTTGATCCGCCCCACCAGGCCATCGACCAGCGACCGAAACTCCTGGTACGCCTCCACTCCGGTGCGGGAGGGCACCGCCACCTGAATCAGCCGAACCCGCTCCCTCAGGTCGGGATGGGCCTGGAGCATTCTCTCATAGGAGAGGAGCCGGCGCGGAATTCCCTTGGTGTAGTCGAGCCGGTCGACCCCCACGAGAAGCTTGACACTGCCGTCTCCCCGGAGGGTCTTCGCTTCGGCCTGAACGCCGGGATCCTCCGCCAGGCCACGAAAGGTCTCGGCATCGATCCCCATGGGAAACACTCCCAGCCGGACTTCGCGATCGGCCAGCTGCACCCGGTCGATCTCTACCGTGAGTCCCAGGATCTGGGTCAGGGATGCGGCGAAGTGCCGGAGGTAGGCTGGGGTGTGGAAGCCGACCAGATCGGCACCCAGCAGACCGCGGAGCAGGCGATCCCGCTCGGGCAACGTGCGGAACAGCTCTTCGGATGGAAACGGGATATGCAGAAAGAAACCGATCCGCGCGTCGGGGAGTCGCTGGCGCAGAAGCTCCGGCAAGAGCAGCAGCTGGTAGTCATGCACCCAGATCAGGTCGCCGGGCTGATACTGCTGCGCCACCACCTCGGCAAACCGCTCGTTGACCTCAACGTATGGTTCCCAGTCCCGCACGTGAAGCGGCACCTGGTCGAGCAGATAATGAAACAACGGCCAGAGTACGCCGTTGGAGAAACCTTCGTAGTAGCGGGTGACCTGATCGGCCGTAAGCGGGACGGCGACCAGACGCATCGCCGCGAGCTGCTCCTCCAACTGGTGCTGCTGCGTGGCAGTGAGCTCCTCGGGCGCGCCCGACCATCCGATCCAGAGGCCGCCCGACTGCTCGTGCGGTCGCAAGAGACCCGTGGCCAAACCACCCGAGCTCTTCTGGACTTCGACACCAGCTTCACCGGCTCGCACAGTGATGGGGAGACGGTTGGCTACGATGAGGACGCGGGGCATGTGTCTAAGGTACCGTTCGCCAGTCACCAGTCGCCAGTGAGCAGTCACCAGTCGCCAGTCACCAGTCACCAGTCACTAGTCACCGCGGCCACACCTGGTTACTCCGATCCAGATCCGGAAACTCCTTCTCGGTGTCTATCTCGATCCTTTTGACCGCCGGCTCGCGGCCGATCCGAACCACGTGCCGCCGAGTGTCGTTGAACCACACATCAACCGGGATGGTCAGCCGTTGCTCCTGGCCGCCTGCTCTCGTGATCGTAAGCAGGACCGGCATCGGCGCGCGTCCGCGATTCTCGATCGTCACCTCGAGCGAGTCGCCGGCGGTCGTGACGGTATCGATGGCCTGGTCCAGCTTCCAGGTCTCGAAGAACCAGGTCCGCCAGAACCAGGACAGGTCCTGACCCGACACGTTATCGAAGGTGTGAAAGAAGTCATAGGGAGACGGATGCTTGAAGCGCCACCGGTGGATGTACTCGGTGTATGCTTTGTGAAACGTGTCCCGCCCCAGTACGCCTCTGAGCGCCACCATCACGCTGGCCGGCTTGTAGTAGCTCGCGACGCCGTAGGCGGAGTACGTCGGGTACCGGTCTCCGTGGTGCATCAGCTCCACCTCGCCGCCGCTCTCGATCGCATCGAGGTAGTTCTTACGGTTGCGCGCCTCGTCGTCAAACCCCTTGAAGAACTCGTCCATCGACTGCGACTGATCGAACTGGGTAAGCCCCTCATCCATCCAGGCGTACCGCTTCTCATCGGAGCCCACCATCATGGGAAACCACATGTGCCCGATCTCGTGGGTGGTCACCTCGTATAGACCCAGCGTGTCCCACTGACCACCTATGCAGGTCATCATCGGGTATTCCATCCCACCGCACGAGCTGGGTCCGTCTACGGCGGTCATGTGGGCGTAGGGATAGGGCGAGAGGTACTGGGAGAAGAATTCGATGGAGTAGCGGCTGTACCGGGCGCTCTCGTCCCAGTGGCCGATCCGGCTCTGCTCCGGACGATAGAGGGAGTAGATCGCGGCCGTATCGGGCCGCCCGTCACCGTTGGCGTCGCCCACCGCGGCGTTGGTCGCGTCCCACAGGAACCGGGCCGAGGTGGCCCACGACACGTCGCGGACATTCTCCGCCCGGAAGCGCCAGGTGAGCTTGCCGTTGCTGCCGGCGGTGGTCGATTTCCCGGCCTCGCGGTCGAGGTCGGTTACCACGTGAACCACGTCTCGGCCATGACTGGCCGAATCCAGCCGGGCGATCGTCTGCGGCGAGAGTACCTCGGCCCGGTTCTGCAGCCGCCCGGTGGCATCCACCAGCCAGCCGGCCGGAACCGTGAGGGCAACGTCGTAGTTACCGTAGCCCATGTAGAACTCGGCGTTACCGAGATACTGGTCTATCTGCCATCCGTTGATGTCGTCGTAGACGGCCATCTGCGGATACCAGTAGTTGATGTAGAAGACCTCTCCATCCTGCCCACCTCGTGGTGCGCCATCCGGCGGAATCCGCAGCTTCCAGGCGAAGTCGAACTTGGCGGACCCGCCGGGAGGAAGCGGCTTAGGCAGGACGATCCGCATGATGGTGCCGTTCACCTCATATCCCGGCCCGTCATGCTCGATCGTCTTGAGATCCTGGCCCTGGGCGGCCACCCGGTCCAGCTCGACGCCCTCGACCGCCCACGGCACATCGGTGTTGTGGCGGCTACCCGGGGCAAAAATGTTATGGAGCAGCTGGACGTACACCTCCTTCAGCTCGGTGGGAGAGCGATTGTAGTACGTCACCATTCCCTTTCCCGTCAGCCGTTTCGATATGGGGTTCAGCTCCGCCTCGAGCCGATAGTCGGCCCACTGCTGCCAGTAGCGGGGCCCGGGCTCTCCGGTCCGGCTCCGGGTTCCCTTCCCCACGGCGAGCTCGAAGGACTCGAGCGCCGGGACGCCGAGACTGCTGGTTCGGGAGCCGGCAGTCGCGGTGGAGGTGGCGGTGACTGGTTCGGTGCGGCCGCTGCTGCACGCCGAGATGGCGGTCAGAAGGGACAAACAGGCGAGCGTACTCCGACGACGATGGGCCGTGCGATCCATCAGGTTCTCCGACTCTCGGGTTTGAGGTGAATCGAACGTCTGCTGGGATGATAACCGCATCCGCGACGGATTCTCGGGCATAAGCATCACAATAACCCTACGGAGCAATCCGGCTCCGAACCCTGACGCATGCTCATGCGGGAGTGGATATGTCCGAAGGATGGTTCCATCGCCTCAAGTCGGGTGGCGTTGGCTTGGCATTCATCGTCGGCCTGCTGACGGCAGGCGTCCTCAAGCTGCCCTATCAATCGGCGGCACAACAGCAACAGACCCCCTATGGAGCCGAAGCTCAGCCGGCCAGCCGGACCGTGCCGGCCGCCGCGGCCTCGCTAGAGAATCTGAGCGAGGCATTTGCCTCGGTGGCCGAGCACATCAAGCCGAGCGTGGTCTACATCAGATCTGGGCGGAAACCCCAGGCGACCTCCCGGAATGGTCCCCAATTCCAGGTGCCGCCTGGCTTTGAGCGGTTTTTCCGGCCCCCTCAGATGCAGGAACCCAGGTTTCAGGAGGGCTCCGGGTCGGGCTTCATCGTCTCCAAGGATGGCTACATCCTGACCAACAACCACGTGGTGGAGGGCTCGGATCAGGTGATGGTTCGTCTGCTCGACCGGCGTGAGTTCAAGGCCAAGATCGTGGGGACCGATCCGAACACCGATCTCGCGGTGCTGAAGATCGACGCCAAGAACCTGACTCCAGCTTCCCTGGGGAGCAGCGGCGCGGCGCGGGTGGGAGAGTGGGTCCTCGCGGTGGGCAATCCGCTCGGTGACAATCTCACGTTCACCGTTACCTCGGGGATCATCAGCGCCAAGGGCCGGAGTCTGGCCCTGCCGGGGCAGTCGGACCGCAGCATTCAGGACTTCATTCAGACTGATGCCGCCATCAACCCCGGGAATTCCGGCGGCCCACTGGTCAGCGTGGGAGGGGACGTAATCGGGGTGAACTCAGCCATCGCGAGCGAGACCGGCTTCTATTCCGGTTACGGCTTCGCCATCCCGATCGACCTGGCGCACCGGGTCATGGATCAGCTCATCAGCGGGGGACGGGTCCACCGCGTTGCACTCGGTATCACGGTACAGGAAGCCACTCCGAACGATGCCGCTTACGTCGGCCTCCCCGACATCCGCGGAGTGATCGTTCAGGACTTCACCGAGAAGTCACCCGCCCAGAGGGCGGGCATGGAGCCCGGTGACATCATCGTGGCGGTGGACGGGAAGCCGATCGAGTACGTCGGCCAGCTCCAGCAACAAATCGCCTTTCGGAAGCCCGGCGAGACGGTCAAGGTCGAGGTGGCGCGGAAAGGCGGAGTGCACAAGACGCTCGACGTCCGACTCCAGGAAGTGGCGGCACCACGGGAATCGGCCGACCGGGGACCGAATCAGTCGAACGATTCGGCGGACTCCGGCGATGAGGCCGCAGCCTCCATCGACCTCCTCGGTCTTACCGTCCAGCCGGTGGACCAGGACGCGGTCCAGCAGTTCGAGCTGGGGCCCGAGCAGCGCGGCCTGGTGGTGACCGGAGTGACCGCTGGTGGACGCTCCTACGGCGAGATCGCCGATCCCGACGCCGGCGGTCCCGACATCATTCTGTCGGTCGAAGGCAAGGCGGTAAAGAGCGTGGGAGAGCTTAAGCAGGCGCTCAAGAGCTACAAGAGCGGTGACATTGTGAGTCTCCGGCTCTATAACACCCAGGCCAAGTCTCGCCGCATTGAGCGGATCCGCCTGGGCGAGTAATTTCCACCGGTAGGGCCGCAGATTCTGAAGCGCGCACCAGGAGTTGTGGTGCGCGCTTCGCTTTCAGGCAAGCCTCCATCGCCAGGTCGGCCGCGATTCTATCTGCCGACGGTTCCCAACGTTTAGTTGATACTGAACGTATTAATTTGGATTCTGGGACCGAGGGGCACCCGATTGAGGAGCGCATGGACCCACACACGGCTGATTTCATCGAACGCATGGGGCTGGCCATCGAGACCGACGGTCTGCCCCGGATTGCCGGGCGGATTTTTGGATTATTGCTGGTCAGCGAGGACGCCCGTTCGCTGGACGACCTGGCCGCCGAGCTGCGCGTGAGCAAGGGAAGCGCGAGCACCAACGCGCGGTTGCTGGAGCAGCGAGGGTTGCTCGAACGAATCTGCCGCCCTGCTGACCGGCGGGACTACTATCGGGCTCGGCCGGATCTCTTCGACCATACGATGGCGCTGCGACTCGCCCGGTGGGAGCGGCTGCATCAGGCCATCGCGGGCGCGCGGGCGAGCTTGCCCATCCGGAGCTCAGAGGTTCGGGAGCGGCTCGAAGAGTACGAGGAAGCCTATGCCTTCATGTCTCAAGCCATTCGTGAAGCGCTCACCCATTGGCAGACCACCCGGAGTGATCGGCTCGCCAAGGTTGGCGCGGAATGAGCATGCGGCCCGGTAGCGTCGTCGTGCTGGTATCACTGGCATGCGGGGCCTGCGTGGGGACCCCATCGGTGGAAGGTGTTGCCGGCGTGGCGCCGTCCCCGAGCACGGCCTGGGCGCCCCCGCCCGAGACCCAGCTGAGCGACACCACCCCTCGAACCAAGGTGCCAGCAGACCTCCAGCAACGGATCGGCCGGCTTACCTTGGCCGAGGTGGTGGACCTGGGGCTCAGAAACAACGCCGTCACCAGGCTCTCGTGGGCCAATGCACGCGCCGCGGCAGCCGCCTACGGCTCGGCCCGGGGCGCCTACTTCCCGACCATCGACGGTGATGTGACCGGCACTCGACTCAAGACGGTGGCCTCCCAGGGCCGGTCTGCCGTTACCCAATCGGTACTGAGTCC
>JBJMPK010000069.1:0-22970 GCA_045803245.1 Gemmatimonadales bacterium
TCCCCCGAACGTATTTATCATCGGTCCCGAGAGCCAGGTGAGCACCTACGCGGTAATGTCACGTTGCAACGCGGCCTTGATCTACGGCACCAAGACCGGCGTCGAGCTGGCCAGCATGGGCATCCCGGTGATCGTTGCTGGAGAAGCGTGGATCCGCAACAAAGGCATTACCTATGACGCCGCGTCCGCGGCAGAGTATTTCGAGCTGCTCGAGCGATTGCCCCTGCCGTCGATGCCTGACGAACAGGTAAAACGAGCCCGGCGCTACGCTTTTCACTTCTTCTTTCGCCGGATGATTCCCCTGGAGTTCATGCAGCCCAGCAAGGATGACGTCCCATACCGGCTGTCGTTGCGCTCGATACGCGAGCTTGGTCCGGGGCGTAGCCGGGGACTGGACGTGATCTGCGACGGAATCCTGCAGCAGCGGCCGTTCGTCTACCCGGCGGAGTCCGAATCGCGGGTTGCCGATGCCACTGCCAAGCTCCTGGCTTCGGCCAGCACATAATGACCGGAGCGCGAGCGCTGGAACGGGCTTCGCACCGCCTCAAATCGGCGTGGTATCGGGCGCATCACGGGCGACCGTTCACCACCGGATACGGAGCTTATAAGGAGGAGCGAATCGGTGCGGTACTCGAGCGCGGAAAAATCGAGATTCCCGCACTCCCACCCGGATACGGCCGAGACCTCGACGAGCGTATCGTCGAGTACCCCTGGCTCTTTCATCATTTACCGCCTGGCCCCGGGATTCTGCTCGATGCGGGGTCGGCACTCAACTTTCGTTACCTGCTCAGCCGGCCGAGTCTCGCGGCCAAGACTGTGTATGTCTGCACCCTGGCTCCCGAGCGCCAGAGCTTCTGGCAGCTGGGTGTGTCTTACACATTCCAGGATCTTCGGCGCACCTGTTTCCGCGACGACTTCTTCGACTACGTCGTGAGTCTCTCTACCCTGGAACACGTGGGACTGGATAACGCGCGCTACTACACCAACGGCGCCGCGGCTCAGCGTGCTCCGGACAGCTACATCGGCGCGGTGAGGGAGATGGCGCGGATTCTCCGGCCGGGCGGGCGGCTCTACCTGAGTGTGCCCTACGGCCGTCACGCGGATCTGGGCTGGCTCCAGGTATTTGACGCCGGCATGTTGGACCGTACCATCGAAGCCTTTGCTCCGAGCGCTGTCACCGAGCAAATCTTCCGCTACAGCCCGGACGGGTGGCATCCAAGCGACCGGGAACAATCGGCCGGAGCGACGTATGTGGACCTGCACACGACCGACTGGAGGCGCGGCTCACCGGTCGCGGCCGAGTCGGTGGCCTGTATCGTCCTCACGAAATGAGGGTCGGCCTGGATGGCCGTCCGCTGGTGGGGCGCCGGACCGGTGTGGGCCGTTACGTCTACGAGATCTGCCGGGAGCTGGATTCGCTTCTGCCGGAGGCGCAGTTCTTCATCTACGCCCCCATTCCGGTGGAGCTTCCGGTTCAATCGCACCGGTGGATTTGCCGGGTCGAGCGCCGTGCCTGGGCTCGGGCACTCAAACCGATTGCCTGGCTCAAGCTGCGGGCTGGACGGCTGGGGCGGGAGGATCGCCTGGATGTTTTCTGGGGCACGGCTACCCTGCTGCCGCCGCTGCCGGCCGGGATTCGCACGCTGACCACGGTGTACGATCTCACCTTCCGGATCGCACCGGAGACCATGGGCCGCACTCACCTGATGGCGCAGCGCCTCTTTTTCAAGCGCGACGTGCGCCGAGCTCGCCACCGGCTGGCGATTTCCATGGGCACCGCGGCGCGGCTCCAGGCCTGGCTCGGCGGACCGCCGGCGGCGGTGGCCCCACCCGCGGCGTCTCCGGTGTTCCGCCCAGCCGACACCGAAACGGTCAACCGTACACTGAGCCGGCTGGGGATCGCGCGGCCCTATTTCCTGGCTGTCGGCACCTGGGAACCGCGCAAGAACCTCGAGCTTCTCATCCAGGTATTCCGGGCGATGCAAGCGAGTGGAGAGATTCCAGGTTACCGGCTGGTGCTGGCGGGAGGCGCCGGCTGGAAAGACGAGCGACTTCGCGCCCTCCTACCCCAGGATTCGGCTCGTGCAGGTGGCGATGCGGTCCTGCCGCTCGGCTTTGTGGCCGATGAACAGTTGGCCCACCTGTACACCGGTTGTCAGGCATTTGTCTTTCCTTCCCGCTATGAAGGTTTCGGACTACCGGTGCTCGAGGCACGAGCCTGCGGAGCCAGGGTGATAGCCAGCGACATTCCGGAGATCCGTGAGGCCGGCGGAAACCAGGTGCTTTATATCAGCCCCACGTTCGATGGATTGCGCGAGGGACTCTCTCGATCGATAACCTTGCCCCGAGGAGTACCGCCGGAGCCGGGACTCCTGCCCGAATGGCATCGGACCGCCGCTATCGTCGCTCGCTATATCAATGCCGACTGACGCCCGCTCGGGATCAGGGGAAAGCGAAACCATCGCCATCGACGCCAGGATGATCGGCGCGTCCGGGATCGGAACCTACCTCACGCAACTGCTGCCGCGAGTGGTTGCCGGGCGCCATCAATACCGGTTTGTCCTTCTGGGTCCCGCAAGCACGCTCAAGAGTCTGGATTGGACCGATGTCCCGAACGTGCGCATTATCAACGTCGACGCGCCGATTTACTCTCTGCGAGAGCAGATAGCCATTCTCGCGGCGGTGCCGTGGCAAGCCGATCTCTTCTGGTCGCCACACTACAACATTCCGGTCGGCTGGCGCGGGCGGCTCGCGGTGACCGTTCACGATCTGGCGCCCCTTGCCCTCCCGGATCTCTTTCCGGGTGTCCATCGGCAGGCCTACGCCCGTTTCATGTTCCGCCGCGTCAGCCGGGGGGCCGATGCTATCATCGCCCCCTCCGAGTTTACCCGCGGTGAGCTCGAGCGCCTGACCGGCGTTGCCAGGACTCAGCCTGACGTAGTGCCCCTCGGCGTCGACCGCTCCTGGTTCCAGGTGGAGCAGTCACCCCGGCCGCACGATAAGCCTTATCTGCTTTACGTCGGCAACGTGAAACCGCATAAAAATCTCGGCCGGCTGCTTCAGGCCTTCAGCGGACTTCAGTCGCGCATTTCCTGCGACCTGCTGATCCTGGGGAAGAAGGAAGGCCTTCTGACTCCGGATGACGAAGTACAGACGGCAGCCAACGACCTCGGCTCCCGGGTTCAGCTCCTGGGCACCGTACCCCAGGACATGCTGAAACGCTACGTCGCTCAGGCCGAAGCGCTGGTGCTGCCCTCGCTGTACGAGGGTTTCGGATTGCCACCTCTTGAGGCGATGGCCTGCGGCGTTCCCACTATCGTATCACACGCGGCCTCGCTGCCCGAAGTCTGCGGTAATGCAGCGCTCTATTGCGATCCACACGACACCAATAGCATCGCCGGAGCCATGGTGAAGGTGCTAGAGGATGCCAAGCTTCGCGAGACACTTCGCTGCCGCGGACTCGAGCGGGCACGGGGCTTCACCTGGGAACGTACCGCGGAAGCAACGTTGAACATTCTGGGACGGGTCCTCGCCGCATGAAGATCGCCATTGTCCACGACTGGCTGGTGACCTATGCCGGCGCCGAACGGGTATTGGAGCAGATGCTGGAGGTCTACCCCGATTCCGATCTGTACAGCCTCATCGATTTCCTGCCGCGGGAGGAGCGAGCATTCCTGGGGGGCCGGCCGGTACAGACTTCGTTTTTGCAGCGAATGCCAGGAGTCCGAAAGCACTATCGCAGCTACCTGCCTCTGATGCCGTTGGCCATCGAACAGTTCGATTTATCGGCCTATGATCTGGTCATCTCGAGCTCCTACGCTGTCGCCAAGGGTGTCCTGACCGGGCCGGATCAGCTACACATCTGCATGTGTTACTCCCCTATGCGGTATGCTTGGGATCTTCAGCACCAGTACCTTCGAGAGACCGGTCTGGACCGTGGCCTCCGGTCGATGATTGCCCGGTGGCTGCTCCACTATATGCGAAACTGGGACGCTCGCACCGGCGACGGAGTCGACGAGTTCATCGCCATCTCCGGCTTTGTGGCGCGGCGGATTCGGAAAGTCTACCGGCGGGAGGCCACCGTCATCTATCCGCCGGTCGATGTCTGTGGGTTCACGCCTGGTCCGAGTCGGGAGAGCTTTTACGTCACTGCGTCCCGACTAGTTCCCTATAAGCGCATCGATCTGCTGGTGGAGGCGTTCACCGGCATGCCGGACCGGACCCTGGTGGTCATCGGGGAGGGCCCGGAGATGCGGCGGATCCGCTCCAAGGCCGGTGGCAACGTGACTCTGATGGGAGCCCAACCGCTACCGGTGCTGCGGGACCAGTTGCAGCGCGCGCGAGCATTCGTATTCGCCGCCGAAGAGGATTTCGGCATCGCTCCCTTGGAAGCTCAGGCGTGCGGTACTCCGGTGATCGCCTTTGGCAAGGGAGGTTCGCTCGAAACCATCCGGGGGCTGGAGCAACCACAGCCGACCGGGGTCTTTTTCGCCGAGCAGACCGTCGCCGCCGTTCAAAGCGCCGTGGAGCGGTTTGAGGCCCAACAGGAACACATCTCACCGGCCGTTTGCCGGGAGAATGCCGCGCGCTTCGGGATAGAGCGATTTCGCCGGGAGTTCGAGGGAGTGGTACGGTCCAGCTACCAGCGATTTCGCGAGGAGTTGACGCAGGACTGAAGGGGGCTCGGCGAGTTAATGGGCCCCCTGCATCCTGAAAACCGCCGGCAACGTTCGGAGCAGGATGCCCAGATCCTTCCAGAGGGTCCACTCCCGGATGTAGTCCGTCTCGAGGCGGATCACCTCCTCAAAATCGGTGATCGTGTTGCGCCCGTTGACCTGCCAGGGGCCGGTGATCCCCGGCTTCACATCGAATCTGGTATAGTGATGCTCCTCGTAGAGATCGACTTCGCCGGGCAGCGGCGGCCGCGGCCCTACCAGGGACATGTTGCCGACAAACGCATTCCAAAGCTGGGGCAGCTCGTCCAGGCTGGAGCGCCGGAGGAAGGTCCCCACCCGAGTGACCCGGGGATCGTTCTTTACTTTGAAAAGCCTGCCGTCGCTATACAGACTCCTGGGGGTCAGGTCGTCCAGACGCGCCTCCGCGTCATGCACCATGCTGCGGAATTTCAAAATCCTGAATGCCTTGCCACCGAGTCCCACTCTGGTTTGCCAGAACAAAATGGGTCCGGGAGACGAGATGTATACGGCCACGGCAATGAGTATGAAGAGCGGGCTGAGCAGGACCATGCCTAGCCCGGAGACGACCACGTCCAGCGTCCGCTTTACCAACAGCTGCCGGCCGCGCAGGGCCGGACGGTTGAGTGCCACCAGAGGAGCCCCGCGCCGCCACACCGTCTGCGATTCCACTCCCCCAAGGGCAAAGGCGCGGGGAATGGCAAAGAGCTGGCACCCGGCGGCCCCGGCGGCGTCAATCACCAGGGCAAGGGCCTTGTCATCCAGGGGACCACTCAAAACGAGGGTATCGGCGCGATAGCGCTTGAGCGTCTGACAGAGGCGACTGAAGCCCCCCTGCTCTGCCTGGACTCCGAATTCTTCGGGATCCAGAATGCCGCCGAACGCAAATTCGCGGGCATCGGAGAGCGCCGGATGCTCGAGCGCTCGCCGGGTGTACTCCGGCCGGCCGATCAGCAGCGCTCGCGCGGCGCCGGGCCCGATGGGCCAGAGCTTCCGCACCGCGTGATCGATCAGATTGCGCTCGGTGATCAGCGTCATGCCGATCAAACCGGCCAGGAGAATGAATCCGGGGAGTGCCAAAGGCGAGAAATGGTTCCAGAGGTGGCCCCAGAACGGCAGGGCCAGACCGAGAGTGGCTCCGGCCACCAGGCGGCCGTTGTCACGCCGCCGATCGCTGGCGCCATAGGTGTCCAGCGCAATCAGGCCGAGAAGCACCGCTGGAAGAAGTTGGATCAACGGCAATGCGCCCTGGGGAATGATGCGGTTCACGAGTGAGCTGACGCCCGCTCCGAACCAACCCAGATCCCTGACTCCACGCAGAGTGACGCGTAGCAGAAGCAGCGCCAGCGTGTCTCCCGCCAGAAGCACCGAGACGCGAACACCAGTCCGCACCAAGTGCCGGCGCATGATCTGGGGCGCTCGCTGGGTAAGGGCAAGCCGCTCGAGAGCGGATTTGATGGGGCTGGGATCCAGCGGGGGCGCGGCGGGGCTGACACCGGCCTCTTTTGTTGCGGGCGAGCTCTGGAAGCGGGGCTCGAGTGAGGGCTGGCCTACCGCGGACATGGATCGAAGCTCAAGGGGGTCTCCCAATCCACTACAGTTTGTCCCACCGGGTCAAGCAGAGCCATGTTGAGCCACAACTTAGGGCTCAAGATTCGCCCGACAGAAGCAAGTCGTGCGCCACGCTCTCGTGACGAGGGCGAACATAGCTAAAATCAAGTCAGCCGCAACTCTACAGCCAACCATGATTAGGCGCACTTCTGTCTGAAAGCAAGGTCCGAGGTCTCAAACCGTCCAGCAACGGGTCAGAAGGACACGACGGGACGCCACCACTCTTCGTGGTCCAGATACCAGGCAACCATTTCTCGGAGTCCGATCTCGAAGCGGTGAGCCGGCCGGAATCCCAAATCGCTCTCCGCTTTCCGGCTACACACCGCATAACGGCGGTCGTGGCCGGGACGGTCAGGCCCATGGGTAATCAACGATGCAGTGGGAACCCCCCGCGATGCCGGACACCGGGGAAACCGGCGGGCCAGCCCGCGATCGACGGCAAATGCCTGATCGAGCAGGCCGGCGAGTAACCGGACGACATCGATGTTGGTCCACTGATTTCCTCCCCCGATGTTATAGGTCTCTCCCATCCGGCCCTGCGCCAAAACGCGTTCCAGCGCGACACAATGGTCTTCCACGTGCAGCCAGTCGCGCACGTGCAGACCATCGCCATAGACCGGCAGCGGTCCTCCCTTCAGCGCTTGCACCAGCATCAACGGAATGAGCTTTTCGGGAAACTGAAACCGCCCGTAGTTGTTCGAGCAGTTCGTAATAGTGACCGGCAGGCCGTAGGTGCGGTGATAAGCCCGAGCCAGATGGTCGCTGGCCGCCTTGCTTGCAGCGTAAGGTGAGTTGGGCCGGTAGGGACTCTCCTCCGTGGATGGAGGATCGTCCGGCCCCAGCGATCCGTACACCTCATCCGTGGATATGTGGTGGAAACGGACCGCCTCGCCACCACCGCCTCCCTCGTCCAGCCAGACCTGGCGAGCGGCTTTCAGCAGGACATGGGTTCCCAACACGTTGGTTTCCAGGAACGGATCGGGCCCGGCGATAGACCGGTCCACATGGGACTCGGCCGCAAAGTGGACCAGCGCGTTGATTCGATGATCGCGGAGGAGTGCGGCCGCCAGGCCGGGTGTCGCAATGTCTCCCCGGACGAAAGTAAACCGGGGGTTCGGCAACGCGGACTCGATGTTGGCGGGATTGCCGGCGTAGGTAAGCGCGTCGAGGACCACGAGGTTGTCCCCCGGGTGCCGCGCCAGCCAGTAATGAACGAAGTTTGCTCCGATGAATCCGGCGCCGCCCGTGACCAGGAGGTTAGGCACGGCGCGGGCGGGAGTCCCCGCTCATACGCTAGTACTCCAGCGGCAACGCTACCCGGCGCCCATCGCGCGCGGACAGATAGGTCGCGATCAGAATCTCGAGCGAGTGCAGCCCTTCCCGGCCGTCGGTGTCGGGCAGGGCCTCTCCCCGAAGCGACTTGATGACGTTGTCGTAGTACAGCGGGTGTCCGAATCCATAGACCGATGTGGTCTGATAGCTCGCCTGCTCGATAGTTTCATCATCCGGATCGGAGTCGGCGAAATCCCAATGATCGATCCGGTTCACCGCGACACCGCCGACCCGCGCCGTCCCCTTCTCGCCGATAACCGTAATCGATCCTTCCAGGTTCTTGGGGTACGTCAGCATGGTGACGTTCATCGAGCCGAGGGCACCCGTCCGCCAGCGAATGCTGACGACGCCGGTGTCCTCGACCTGAATGTTCCGCTCCAGGGTGGCGGTATACGCCTGGACGCTTTCCACCGGTCCGATGAGCCAATCGAGCAGGTCGACGTAGTGGCTCGCCTGATTCATGAAGGCACCACCATCAAACTCCCAGGTCCCCCGCCACGGAGCGCTGTCGTAGTAGGACTGCGGGCGACTCCAGAAGACATTGATGGTAACCATGTAGATCCGGCCAAACCGGCCCTTTTCGACCGCGCGCTTGAGCAGCTGGAGCGTGGCGTTGCGGCGATTCTGCTTGACCACGAATAGATGGACGCCCGCGAGATCGCACGCGTGGACCATACGCTTGCCGTCTTGCCACAATGTGGCCATGGGCTTTTCGGTCATCACATGCCGGCCGGCCTCGGCCACCTGGACCGCTTGATCCGCATGCAGCCCGCTGGGCGTCGCCAGAATCACCACATCCGCGTCGGTGCCGGCGAGCAGCGCGTCGAGGGTGCGAAACCCCGGCGCACCGGTACGTTCAACCGCCTTCGCCAGCGCGGCGGAATCCACGTCGCAGACCCCGACCAGCTCGGCCCGGTCCGCGTGCTTCTCGATGGCGTCGAAGTGATTGGTGGAGATGCGCCCGCAACCGACCAGCGCAAAGCGGATACGCCGGTCGGTGACGAAGGGCTTGGTGATGAACATCCCTGGGGTCTCCACGTTGGCCGGGAATTATAGCAGCAGGCTGGTCAGGGGCATATCGTCCGGATTTCCATCGCGGCATCGACTCCACACCTCGTGCGGCAGAGTCCGCGGGAAAGCGGGGTTGGACCGCTCTTTTCCAGGGTCTCCAGCGGCATACCGGTTGCGCTGGCTTCCGGAATTCCCCAGGCACGCAGGGACCTGCGCTCTGGCGCGATGTGGGACCGCCCGTTATCATGTGAATAGTTTCACAAGCTCTCCTAGCCTCGACCCCGAGGAGAACCAACTGATGGCCACTGCCGCCCGTCCCGTTTCCGCTCACGCGGTTTATCCCGCCGAGTCGCTCCAAAAGCTATTTGCGCCCCCTGAGACCGAGCAACCGGCCGACAAGCTGCGCCGGCTGCTCCAGGAGGCTCGCGACCGGAAGACTTTTCTCCACACCGCGGGCGCGTACGACGCCTTTACCTCGGCCATCATGACCCGGCTGGGCTTCAAGACCCTCTACGGCAGTGGGTGGCAGCTCGCGGCCACGAAGAGCATGTTCCCCGATATCGGCGTCTACGCCTCTCACGACATGGTCCGGCTGGTGCACGAGATGTGGATGGGGATCGAGGGCGCCCGCAATACCCATTTTTACGAGACGGACGGCAAGGAAGTGCTCGAGGTTCCTCCAGCGTTCGTCGACATGGAGGCAGGCTTCGGGGGCCCTACCCAGACCTTCACTCTGGCGGTGGAGCTGATCCGGGCCCGCGCCGGCGGCGTGCACCTGGAAAATCAGGACCCGGCCAACCGAACCTGCGGTCACATCGTTAACGTCGGCAAGCAGAAGCGAAACAAGGTCCTGGTCCCGCGGAAGGATTGGCTGGCCAAGCTCAAGGCGATCAAGGCCGCTTCTCAGGCCACCGGCGTGGATGTCGTCATTATCGCGAGGACTGATTCCATTGACGGGGCGTTACCGGACCGGGAGCCGGGCGGTGTGAAGATGGCCGTGGAAGATGCCTGGGAGGCAGCGGAGCTGGGCGTGGATGTGATCTGGCCCGAGTTCAACAATACCGAGCTGGAACAACCGCACGAGTTCGCCGAAGGCGTGCGTAAGTACTATCCGGACCAGATGCTGGGGTTCAACCTGTCGCCATCCCTGTACTTCGGGAAGGCGAAGAAGGCGGGGACGCTGATTACCAACCAGCAGCTCGCCGATTTGGGCTTCATCCTCCAGTTCTCGACTCTGTTCAACTTCCGGACGGCCGGCATGGCACTGGAGAAGGGCCTGCGGAAGTTCCTCAAGAGCGGCATCGACGCCCTGGCCGACCTCCAGATCGAGGAAGACGAGCAGACCGGGATCCCACCGTCGACCAAGATGCACCAGAAGTTCGCCGGGATGAATCGATGGCTGATTCTGGAGCAAATTCTCAGCGGGGGACGGTAGCAGTAAGCGGGTAAGCGGGTAGGCGGGTAAGCGAGTAAGCAGGTAAGTCGTCTGAAAGAGTTGTCACCCTGAGCGCAGCGAGGGGGCCGAAGCTTAACGCCAGCTTCAGGCCCCCTCATCCTCCAACCTACCCGCTTACCCGCTTACCCGCCTACCGCCTACCCGCCTACCCACTCGCCCTTCTCAACCGCATCCGCTCCGTCGCCAGGTCCACCACATCGAGACCTGCCACCCGGAGCCGCTCCACGAGCCAGGGCTCCAGGCGAACCACCAGCTCGTACGACTCCCCATTTTCCTGCCGGCTCAGCACCTCGCCTTCGCGATACAGCTCTGCCAGGCGCCCTCCGTCGGTGAGCGGTACCCGCACCCGGACTGACATCCGGCCCGCGCGCTCTAGCTCACGCAGCCGGCTCTTGAGCTGAGCCAGCCCGTCGGTGCGCATCGTGCTGGTGATGACACCAGCCGGGTGCAGCTCCCGAACTCTCCGGGTAAACCCGAGGGCATCGGGGACTGCATCGATCTTATTAAAGACCAGAATGATCGGCCGATCGGCCAGCCCCAGCTCGGCGAGCACCTTTTCCACCACCGTGAGCTGTCCTTCCCAATCGGGATGGCTCGCATCGATCACGTGCAGCAAGGCGTCGGCGGAGCGTGCTTCCTCCAGGGTGGCCCGAAAGCTGGCGACGAGGTGGTGGGGCAACTTGCGGATGAACCCGACCGTGTCAGTGACGCGCGCGCGCTGGCCCTCTCCGAGCTCCACCTCACGCGTTAGCGTGTCGATGGTGGAGAAGAGCCGGTCCTCCACCACGATCTCGTGCTGGGCGGACAGTCCGCGGAGGATGCTGGACTTACCGGCATTGGTGTAGCCTACCAGTGCCACGCTCAGCATCGGGTCCCGGCCGGCTCGAAGGTTTTCCCGGTGTTTTTCCACGTCCTTCAGCTTGCCCTTGAGGCCCTGGATCTTCCGCCGGATGATTCGGCGGTCGGTCTCGAGCTGGGTTTCGCCGGGGCCTCTGAGCCCAATGCCGCCCCGGATACGCGAGAGGTGGGTCCACATGCGCCGCAAGCGGGGCAACAGATACTCCAGCTGGGCCAGCTCGACTTGAAGCTTGGCTTCGTGACTTCGGGCCCGCGTCGAGAAGATGTCGAGGATGACTTCGGCGCGATCCATCACCCGGACCTTGAGGTCGCGCTCCAGATTGGCTCCCTGGACCGGGGAGAGCTCTTCGTCGAAGATGACGAGCGAGGCATCCGCCGCGACCACTTCGGCCGCGACCTCTTCCACCTTGCCTTCACCGATGAGTGTGCGGGGATTGGGCGCGGAGATGTGCTGCGAGATCCGGCCCACTACTTCGGCCCCGGCGGTGTCCACCAGCCGGGTCAATTCTTCCAGATGTTCGTCGACATGCCGCGAGTCGGGCGAGCCTTTGCGTGGTGCTGCCACCAGCACAACGCGTTCGGTGGGGTCGCGGACCGGGATCAGTGGTCTGATAGGAGGACCTTCCTTGTTTGAGTTATTGGCTGGCGCCGGGAATGGCGATGTTACCGCCGGCGCGAGTGAGCGGGGCCCGCCCCTCATGAGTGAAGGAGACGACTTTACTGAGTCCGCCTGGCAGCTTGAGCGTCGCTTGTCCTTTCATCTTGTAGGGCAGCTCGCCGTAATTCAGCGCAGCGCGGATTGCGCTGCCCACTCCCGACCAGTTGAAGCTGAGCGGCAGTGTCAGTGTCGTCTCACCGTTCTCCTGAACCGCAAAATCGTCGTCATAGCTGACATCACCCAGATGTGAGCCCTCCACATCCACGCCGAGCTGAAGCCTGGTACCCTCGAGCGTGAAATTGTTAGGGTTGGCTACCTTGACCACCAGATCCAGGTTGCCACCCGCCAGGCCGATGCCTCGGACAACCGCGTGGTCGAGCCGTATATCCGGCTCCTGGAAGTTGATTCCCAGGGCGCTGCACGCCGTGCCCAGGAGTACCGGGATTACCAGCCATGAGGCTGCGCCGGGTCTCATTCCATGCTCACGGCCGTTGGGTCCAATAATAGCACCTCACGGTTCGACGATGGGCGCTACCCTGCTGACGGGCAGTGCGCGGGGTCACAAAGGCCGGAAAGACGTGAGCGGGGAAACCAAAGCGTAAGCGAAAAGGCAGACCCGGACGCGAGCCGACTCAGGTCTGAGTATCTTGATTGAGGCTCTTCTTTTCCCGCTCACGTTCTAGATCGTCCCGCTCACGCAGTTCTTCCCCGGCCTTTAGTTTGGCCCACCATTCCAGCCGCTCCGCGATCTTCTTCTCGTGTCCAAAGCCACCAGGCGTGTAGAAGGTCGAGCCGCGCAGCTCATCCGGCAGGTACTCCTGTGGGAGGTAGGCGTCGGGCGAGTCGTGCGCGTAGCGATACCCGCGGTGGTACCCCAGCTCTTTCATCAGCGGCGTGGGCGCGTTCCGGATGTGGAGGGGGACCGGAGCGGCAGGGGTGTCGCGCGCCGCCTCCATCGCGGCACCCAATGCGGCTTTGGCGCTGTTCGATTTGGGCGCGGTGGCGAGGTAAATCGTCATCTCCGCGAGAGGGAGGTAGCCCTCGGGCGGTCCCAGCATATGAAAGGCGTCGCGGGCAGCGACCGCCATGATGAGCGCGTTCGGATCGGCCACCCCGATATCCTCCGCCGCCATGGCGATCGCGCGGCGGAACAGGGTCATTGGGTCTTCGCCGCCGTCGAGCATGCGGGCCATCCAATACAGCGCCCCTTGAGGATCGCTTCCCCTCAGCGACTTGTGATAGGCCGAGAGCAGATTGAAGTGCTCCTCCCCGGCCTTATCATATCGGGCGAACCGCTTCTGCATGGCCTCACGGGCCACCTCGACCGTCACTTGACCCTTCTCCCCCACGTGGGCCGCGGCGGCCTCCAGCACCGTCAGGGCCCGCCGGGCATCCCCATCAGCCTCGTTCGCCATCAGGCTCAGCGCATCGGCGTCGACCTGGAGCTCCGAGCCACCCAAGCCCCGATCGGCATCCTCGAGCGCCCGCCGTAAGAGCCGCTCGATGTCGTGCGGCGTGAGGGGCTGGAGCACGAAAACCCGGGTGCGGGAGAGGAGCGCCCCGATGACCTCGAAGCTGGGATTTTCCGTCGTCGCGCCGACCAGGGTGATGGTTCCGTCCTCGGCCGGGGGCAGTAGGCTGTCTTGCTGAGCCTTGTTCAGCCGGTGGATCTCATCGATGAATAGAATGGTCTGGGCGCCACCGCTCTCGAGCCGTTCCCGGGCCTCGCCTACGATCTGGCGGATGCGCGGCACACCTTCGGTGACGGCACTGAACGGGACGAATACCCGGTCGGTGGAGCTGGCGATCAGGTGGGCCAGTGTGGTCTTCCCGCTGCCGGGAGGACCCCAGAAAATCATCGATCCTGGAGTACCGCGCTCGATGGCATCGCGAAGCGGTTTCCCGGGACCCAGCAGGTGCTCCTGGCCCACGAACTCGTCCAGGGACACGGGGCGCATACGCGCGGCCAGGGGACGGGTCTCGCGTCCCGAGGTGAATAGAGATTTCTGCTTTGCAGCGGAAGCTTTGCGCGGCATGATGGCTCTCGCCCGGTTATCTCAGCCAGGTATCCAGTAGTCGCTCCGTTACAAAGAATCCCACCGCGCCACCGAAGAACGCCAGAGGCGTAAGCCAGCCCCGTTTGGCCTGGAACTCGGGAACCAGGTTCGATGCCGCCACGTAGAGCGTTACCCCAGCCGAGAGTGCAAGACCGTACCGGGAGAGAGAGGCCACCTGTTCCGTCAAGACGAAGCCCAGCAGGGTGGCCCCGCCAATGGCGACGGCACCTCCGACTGCCCGGGCCCGGCTCTGACCTCCCGCCACCAGCACGCTGGCGATCGTGACCCCCTCCGGCAGTTTGTGCAGCAACACGGCCAGAAAGAGCAGCACGCCGAGTCGGCCCGATACCAGGAACCCGCTGGCGATCGCCACGCCGTCGAAGAAGGTATGGAGCATCAGACCCAGCACTGCCGTTTGCCCGGCGGACGAGCTCAGCTTGTGAGTCTCCTCCCCGAAATGGAAATGGGGGGTGAACACATGCTGGGCCAGGTGCACCGCAAAGTACCCCGCCAGGACGCAGAGCGGCGCCGCGGGGGATCCATCCAGCACCTCCGGAAGCACGCCGAGCACCGTCACCGCAAGCATGAACCCGGCGCCGAATGCCAGACACCCATCGATCAGCCGGAGGCCGCGCTGGAGGTGACGCACCACCGCCAGCGCGCCGACCACGTTGCCGAGCGCCGCCGCGACGGCATAGCCGAAAGGGCTCATGTCATCGTGCGAGCTAGAGCCAGGAGAGCATCTCGACTGTTGAGGGTCGGGTCGTCCAGCACCCGCTCCAGTAAATGGGCCAGGATCTGTCCAATGGCGGGCCCGCTCACCCCGAGTGCCTCGATCTCGGTACCGCTGACCGCGAGCTCCGAACGGGTGAGGGCGTCTCCCCGGCGGCGTATCTCCTGGGTCAGGGGACTCCAGGGAGGCTCACCGCCATGCTGGAGCTGCCACAAGCGCATGAGATCATCCGCCGCCGCACCGGTGCTGGCCAGCCAGCGGCGCACAGAGCGCTCGTCTGAACCAGCTGGCGAGGCCGGCCCGCGTTCGATACCGGTCGCTCGTTCGATCTCGGCATTGGATGCCCGGAGGCGCCGCAGGGCGGCCGCAGGACGGGAACAGAGCAGCGCGGTCAGTAGAATGGGATCCCGCTCTGAGGGAGCCGAACCGGTTGGCAAGGCCAGGCCCTGGAAGCTACGAAGCTCCGGCAGCCACAGCGCGGCCGCGCCCACATCGGTCCAAAGCGACACCAGCCGCTCGAGCGACTGCGCCGTCCGGAGGCTCTTGAACCATTCGTCCCGCACCCGCTCGGCGGAGAGCCGGGCCAGCCCCGGGGCGGCGGTACGAGCAGCCTCCCAGGTCTCCGGGTGGATGCTGAAGTTGAATCGCGCGGCGAACCGGATCGCGCGCAGAATACGGAGGTAGTCTTCCCGAAATCGCTCGGAGGGGTCTCCCACCGCCCGCACGAGGCGCTGCTCGAGATCCAGCGCTCCGCCGAAGGGGTCGCGCCACTCGCGTCGAATCGGGTGGTAAGCGATGGCGTTGATGGTGAAATCGCGGCGGGCCAGGTCATCGTCCAGGGATACGCCGTAGGCGACAACAGCATGCCGTCCATCGGTGGTCACGTCCCGGCGGAAGGTGGTGACTTCGTGCAGCTCCCGTTGTCGGTCGAGCACGCCCACGGTGCCGTATTTGATCCCGACTCCGATTGTCCGGGGGAACAGCGCCTGAACCTGATCGGGCGTGGCGGTCGTCGCGATGTCGTAATCGGACTGGGGAAGGCCCAACAGGATGTCTCTGAGCGTACCGCCGACGCACCACGCCTCGAACCCGGCACTCTCGAGCGTACGGGCGATATCCAGAATCGCCTCTGGAATCTCGAGGGTGGCCGGGAAGCTCACCTCAGCTCCCGTATGCGACGCCGGCGGAAAGGGCGATCATCAGCTCCATGCGGGCATGCGAAGGACTCCGGGGACCGGCGGGAATAGCCCCCATGGCAACCAGGCGGCTGCCCCCACCTTCAAACGCGTAGAGTGGCGTTACCATCCCGGTTGGACACCGGGAGGCAATGACCACCGGCTTGCCTGCTTCGATCCAGCGGCCGATGGCCGGCACGGCTCCCGGCGGCACGTTCCCGCTGCCGAATGCCACGATGACGACCCCATCGTTGGTGGGACGGGCAAGATCGAGCATCCGGCCGTCATCTCCGACAATCATCGGGACCAGTGCAACCTCCGCTGAGAGCCTGCTGGGCTTCAGGTGAGACCGCTCCACGGCTCCGCCAGCCGGAGAGTTTCCAGGAACCCGCCGCGAGGGCACCCGCCCGCCATTGTATACCACCCGTCCCTCTTCGACCCGCCCGATCGGACCGGAGTGCGGCGCGGCGAAGGCATCGGGAGCGGTAGCGTGAAACTTGACCGCCATCCGGCCTTCGAACACCTGGCCGCCAAACACCACCATCACACCCCGGCCCCGACTACCAGCATCGGAGGCCACTGAAGCTGCATCGAGGAGGTTGCCGGGGCCGTCCCAATCGGTATCGCTCGCGGTGCGCATGGCCCCGGTGATCGCGACCGGCACTTTCGTCTCTAGGGTACGATCGAGGAGGTACCCGGTTTCTTCGATGGTATCGGTCCCATGGGTAATGACGATGCCGTTCACCTCGCCGGATTCCGCGACCTGGCGGACCCGTTCCCGAAGGGCCCACAGCCGTTCCGGTCCGAGATGACACGCCGGAACCATGGACCAGTTCTCGATCCGGTACGGACCTCTTGCATCCAGCCCCGGCGTGAACTCCACCAACGCCTCGCCTCCGTGAGCGGGAACGTTTCCGCCGGCAGCCTGATCGTGATGCATCGAGATGGTGCCACCGGTGAAGAGAAGGTGGATCATTGTGAATGAAAAGCGTAAGCGGCAAGCGGTAAGCGGTAAGCGGCAAGCGCTCGGAGTCCCCCGCTTACCTCTAACCGCTCACGCTTTGTCCTTACCCGCATAAAACGCTCCCCCCGTTGACATTCAGCACCTCGCCGGTGATGTGCCGCGCGAGCGGACTGCACAGGAAAAGAATCGGCCCGGCAATGTCCTCGGCGCTGGCGATCCGCTCGAGGGGGATGGTTTTGGTGATGCGGTCGCGATTGGTCTCGCCGAAGGCCGGCCAGCTCATCTCGGTATCGACCCAACCAGGCGCGACGCAGTTGACCACGATGTCGGGAGCACACTCGATCGCCAGGGACTTGGTAAGAGAGATCAGCGCGCCTTTGGTGGCGGCGTAGTCGGCGTGGAAGGCTTCCCCTCGTTGGCCGGCGGTGCTGGACACGATGACCACACGGCCGGTGGGCCTGAGGAGCCGCAGGGCAGCCTGGGTCGACAGAAAGACGGAGTCGAGATTCGCCTCGAGTGTACGGCGCCACCGTTCCACCGGCAGGGAGGCGAGAGTCACTTCATCAGCGGGCCAGATCCCGGCGTTGGCGACGAAGATGTCGAGACCGCCAAACTCCCGCTCCACTTCAGCCATGATACGCTGGACCATCTCGGGCCGGCTCAAATCTCCCCCCGCCGCGTACGCCCGCCGGCCGAGTGACCGAATCTCGTCGGCCACCTCTTCCCCTTCCGCCTTGCGGGTATGGTAGCTCAGCGCCACATCCGCTCCGGCCCGGGCCAGCAGGAGCGCCGCGGCCCGGCCGATCCCCCGGCTGCCGCCAGTGACCAGAGCGGTCTGTCCACTGAGGTCAATCATTGAGCCACGAGCTCGCGTTCCACCCACTCCACAATCAGGTGTTGGAGAGCCATGTGAATCAGCTGCACCTGGCTGGTTGTGCTGGATGGAACGATCACTGCTTCCTCGACCAGGCCAGCCAGAGCGCCACCGCCCTTGCCGAGAAATGCTATGGCGGGCACTCCTGCCTGGCGGGCGGTGCGAGCGGCGGCCAGCAGATTCGGGCTCTGCCCGCTGGTGCTGTGCAGGATCAACAAATCATTGCTGTGACAGAGGGCCTCGACCTGTCGCGCAAAGACCTGGTCGAATCCCAGGTCGTTCCCTCCCGCCGTCAGAATGGAACTGTCGGTGGTAAGAGCGATCGCGGCGAGAGGCCGCCGGTTGGCCGAATAGCGAACCACATACTCGGCCGCGAGGTGCTGCGCATCGGCGGCGCTTCCCCCATTGCCGCAGAAGTACAGTGTGCCGCCCTTGCGCAGCACCTCGAGATAACGGCGAGCCAGACGGGCGACCTGGTCGCTCAGCGCCTTGCTGGCCTGGACCACTCGCGCCAGCTCATCCAGACCTTGCTCGATAGGGGACGTGCTCAATTGCCCCCCTCGAGAAACTGCTTGATCCGGCTCATCCAGCTCTCCCGAATCCGCAGCGGCGGCACCGGCGATGTGGGAGCATCCTTTAGAATGGCGGCCGGATTCCTGGTGACCAAAAGCTCCGCCTGCTCGCCGCCATCCTGCGCCACGAGAAATCGGGCCCCCGCCGCGACGGTCCGTTCATCGCCGTGGTTGTCCCCTGCCAGAAGATCCGCCAGCCCCTCCGAGACGAGCTGCCGCGCCCGCTGGCCCCGGGCCTGTGAGGCCAGCAAAGTAGTCGCGTCGACTTGCATCTTCGCGCCCAGCGACCGCCAGTGCCGCACCGCCTCGGGCGAGCAGCTGCTGTATCGCTCCGGATGAGCCAGGACCGGGATGAGCCCCAGCTCCGCGACCTGGGTCAACGCGTTGGTCACGGTGTCGTAGGCGACGAGCCGGGGAAATTCGACCAGGATATAGCTGGAGCCCGCCAAGGTAACGTTACGTGCCAGCGCAACCGGACGAGTGAGCGGCCGGTCCAGCATCACCTCGGCGCCTCGATGGAGGCGCGGGACCGGCGGGGCGTCGGCGCTGAGAGCCTCGAATGCTCGCTGGTGGGCCGAGGGAGGACCGGCCTCCGCCCGCCCCGCATGGATGTGGGGTGTCAAGCAGACGTCGGTCACGCCCTGACGCGCCATCTCATCCAACACTCGGAGTGATTGCTCCACCGACCGTGATCCGTCGTCCACGGCCGGCAGGAGGTGAGAATGCAGATCGATCACGCGCCGGACCGAGAGGTCTGCAGCACCGAGGTCGCTAACTCCTCCATTCGGTCAGGACTGGACTCGGCCTGGGCCAATAACGCCAGCGTGATCAACGCGTCGGCGGCCAGGAGATCGAGAGCCGCGGACCGGTCACCGGAATGCTCGAGCACTTCTTGCAAGGCAGTTTGCCCAGCCGAGGCCAGGATGAGGGGAAGCGAAGGTCCAGCCGCGTGGAGTGCGTAGAAGGTGACCCGGGCACGCAGCGCGGGCGGCGCCTGATTCGTGTGTCGCTCCAGCCATTCGGCGATCAGTGTCACGCGCCGGGCGCTTCCGCAGTTGCCAGGCCACTGAGCCACATGGTTACCAGCTCGGGTATGGCGGCTCGTGTGGCCGCCAGCCGCTCCGGATCGCCGGTCCCGGCGGAGGCAAAATGGGGCCGGCCTCCCCCCTTCCCGCCACTCACCGCCGCGATGCGGCTTACCAGATCGCCCGCTTTACGGCCGGTAGTTACCAGGTCATCGGTGAGGCTCACATGGATGGAGCCCCGGCCAGCGCTGCTGAAGAGGACGAGCACGGCGTTTCGCCGGCCCTCGCGGAACTGATCGGCGATGCGACCGAGCTCGGCCTTGTCTTCGGTGGAAGTATCCGCCACCGTGAGCTCGACGCCGTTGACGCTCGACACATCGCCCCGGACCGCCGGGCCGGCCCCGCTACGGAGCGTCTGGGCCAGGCGAGCCTCCAGGCGCTGGCGCTCCTCCACCAGCTGTTCCACTCGCCGGACGACATGCTCGGGCTGTGCCTTCAGCGCCTCGGCCACCGACCCCAGCCGCCGCTCCAGCTCCCGCACGGCACGCAACGCGCCGCTGCCGGTGACCGCCTCGATTCGACGGACGCCGGCGGCAACCCCGGTCTGGCTCGAGAACCGGAATGTCCCGATCTGTCCCGTGCTCCGCACGTGGGTGCCGCCGCAGAGCTCGATCGAGGGACCCATCTCCACGACCCTGACTACGTTGCCGTACTTCTCCGAAAAGAAGGCCATGGCGCCGAGGGCGAGCGCGTCGGGGTACGGCATCTGCCGGGTCTCGAGCGGTTGGTTGGCCAGGATCAGGTCATTCACTTCGGCCTCGATGTCGTGCAGTAGGCTCTGCTCGATGGGGCCATGGTGCGAGAAATCGAAGCGGAGACGCTCCGGCTGCACCAGCGACCCTTGCTGCCGCACGTGGGTTCCCAACCGCTTACGAAGGACGTAATGCACCAGATGCGTGGCGCTATGGTTACGCTCGATATCGTGGCGCCGGGGAGCATCGACCGCGGCATGGAGAGTCGTGGGCTCGAACTCCTCGCCCATCGTTCCCGCCACCACGGTTCCCTTGGGATCTTTACGGACATCATCGATAACCAGCGACCAGCCCTTACCGGCGACCGCGCCGATGTCGCTTACCTGGCCGCCGGACTCGAGGTAGAACGGGTTCTCCCGGAGCACCAACTCAACCCGAGGCCCTTCCTGGCGGAACGCCAGCACGTCCGTGTCGGCTTCGGTTCTCTGGTATCCGACGAACTTTTGTTTGCCGCGCTTCACGGCACGCCACTTCCCAGGCTTGGCCACGTGCACGGCGGGGGTACCGACCTCCGCAATGACACTCACGCCTGCAGGGGTCACCCGGGCGTCGCGTGATCGCCTTCGCTGCTCATCCAGGGCCTGCTCGAACCCTTTGAGATCGACATCTACCCCACGCTCGCCCGCGATGATCTGGGTCAGATCGATCGGAAAGCCGAACGTGTCGTAGAGCTTGAACGCTTCCGACCCGGAGATGGCGGTGGCTCCGGACGCGAAGATCTCATCCAGCCGCCGCAAACCGCCGTCGATGGTCTCGAGGAAGCGGCTTTCCTCGGTCTGGGTAACCTCGTGGATGTAGTCGGCCCGGGCCCGAAGCTCAGGATAGACGGCCCCCATCTCGCGAACCACGATGGTGGTGAGCGGTGCCAGTGTCGGCTCACGCCTTCCGAGCAGCCAGCCGTGGCGCACCGCCCGGCGGAGGATGCGCCGCAGCACGTACCCACGGCCTTCGTTGCTGGGATACACCCCGTCGGCCAGAAGGAAGCTGACCGCACGGGCATGGTCAGCCAGTACCCGATAGGACGCCCGATCCTCGGCACTTCGATCGTACGACCGCCCCACCAGCTCACCGACCCGTTCGATCAGGGGCAAAAAGATGTCGGTGTGGAAGTTGTCGTCCTCGCCCTGCATGACCGCGGCGATACGCTCGAGCCCGGCTCCGGTATCGACCGAAGGCTTGGGCAGCGGAGTGAGTGTGCCGTCGGCCGACCGGTCGTACTGCATGAACACGAGATTCCAGATCTCGAGGAACCGGCCCTCCTCCGCCAGCCGCTCGAAGTCGTGTTGGGCAATCACCTCTGAGGACGGGCGGTCGGTCGGTTGGACCGGTTCAGTGGATTCGTCCGCCTGTCCGCCTGCCCGCCTGCCCGCCAGATCCACATAGATCTCGGTACACGGCCCGCAGGGCCCGGTCTCACCCATCTGCCAGAAGTTGTCCTTGTCGCCGAGTCCGTAGATCCGATGGTCGGGCAGGCCGGAAATTTCCCGCCAGAGCGCTCGGGCCTCGGTGTCGCTGTAGTGCACCGTGATCCGGAGCCGATCGGGGGAAATGCCAAGATAGGATGGGCTGGTGACGAACTCCCACGCGTAGGTGATGGCCTCACGCTTGAAGTAATCACCGAACGAGAAGTTCCCCAGCATCTCGAAAAAGGTATGGTGCCGCTTGGTATGACCTACCTGTTCCAGGTCGTTGTGCTTCCCCCCGGCTCGGACGCATTTCTGACAGCTGGTGGCGCGCAGATAGTCGCGCTGTTCCTGTCCCAGGAAGGTGCGCTTGAACTGCACCATGCCCGCGTTGGTAAAGAGGAGAGTGGGATCGTCGGCCGGGACCAATGACGAAGAGGGCACCTCACGGTGCCCCTTGGCCACAAAGAAGTCGAGGAACAGACGGCGGATGGTGCCGGATTGCATGGGGGGAAATATATGTGAGTCGGGAGTCGGGAGTCAGGAGCCGGCAGGTGCTCGCGGTACAACGCCGCGGCACGGCCGTGGACATTCCAGGCCGACCTCCGACTCCCGACTCCCGACTCCTGACTCCCGACTACATCACCTTATCGACCAGCTCCGATATATCCCGGCCCGTGAACCCACGCCTTGCCAGATAGGCCACCACCCGGCGCCGCTTGGTTTGCCGAGGGAGAGGTCCGAGCTGCGCCGCCCGCTTCCGGGCCAGCGCCAGCGGCACAGCCATCCGGTCGGTGCCTTCGGGCCACTCGGTTGCGATGGCCCGATTGATAACGCTCCGTTCTACGCCCATGGAAAGGAGATCGCGGGTCAGCCGGGAAGGGCCCCGCCCCCGGGCGGAGCGGGTCTGCACGTAGGTAGCGGTAAAAGCCGCATCATCGAGCAACCCCAGCCGTGCCGCCCGCTCGGTGGCGGCTTCTACCGCCGGGCGGGGATGACCCTTGCGGAGCAGCCGGCGGATGAGATCCCCTCGAGCGTAGGAGCGGATTTCCAGCGCACGAAGGACGGTCCGGTAGGCCGACTCCATATCGGCGGCCGTTGCGAGCCGCTCCTGCAATTCACCATCTATCACCCGGCCCGGCGTCAGGCTCTCAACCTCGACAACCTCGCGGGAAATGGCCCCGAACCTGGCCCCGTCGATTTCCACCCTGACCGAATCGGGCCGCCGGGGATCAGGATCGAGCGCGGTTATTCGCAGAGACGAGTCCACTTGCTATTCGTCTCCGTCCGCCCCGGTCCCGACGCCGACGGGAGCGCGCATACCGAGGAGTTCTTTGACCTTCCCTTCCACTTCGGTCAGGAGCACCGGGTTGTCGCGGAGGAAGAGCTTGGCATTCTCCCGCCCTTGGCCGATCCGCTGGTCTCCGTAGGAGTACCATGCACCCGATTTCTGAATGATTCCCGCCTCGGATGCAAGATCCACGAGGAGCGAGGTGTGACTGATGCCTTCGTCGAACATGACGTCGAATTCAGCCTGGCGGAACGGCGGCGCGACCTTGTTCTTGACCACCTTGACCCGAACATGGTTGCCAATGACCGTCTCGCGTTCCTTGACCGGGCCGATCCGGCGAATATCCAGGCGCAACGAGGCATAGAATTTCAGCGCCTTGCCACCGGTAGTCGTCTCCGGGTTGCCGAACATGACGCCGATCTTCTCGCGCAGCTGGTTCGTGAA
>JBJMPK010000070.1:0-24693 GCA_045803245.1 Gemmatimonadales bacterium
CGAGATGCAACGCCAGCGCATTCCCGGCGCCTCCATCGCGGTTCTCCGCGGTGACAGCGTCCTGCTCTCGCGGGGCTACGGTCTAGCCAACCTCGAGCTACAGGTTCCGGCCAGCGACAGCACCGTCTACCAGTCCGGCTCAATGGGCAAGCAGTTTACCGCGGCGGGAGTCCTCATGCTGGCCGAACAGGGACAGCTCAGCCTGGAGGACAGAATCATCAAGTGGTTACCCGAGGGAAAGGGAGTCTGGGATTCAGTCAGGATCCGACATCTCCTCACTCACACCGCGGGCATGGCCGAGTATACCGATTCCACTTTCGACTACCGGAAGGACTACACCGAGGATCAACTGGTCCGTTTTGCCGCCTCGAGACCGCTCGATTTTCGCCCCGGAGCGCGGTGGAGCTACAGCAACACCGGTTACCTTCTACTCGGTGTCCTGATCCACCGCGTCACCGGTCGATTTTATGGTGACGTGCTGCAGCAGCTGATTTTTCAACCGGTGGGCATGCAGACGACCCGGGTGATTTCGGAAGCCGACATCATCGCGAATCGCGCCGACGGGTACCAGACCGTAAAGCGCCAGATCAAGCATCAGGACTGGGTCTCCCCCTCGCTCAATACGACGGCCGATGGGGCGCTCTATTTTACGGTGAAGGACCTGGCCCGCTGGGCGGTGTCTCTGAATCACCACCGCATTCCCGACGCCGCGGCGTTGCAGATGGCGTGGACCCCGGTACGGCTGAACGATGGCGGAGCCTACCCCTATGGGTTCGGCTGGGATCTGACCCCGCAGCGGGGACATCCCCGGATCGGCCACACCGGCTCATGGCAGGGCTTCAAGACGGCCATCTATCGCTATCCCGAATACGGCCTCACGATCATCATGCTGGCCAATCTGGCTCAGGCGGAGCCCGCCGCCATCGTGCAGGGTATCGCCGGTATTCTTCGGCCCGAGCTTCTGCCTCCTCATCTCATGAGAGATGCCTTGCCCGGGGTGACCCCAGTGCCCATACCAGAGCTTCTCCGCCAGATCGCGACCGGGACAGAGGCCAAACGAGTGACCGATGGCATGGAGCGATTTGCGTCTCCCGAGGTTCGAAAGCAAGCGGCCGACATTCTGGCCGGCGCCCGCGTCTGGTCCGGGCTCGGTTGTGACCTGGTGTCCGGACGACGGATCATCTGGCTGGGCGGACCGGTCGAGCGAATCTGTTACGCGCGGGGAACCGGCGGGACCGGCCGGCCGGTGGTGTCGGTGTTCTTCACCGCCGGCGGACGTGCCACCTACATCGAATCCTACGATTCCTGACCCGACCTTCCCTTTCGACCTCTGGAACCAATGGATCTCGGCTTAAGAGGAAAGAGTGCTCTGGTGACCGGTTCAACCGCCGGCATCGGTCTGGCCGCTGCCCGGGCGCTGGCAGCTGAAGGCGCGGGCGTCACAATCAATGGCCGCACGGCGCCTAGGGTCAGGCAGGCCGTCGCGCAGCTGGAGCAGGAGATCCCCGGCGCCACGATCCACGGCGTGGCCGCGGATCTCAGCGGCGCGTCCGGTTGTGCCGAGTTGGTGCGGCAGCTTCCCATGGTCGACATCCTGGTCAATAATCTCGGTATTTTCGAGCCCAAGCCATTCGAGCAGATCAGCGATGCCGATTGGCTTCGTTTTTTCGAGACCAACGTGCTGAGCGGGGTCCGATTGACCCGCCATTATGTCACTGGCATGAGAGCGCGCGACTGGGGCCGCGTCGTGTTCGTTTCCAGCGAGTCTGGGGTACAGATTCCGGCCGAAATGATTCATTATGGGATGACCAAGACGGCACAGCTCGCCATTGCGCGGGGGCTGGCCGAGTCGCTGGTGGGAACGGGCGTCACAGTGAACAGCATCTTGCCAGGGCCCACCGCCTCGGAAGGAGTGGGCGAGTTCGTCTCGCGCCTGGCGGCTTCCGGTGGCGTGGACCGGGCCACCGTGGAGCGGCAATTCTTTCAAACGGCACGACCGTCATCGATACTGCAACGGTTTGCCACCCCGGATGAAGTAGCCGCGATGATCGCATATGTCTGCAGCACGCGGGCGTCGGCCACCACTGGCGCCGCGCTCCGGGTCGATGGTGGCGTGGTGCGAGCGATCGTGTGAGGTGATCTCTATGCAGGAACGGCTGCCCCGGAACTGGGGCGACATCAGGAGAGACTGGCCCCTGCTCACGGCTTTTCAGCGGTTCGAGACGGGAGTGGCCTTTCTGCTGACCCTGGTCATCAGTACCGTCATCGTGGTCGCGCTCTATCGCCTCGTGGCCGGCGTGATCGACACCCTGGTATTGCGAACCCTCAATCCGCTCGAGCATTCCGTTTTCCAACAAGTCTTCGCCCAGATCCTGACGGTGCTCATCGCGCTCGAGTTCAACCACACGCTTCAGTACGCGATCACCCATGAACGGGGCGTGGTCCAGGCCAAGATTGTCATCCTGATTGCCGAACTGGCCATCGTCAGGAAGCTCATCGTCACCGACTTCTATACCGTCACTCCGGCGGCGCTCGCTTCGCTCGCCGCACTGATCCTGTCTCTGGGGGTCACTTACTGGCTCATGCGGGAGCGGGACGACCGGGTGCATCTCCCGCCTGCGACCGACGGTCCGCGCTAAGACTCAGCTCACGCGAAGAGTGAAGACCGGCAGCTCAGCGGGGCAGCGAAAGCGAGCCGGGATGGTGGTGGTTCCGACTCCACGAGAGACGTAAAGCGGGGCCAAGGTGTCGTAGTACCAGCCCTCCAGGAAACGCCCGGCTCCTTCGGGCTTGACGGCCGGTAGGAGAGGAAGCCGGATCTGTCCTCCGTGGGTATGGCCGGCGATCAGGAGCGCGGGCCGCGCGGCGACTCCCGCGGCCGGTGTATCCGCGAAGACCGGCTCGTGTACCAGCCAGATTTCCGTCGCCCCTGCAGTCACGTCCCGCCGGGCCTCGATCAGGTCCAAGTTGCCGGACAACACGTCGTCCAGACCGACGAGAGTCAGTGGACTCCCGCCGACATCCACCGTCTTGGAGCTATTCCGCAGGAAGTCGACTCCCGCCTGGCGGTAGGCCTCGCGGGTGGGACTCCCCTCCACCCCCGCGTGATACTCCCAGTTCCCGAGAATGCCCACAGTAGCCAACGACCCCCGGGCCTCAGCGGCGAAGTCCCGGACCTGCGTCATGGCCCGAGGCGACTCTGTCATGTCACCGGTGAGGATCACGATCTCGGGGCGCTCCCGGTGGATGTGCTCGAGCGCGGCCCGGGCTGCAAGCTGGTTGCCGGGCAGATGGACGTCGGAGATCTGCGCGATGCGGAGACCGTCGAGCGCACGCGGTACCCCTCGGAGGGGAACATCGTGCCGGCTGACCAGCACCCGGTTGGGCTCGATCCCGAACGCGTCCGCGGCAATGGCAGCTCCGGCCGCGCCGATTCCGCCTAGAAAGTGTCTCCGGCTGAGTTGCATGGCGAGGAAGGTAGCCCGGCTAGACCACCGCACGCTCCATCGCGACTTCGGCCTCGAGACTTGCACGGTCACGATAAATGGTGGCGACCGCCCGGGTCTTGCCGCCGCGCTTGAAGCGAACCGTGCAATCCCGGGCCGCAATGTTGCCGTCCACCTCGACGGCGTCCCAGCGCTCGGCATGTCCGACGTAATTGATCGGCACATCGTAATGCTGGCTCCAGAAGAACGGCACCGCATCGAACCGCTGATCCTGGCCCAGGATACTTCGCGCCACCGACTGCCCCTGGCGCTGGGCAACCACCCAGTGCTCTACCCGAATCCCTTCCCCGCTGTGCGGGTCGGGCCAGCGGGCGATGTCACCAGCCGCGTAGACCCCCGGTGCGCTGGTCTCGAGCCGCGGGCTCACCAGGACACCTCGGTCGATGGTCAGCCCGGCGCGCTCCGCCAGCTCCAGGTTGGGCCGGACCCCGATTCCGGCGACCACGAAGTCGGGGGTCAACCGCTCGCCGTTCCGCAGCACGACCGCGCCGCCGCCGATCTCTCTTGCGGTCTGGCCGAGATGGAAGATGACCCCGTTCTCTTCATGCAACTGTTGAATGAAGCGACCCAGCTCGAGACCCATGACGCGCTCCAAGGGAAGCGCATCCGGTGCTACGACGTGCACCTCGAGCTTACGCGCTCGCAACGACGCGGCCACCTCCAGGCCGATGAAGCTGGCGCCCAGGACCACTGCACACCGGGCGTTCGCGGCGGCAGCAACGATGGCCTTGCTGTCCCCGAAGGAGCGAAGGTAAAACACCGGGGGAGCACCCCGCTCCATTTCAGAGGGAAGCCGGACCGGGACCGCTCCGGTCGCGAGAATAAGCGCGCCGAACTCCCGGGTGACTCCGTCATCGAGGCGAATCCGGCGGGCCTCCGGCTCGACCGCGATCACCCGCCGGTCTCGCACGATGCTTATTCCCTGGTTGCGGTAGAACTCCGGCGGATGCAGGGGGATCCAGTCCTCGGATGCGTTCCCGGCCAGGTAGTCTTTGGACAGGTTTGGCCGATCGTATGGCGCATCCGGATCCGGATCATAGAGCGTCACGCTGCCTTCGTAGCCCTCGCGGCGCAGCGTCTCCGCGGCGCTGTTACCCGCCGCGCCGGCACCGACGATGATCACCGAGTCCGGTCCACGGCGTCGTGACGCCGCGCGTTTCGGCTTCCGGGCCTTGCCGGTGACATAGACCAGGGGTCCCCGCTGTTCCACCCGCCAGCACGACACGTCGTTGAGCGCGGGAGGGCGCAGCGCCTCTCCCGTCCGGAGGCTGAAGCAGGCGTGATGCCAGGGGCAATGCACCGTGTCACCCACCATGAGACCCTCGGGCAGGGGTCCGCTGTAATGGCTGCACACCGCAGCTATGGCCAGCCAATCGCCCCCGGAATGGGCCAGCAGGATCGCCGTTCCGTGGGCGTGCCCGGCGATCATGGCACCTTCGGGTACCTGGGAGGCTGGGATTCCCGCGGCGAGATCGGGACCGGAGAGAGTTGGTTCACTGCCCATCGAGAGCTCCTACAGTGATAGCGCCCGCGCCTCGGGCAACCCGCCGAACCGGCGCTCGCGCGCGGCGAAGTCCCGGATCGAACCCATCAGGGCCTCGGCCCCGAACTCGGGCCACATCAGATCGGTGAAGAAGAGCTCGGCGTAGGCCGCTTCCCAGAGGAGAAAATCGCTGAGGCGCCGCTCACCACCAGTCCGAATAAGGAGGTCGAGCTGCGGGACGGGCGAGCCGTGGTCGACGATCGCAACCAGCCGGCCGAAGGACTCCCGCGACGCTGTCCCCGGCCGGAGACACTGGGCCGCCCGGAGAATGGCGTCCCGGCCAGAATAGTCGATGGCTACGCGCAGGCGGAGACGGGTGCCACCGCTGGTGGCCACCTCCGCGGCTTCGACGGCGCGCAGCAGCGCACCCCCCAACCGGTCGCGCCGGCCGATGACTTCGAGCCGCACCCCGTTGGTGACGCAGCGGGCTGTCTCCGAGCGAAGATACTCCCGGAAGAGCCGCATCAGCCAGGCGACTTCCACCGCCGGCCGGCGCCAGTTATCGGAGGAGAAGGCGAACAGCGTGAGAACCGCCACCCCCGCGCCGGGCGCCGCCTCCACTACGCGGCGGACCGCCTCCGCGCCGGCCTGATGCCCCGCGCCGCGTGACAGTCCTTGCCGGGCGGCCCAACGGCCGTTGCCATCCATGATGATGCCCACGTGCAGGCCGGCAGGAGCCTGATCTGGCGAAGGTCTTTGCGTCATAAAGTCGATCTCCAAAAAAAAGCGCGCCTCTCAGCGATCCCGGGTACTGTGAATCAGCGCCTCCATGTGGTCCAGGTAGCGCTCCAGGGCCCGCCGGCCCACCGAGCTCAGCTTGTACTCGGTCCGCGGTACGCGCCCCTCGAAGGACTTGGTGCATACGATGTAATTGGCTGCCTCGAGCTTCCGGGCGTGAACGCTCAGGTTGCCATCAGTGGTCTCGAGCAGCCGCTTCAGCTCGTTAAAGCTGAGGCTCCGGTTGACCGCCAGTGCGCTGACGATCGCCAGCCGCATGCGCTCGTGGATCAGCCGGTCGAGCTCGAGTGGGCCGAGTCGCGCCGCATCTCCCTTGATACCTTCCAGCCGCCGGCCTCCCCGGCCGCGGTCATGGCCCATCGAGGCCAGGTTCGATCTAGCCACCGTACCTCCTCGCGATGATGAGACCGAAAAGAATGTGGAGCCCGCCGAATCCCGTGGCCATCAGCCCCTCGCCCCAAGCGGCAGGAGCCAGCAGAGCGATGGCGCCCAGTGCCATGAAGCAGAGTCCCATGATCGGGACCACCCGCACCGAAAAGGCACCTCCGGTGACCACGCCGGTCCCGTAAAGCAGGAGCCAGGTGCCCGGCAGCGCGGCGTAGAGGCCGGCCCTGACCAGCACGAACGTGAGCAGAGCACCGACCGCCAATGGGGGGACGTAGCTCAGTACGAAGCGCCGGCCCGAATAGGACAGGACCGAGGTCCCTGCCCGCCGCGCCTTCAGCGCCATGGTCGAGCCGCCAATAGTCAGCGCCAGCGCGGACGCGGACAGCCATACCGCCAGCCATTCCCTGCTGGGGAGGCCATGAGCAACCCACGTGGCGATGAGCGCCGTGATCCCCATGGCGACCCCACCCCAGCCCGGCACCGCGGTAAAGGCCGTGGCCCGCTCCATGGTGGACCGGATGAACGACAGGTTGTCCATGGCCCGGGCGTGGAGGGCGGGCCCGGGGCTTTCTCCCGGCTTGGGGCGGAGGGTGGTCATGGTCCTAGTCTAGTCGGAACGCCCGGCTTCATCAAGTGCTTTGCAGCGTAAAGTTACAGCGCCTCCACCGCTACCGCCGTCCCGTAGCACAGGACCTCGCTCACACCCTGCATCAGCTCGGTGGCGTCGTAGCGGATGCCGACTACCGCGTTGGCACCGAGCTCCTCCGCGTGGTCCAGCATCATCTCGAAGGCCTCGGCCCTGGTTTTCTCGCAGAGATCGCTGAAGAGGGAGATGTTGCCACCGAGCAGCGTCTGCAGAGACCCGCCGATGGTTCCGAAGATCGAGCGGGAGCGGACCGTGATCCCCCGGACCACGCCGAGGTTCTCTAGCACGCGGAATCCGTCCAGGGTGAAGGTGGTGGTCGTCATGGAGTGATGCACGGCTCAAGCTGCTTTCAAGTCGGAGGTGCAGTGGGGACACCGGGATGCCGCCACCGGAATCGCCATTCGACAGTACGGGCAGTCTCTGGTAGCCGGCGCGGCGGCGGCCTCCTGGGGCTTCAGCCGGTTGGCCATCCGAACGATGAGGAATACGGCAAAGGCCACGATGATGAAGGTCACCACGTTGTTAATGAAGCTGCCGTAGTTGATCGTCACCGCTCCGGCCGCATGGGCATCGGCCAGAGATGCGTAGGGGGGCGGACCTTTGGGCCCAGGCTTGAGGAGGAGGAACAGGTTGGCGAAGTCGACGTTACCGAGCGCCAGGCCGACCGGAGGCATGATGACGTCGTCCACCAAAGACTTCACGATGGTACCGAAGGCACCGCCGATAATGATGCCGACCGCCAGATCCAGTACGTTGCCACGCAGCGCGAATGCCTTGAACTCCTTTAGCATGGAGACTTCCGGGTGGAGGTTGCCAGAGGATATAGCGAAGATCGACGGGGTGCGGAAGATCGAGTAATCAGCCCCCTTCCTCGACCGGTTTCCCAGCGGCCCTCCACTCGGCGAATCCACCGGGAAACTGGCGAACGTCGGGAAAGCCACGGGCCCGAAGGAGACTCGCGGCAATAGCGGCGCGGGCACCGGTCTGGCAATGGACGATCAATGGACGGTGACGAGGCAGCTCGCCCATCCGCGCCTCGAGGTCGCCCACCGGAAGGTTGATCGACCCGGGAATGTGCCCGGCGTTCCATTCCCCTTCCCCTCGCACGTCCAGGACGATCTTCTCGTTGCTCTGGACTTGGGCCGCAAAATCGGCCAGGTCGAGCGAAGCGATGGTCTGGAGCTGCCCGTGGGAAGCGCGCCAGGCATCCACCACCTCGCCCCCGAAGTAGCCGGCCACGCGATCGAGCCCGATCCCCGCGAGATCCTTCCGCAGCTGATCCACCGTGTGGCCGCTTCCTTCATCGATGATCAGATAGAAATCCTGGTCGTACGGGAGCAGCCATCCGGCCCAGGTGGTAAAGCTGCGGTTACCCGGAATGTTCAGCGTGCCAGGCACCGCCGCACGCCCGTATTCCAGCGCCGGCCGCGGGTCCACGACCGCTGCGCCATCATTCAGAGCCCGCTCCAGCTCGGCCAACAGCAGCCGGGGTGGCCGGCGGATCTCTCCCAGGAGCCGTGGTCCCTCCCGGTTGAGGCGTTTCATCTCGGCAAAGTATCTGGGCGGATCCGGTTGCCCCTCCAGCACGGCCTGGACAAACGAGGTCTCATCGGTAACGGCGAAGGCCCAGTTGAAACGCTTCTCGTAGCCTAGGGTTGACTGGGGTACCGCGCCGAGCGCCTTGCCGCAGGCGGAGCCGGCCCCGTGGCCGGGCCAGATCTGGAGAAACTCGGGCAAAGCGCGTATCCGCTGGAGCGACCGGAAGAGCTGGCGCGCACTTTCTTCCATCGAGCCCCGCGCCAGGGCAGCCCGTTCCAGGAGGTCGGGCCGGCCCACGTCGCCGACGAAGAGGAAGTCCCCGGTCAACATCCCCATCGGCTCGGATGCGGTCGTTGTATCGGTGACCAGAAACGCGAGATGCTCGGGCGTGTGCCCCGGCACGTGTAGCACCCGGATCTCCACCTGCCCCACCTCGATGCGCGATCCGTCTGCCAGCAACGTTGCTTTCGAGTTGCCGGCATACCCGTAACGCCAGTCCTTTCCCCCCGCGTCCGAGAGGTAGAGCCGGGCGCCGGTACGCTGCGATAGCTCGCGGGCACCGGACACGAAATCCGCATGAATGTGCGTCTCTGTCACGTGCGCGATCTTGAGGCCCTCGTCGTTGGCGGCCTGGATATAGCCATCGATGTCGCGGTTGGGGTCGACCACCAACGCTTCCCCGCTTACGGGGCAGCCGATCAGGTAGCTGGCCTGGGCGAGCTTGGATTCGTAGAAGCGTTTTAACAGCACGTCGAAATGTCCGTGGCCGAAGTAGACTTTTCTTGACGTCGTTCCCTTGACATATCCTTCTTGACTTCCAGTCTATTTGGCAGCACGGTTCTCCACCCTCCTGACAAACTTTAACCCCGACCATACCTCATCCACCGCGCAAACCTTCACATCCACCAGACCGTGAGCCAGTCCGATCTCACGCACCACGTTCTCGTTGAGGTCGGTCTCGACGCCGGAGGCTTGCTTGGGCCAGGAGACCCAAAGCGCGCCGTGGTCGGCGAGTGCTCGGGCCAGCCGAGGAAAGTCAGCTGCGAGATCGGCTCGGCGTCGGGCAAACTGATGAATGAACGCCGAAGGCCCGGATAGACGCGAGTGGAGCGTAGCCCCGGCGGGCAACTTGCCGAGCAGCGATAGGTACGATGGCGGGGCGCTGAGTGCGATCACTCTCGCGTCTGGTTTGATGCCCAGCTTGTCAACCAGGGTACGTTTTGAGTAGCCGGCCGCCATGATCCCTCAGACCTCCACCGGACGGCTCAGTGGGCGCCTGCCCCGCGCCGCGACGGGCCAACTGGTTTCGATGCGCCCGCCTCGCAGGCCATAGATGACCTCGTGCAGGTGGACGGCGATGCACACGTGATTCGGCACCAAACACACCTGCTCGCCGACTTCCGGCCGCCAGATGCTGTCTCTCAGGTCGAGGATGCCGTGCTCCTCCGAGAGCCGTTGAACGGTCACTTCGGGACGATCGAGCAGCGCAGCGTAGCCGTCCTCCGGCCGTTCCCCCGGTTCACGTCCCAACGCCTTGGTTCCGGCGTCGATCACGGCCTGGCCCGGCACTGCGGTGCTCACCACGGTGGCCACTACGGTCAGCGCGCAGTCTTCCCAGGCGCAGGCTCCAGCCTGATGAGTGAGCCGGTCGTTGTAGACATAAGTGCCGGGGCGGACCTCGCTCACGCCGCCGATCTCGTGCGACCGCTTGATCGTAGGAGTAGAGCCACCGCTTACCACAGAGGGTCGGAGTCCAGCCCGATCCAGTGCCTGAACGGCAGCGCCAAGCTCGATGCCGAGCCGCGCCAGGTCAGCATCCTGGCGATCCACCGGGCTCCGGATGTGTCCCGGATAGAACGTGATCCCGCGATAGACCAGTGGCTTCCGTTCGCACAGCAGCCGTGCCAGACGAAGGGTGTCCTCGATACCCGAGACCCCCACCCGCCGCATGCCGAGATCGAGCTCCACGTACACGCCGACGGCTCGATCCTTCTCGGCGGCGGCGCGTGCGAGCCGCTCTACCACTTCGGCTGAGTCGATGGCAACGGTAAGCTCGATATCCTCGGGGAGGCTGAGGAGGCGCTGGAGCTTGGCGTTGCCGACGGGCGGGTAGGCCACCAGGATGTCGTCGCAGACCTGTGACATCACCTCGGCCTCGAGCAGGGTGGCGCAGGTGAGACCGATGGCGCCGCGCCGGAGCTGCTCGCCGGCTATCTGCGACGATTTGTGGGTCTTGGTGTGGGGACGAAGAGCAAGGCTGTGCTGTGAGGCGTACACCGCCATGCGATCGAGGTTCCGCTCCATTCGATCGAGATCCACCAGCGGGAACGGTGTCTCCAACGCCTCGGCTCCGTCGATCCATGAATGTTTTGTCACAGCTCCATGATCTCCCGAGGGCTTGGCGGAAGCAAGCGCTGGAAGTAGCATCCTTGCCGCCGTATGCTGACACCAATGGCAATGGATATATCGAGGGGAGAGACGAGCTCTTTCCGCTGTACCTGGCCGCCGCCAGGGACTTTACTCAGCCGCTCTTTGCGTATGGTCCGCCCCGGCTGGTGCGGCTGGGCATCGAATTCCTGTTCTGAGCCAGGTCGTCCTTGAGCAGGGCCTTGTTGATGGCCAACCCGGCCTCGGCCCCCTCAGCCGCGGCGACGATCACAAACTGCGCATCTTTCGAAGAATCACCCGCGACATAGAGCCCGGGAACGTCGGTGGCTTCACAGCTGCCGGTGATGACCGCACCTTTTGCATTGAACCGGCAGCCCAGCTTGCGTGCCAGATCGCTGCGCTGGTGCTGCCCGGCACACACGAACATTGCCCGCCGGGGGAGCGGTTCGGCGTCCGCGAAGATGATCCGGGACAGCCAGCCGCGCTGACCTTCCAGCCGGATGATCGCATCCTCGCGCACTTCGATACCCAGGCCGGTCAGCTGCTCCAACTGCTTGCGCGTGAGAGCGCTCGGCCCATCGGTACAGAGCACCAGATCGTCGGTCCACACGCTGAGACCCAGGGCCAGAGCCGATCCTTCCTCGCCGCGACCATAGACCGCGACCGGCTGATCGCGCCACTCCCATCCATCGCAGTAGGGGCAGTGGTGGACACTCGTTCCGTATAGCGGCTTGAGACCATCGATGTCGGGAAGCTCGTCCACGACTCCGGTAGCGAGCAGCAGCTTGCGCGACCTCAGCTCGGCCCCATCGGCACATACCAAGCTGAACCCATCCGAGCTGCGGCGGGCGTCCCGTATTTCAGTTTCCAGGAACTCCACCGTAGGGTATTGCCTGACCTCCTCCCGGGCCATCCGGAGGAATTCCAGCGGCTTGATCCCGTCTCGCGTGAGGTAGTTGTGGAGCCCGGCGGCGCGCGCGTTGCGCGGCTCGCCTGCCTGGCATACCAGCACCCGGCGGCGGCAGCGGCCCAGCATAAGGGCCGCGCTCAGGCCGGCCGGCCCGCCGCCGACGACGATACACTCGTATTTCACCGGAGGGCTCAGCCTTTGCCTGCCGGCTTCCTGGACTTGGTGAGGGGTGCCTTTCCCGCCTCCATCACCTGCTTGAATCGCCTCAGGTCTTCCTCTACCTGCTGACCCGGCTCTTCGCCCAGCAGCTTGGCCACTGCGACACCGACTTTCCCCGCCGGAGGATCGTAGCTCAATACCACCCGGACCTCAGTGCTCTGTCCCATGGGTGTGAAATGCACCGATCCCGCGTTATCGATATCGGAGCCGGGAAGCGAGCGCCAGGCGAGCAGCTCGTCCTCGATCTCGTTGTGTATAGTGGCGTCCCACTCGACTCTGGCCCCGGCGGGCGCCTTCGCCACCCAGTGGGAGCGATTTTCATCAAGGACGGTAACCGACTCCAGGTGGTCCATGAAGCGGGGCAGATTCTCCAGCGTTCGCCAGAATCGGTACACCTCGCCGACCGGTCGATTCACCATGACCACACGCTCGGCCTTGATACCTTCTCCCTTCGCGACACTCGCGACCGGGCTTACCGGCCCACTCTTCGCCGTATTCCGGCCGAGGGCTCGGTTGACGGGACAGCGGCCGCTCACAGCCCGGGTGATCAGGTTGCCGGCGATCGGAAGCAGAAGACCGCGCAGCCGCTTGCGGCGAAGAGCGAACACGATGATGGCCGCCCCCGCAATACCAGAGACGAGACGCTCGGTGTTGCCCACATTGAGGCCGGTGCCCCCCGGCTTCCTCCTCCGGAGGTTCTGCCACTGCTCCTCGGAGGCCACACCGTTGTAGGTCGATGTCATGGGATGTTCCCTTATTCCGGCCTGACGCCGGCAGAGGTGATGCTGTCGTCACCGCTGCGGGTGGCGACCTGGTTGTATTTCCTTGCCGCCTGATCGCCGAGCCGGCTGAGCCACGACGGGGAGATCCACGACTGGCTCTCGGCGCCCTTTCGGCGCCCACTTGGCTTCCGCCCCGGACCCGGCAGGAGCCGATCCACCAGACTCAGCGCATCCGTGGTGAGGCCGGGTGCGATCGCGCTCACTACTGCGACCACTCTCACCGGGATGGGGAACAGCACTTCGGCATCACCCCGGCGGCAGGCGGCCACGATACGCCGGGCGGCGCGTTCCGCGCTGATCGACAGACCCGGAAGCGAGTCGCTGATGCTGAACCAGGCGTACTCCGAGCGCTGCCGGCCCCGGAAGATGGCATTGCGCGGGCTGCCGGTTCGCATGAGTCCGGGGCAGACGGTCACAACCTTGATGCCGTCGGCGGCGACCTCCGCCCGGAGTCCCTGCGAGAACCCTACCGCCGCAAACTTGCTGGCGCTGTATGGCAGCAGGTGCGGGATACCGAGCTTGCCGCCGATCGAGGTGATGTTTACGATGCGCCCGGCGCCACGCCGCCCCATCTCCGGAAGCACCGCGAGTGTCGGATAGAGCATCCCCCAAAAGTTGGTAGCCATGGCCTCTTCATAATCGGCCAATGACATCGTCTCCGCCGGGCCGACCTCGATAACACCCGCGTTGTTGATGAGAACGTCGACCGGGCCCAAACCGGCGCGCACCTGCTCGAGCAGATCTACGACCGCGTCATACTGGGTGATGTCGCAGGGAACGGCCAGAACCTCGGCACCCGACTTGGTGAGCGAGGCCCGCGCGCGCTCGAGGGAGCCGGCGTCGCGGCCGCAGATGGCCACCCGCGCGCCTTGCGCGGCGACCTCGCGGGCAAGCGCCAGACCCAGACCGCGGGAGCCGCCGGTGATGAGCACGGTCTTACCCGACAGCGTGTAGGCGCTCAACCGGAGCTTTCTCGCCATCCAGACGGAGCCCAGGCCGGCGGCCAGCAGCAGCCGGATTCGATCAGACCTTCGCCGGAACCTTCCGCCAACCTCATCTGCTCTGCCGGGCCGAGCTCCCGGCGTCCTGCCCGATCTACGTCGTGAGCTACGTCTAGACATCATCGATCCGAGACTTGGTGCCCTCGGTGGCTTCGATGCCCTTGCTCCGGGTGGCAGCCTCACGCACGGCCCGCTGATGCTTCTTGTCGTCGAGCTGGGCACTCATTCCATCCCGGTGCTCCGGGTCGGCGATCTCTTCCCGCGGGCTGGCGTAATGCTGGCCCATGTGCTCTTCGTCCCTGGGCTCATCGAACTCGAGCTCAGCCGGCAGCTCCCGGGTTCCTGCTTCCTCCTCGAGCGCGAACTGCCGGCGCTCGTCCTCCGACATGGTCGCATACTTACGACCGAGATTCTTGGCCATGGCTCTCACTCCTATGGGTGGCCTCGAGCAGCGACTTCATCCGCCCGAGATCTTCGTTCAGTTTGACGCGCGGATCCGAGCCCAACAGCTCCGCAATCGCCTGCCCGGCCCCGCCCGCCGGCGGGTGATAACAGAAGCGCAGGTCGACCCGCGTTCCGGTTCCCACCGGCACGAAGCGAATGACGCCGGCATTCTCCAGCATCGAGCCGGGCTCACTGTGCCAGCCAATGACCTGGTTCGGCTGCTGCTGAGTGAGAACCGCGTTCCATTCGATCGGAAGGCCTCCCGGTCCGCGGACCCGCCAGTGCGAACGTCCGGCTCCGAGATCTTCCACTTCACGAACATGAGACATGAAGAGGGGAAAATTCTCGTAGTTGCTCCAGAACGCATAGACTTGTTCCACTGGCGCGTCGATGTGCAGAGTCTTCTGGATATCTACAGCGCGGCGCCGGTCCGACCGGGGGAAGGCCAGACCGGATAGCGAGCTTCGTCCGACCGAGCCGACCAACAATCCGGTTCCGACGGTTCGAAGGAGGCCGGCTAATGTCCCCCGCCGTGTCAGCCCGTACAGGGCGACGAGCCCGCCCAGAACTCTGAGCCCGGTGCTCTGGAGTTGGGCCGACGGAGCCGGCGTCCCGATCCAGCCGAGTGTGGCGGCTCCGAGTCCCTCGAGATCTCCAATTCGCGCGCCGTATTGCTCCGCGATTCCCGGCTCGAGCGGTCCACTCTCCAGCGCTCGGCGCGCGCCACCCACGAGATGGCCGAATCCGCGGGTCAACTGCTCGCGCCGAAGCCGCCCGCGCTTCGAGTCCAGGAAGTACATCACGCCGGCGCCGAGGGTCAGACCGCGGATGAAGGATTTCATGCTGCAGTTATATTCTCTCACGTTGGCCGGGACTCTGTGACGCGACTCACAGGAAATTAGGGGCACCCGACCCGGCAAATTACCACTGAAAGGGCCAAATTGGCCGCGCTTAAAATTACTTGGCGCCCGTACTTCGCACAGGTATACGAGCAGGTTCGAGCTTGCTGGAGCAGCAGGGCTGCTTCGGAAAGAGGAAGGTCTGCCATAGGCTAAACGCCAAATTCAACTTCGTACCCGGGGTTCCACTCCACGCAAGAGCGTTTCATGCCGCTGAGCTACACGATCGTCGCTTTTTCGCACCTCCGCTGGAACTTTGTTTATCAGCGCCCTCAGCACCTGTTATCCCGCCTGGCCGCGAAACGGCCGGTTTTTTTCATCGAAGAACCCGAGCTCGACCGGGACGGTCCCGTGCGTTGGGAACGCAGCTACCCCGCGCCCAACGTGACCGTGCTCCGTCCCCGCACGCCGGTTCGGACCCTTGGTTTCCATGCCGACCAGATCGCCGCACTGACACCGCTGATGGGAGAGTTGGCAGACGAGCTGGCCGGCGAGAACCTGCTGGCCTGGCTCTATACCCCGATGGCCCTGCCGCTCGCGCGCGAGCTCGATCCGGCCGTGATGGTCTACGACTGCATGGACGAGCTGTCGCTCTTCCTGGGCGCTCCTCCCGAGCTACTGGCCCACGAAACGGCGCTTCTGGAGGCGGCGGAGGTGATGTTCACCGGTGGACCGAGTCTCTATCGCGCCAAGCAGTCCCGTCACCCCAACGTTCACTGCTTCGCCAGCAGCGTCGATGCGGCGCACTTCAGCCGGGCCCGCGGTTCTCAGGAAGAAGCCCAGGCCGACGCCCAGGACCAGGCCGGCATTCCCCATCCCCGGCTCGGATTTTACGGTGTGATCGACGAGCGGCTGGACCTCGGCCTCATCGACTCGGTGGCGGCGGCCCGTCCCGACTGGCACATCGTGCTGGTAGGTCCAGTTGTCAAAATCGATCCGGCCACACTGCCCCGGCGGCCGAACATTCACTACTTCGGCCAGCGCTCGTATCAGGAGCTTCCCGGCTACCTGGGGGGATGGGACGTGTGTCTGCTGCCGTTCGCGCGGAACGATTCGACCCGCTTCATCAGTCCGACCAAGACGCTGGAGTATATGGCCGCGGAGCTTCCGATCGTGAGCACGCCGATCACGGATGTGGCCGAGCCGTACGGCGACATCGTCTATCTCGGTGCCACGCCGGAGGAGTTCCTGATTGCCTGTGAGGCGGCGCTCGGGTCAACAGATGAGGAGCGCAACCGCCGCGCCACTCTCATGCGGAAGGTTCTCTCGGGAACGTCATGGGACGTCACCGTGTCGGCGATGGAGAAGCTGCTGGATGAGGCGCTCAAGAAAAATGCGGTCCGGGCTTCGGCCTGAGCCAGCCGTGCAATTTATCGGAGCTCCGGTGAGCTCGAAGCAATTGAAAGGATTCAAGGCGTTCGCATGCCACTCAACGTACTGGACTCGTCTTCCAATGCTACACCCGTAGTCGTCATCGGCGCGGGGCCGACCGGGCTCAGCGCCGCCTACCACCTCGGCCGTGACGCGACCCTGCTCGAGCAAGCCGATCGCGTCGGCGGCTGGTGCCGGTCCATCGAGGACAATGGCTTCACGTTCGACATGGCCGGCCACATTATGTTCTCCAACGATTCCTATGTCCACGAGATGTACCAACTGCTGCTGGGTGACAACGTCCACTGGCAGGACCGGGAGGCGTGGATCTACAGCAAGGGCGTCCATACGCGCTATCCCTTCCAGGGCGCTCTGTACGGATTGCCGCCTGATGTCATCAAGGAGTGCATCGTCGGCGCGATCGAGGCGCGCTTCGGCAGCCTCAAGGCCAAGAAGCCCGCCGCCGACACCGGCACGAACGGCGACTACACCGGGCCCGAGCGCCGCGGCATGTTCGAGCCGCTGATGAAGGCCGACGGCACCACGAAGCTACGGACCTATCCGGGCAAAGAACGGCGAGCCACTCCGATTCCCAAGGGCGAGCCCAGGAACTTCGAGGAGTTCATCTACAAGGTCTGGGGCGCCGGAATCGCTAAGCATTTTGCCATCCCCTACAACCGGAAGCTCTGGGCGGTCCCGCTGGCGGAGATGGAGACATCGTGGCTCGGCGGGCGCGTGCCGCTCCCCAATCTGGAAGAGATGATCGAGGGGGCACTCCAACCGGCACCCAAGCCGATGGGACCGAACGCCCGCTTCGGTTACCCACTGCGCGGTGGGTTCCAGTCGCTCATGAACGGCTTCCTCCCCCATCTCCAGGGGCAGCTCCGGCTCGACACCCGGGTGACGGCGGTCACACCATCGCAGCACACCGTCACGCTTTCCGACGATACGGTGCTGCCATACGAGTATCTCATCAGCACCATGCCGCTGCCCGGCCTGATCCGGGTGATGGGCGCCGAGGCGCCGGCCCAGGTGCGGAAGGCAGCCGCAGGACTGCGGCATGTCTCGGTGCGGTGCGTCAACCTTGGCATCGGCCGGGAGCATCTGACCGAGAAGCATTGGATCTACTATCCGGAGGATACCGTTTTCCATCGAATCTTCGTGCAGGGAAACGCGAGTCCGCTGTGCAATGCACCGGGTGGCTTCGGCATCACCTGTGAGATCACCTACTCCGAGGCCAAGCCTCTACCCTGCGAAGGGGATGACCTGATCCAACGGTGCATCGACGACTGCCGCCGTATCGGGTTCATCACGGCGGACGACCCGATCTGGGCGGCGAATGAAGTGGACATGCCCATCGCCTACGTGGTCTACGACCACGAACGGGCGCAGAACGTGAACCTGATCCGCGAGTGGCTCTCGAGCCAGGACATCGTGCTCGCCGGGCGCTACGCCGAGTGGGAGTACTACAACTCCGATCATGCATTCGTCGCCGGGAAGAAGGCGGCCGAGCAGGTGGCGGAGCTCCGGCAGGGGGGTCGGCTGGTCGAGCCCGCGGCCGCGATGTCGTTGACGGCGAAGTGACCGACCTCCTCCGTCGCCGCCCGGAAGACTTCCTCTGGGCCACGGGCATCGAGGACACCTTCGTGCCCCAAACCCGTCCGGGCCACCGCGCGCTGGACGAGTACCAGCTCATGGGCCACTACGAGCATTGGCGCGAAGACCTGGCCCTGGTACGCGACCTGGGGCTCAAGATGGTCCGCTGGGGCGTGCCCTGGTATCGGCTCGAACCGTTCCAGCCGGGAGAATTCGACTGGCGCTGGACCGACCAGGTGATCCCCTACATGGTAGAAAAGCTGGGGATCACCCCGATCGTCGACCTGATGCACTATGGCTGCCCTTTCTGGCTCCGGCGGGAGTTCGCCAGCGGGGAGTATCCCCAGGCGGTGGCGGCTTACGCCCGTGCGTTTGCCGGGCGTTATCGCGAGCTGGTGCAGTGGTACACGCCGTTCAACGAGCCGATCGTCACCGCCCTCTATTGCGGACAACGCGGGCTCTGGCCGCCCTATCTCCGATCTGAAGGCGGCTACGTCCATATCCTGCTCCAGGCCATCGAGGGGATCATCGAGACCAGCACCGCGCTGCTGTCGGTGAATCCGGACGCCGTCCTGGTGCATGTCGAGGCCACCGGTCTCAGCCGCACTGCCCGGGAGGACCTCCACGCGGTGGCACGGGAGGAGCAGTCCCGGACTTTCCTGGCTTACGATCTCCTGACGGGGCGAGTCACCCCCAAGCACGAGCTCTTCCCCTGGCTGGTCCGGAACGGCGCCTCCCCCGACCGGCTGGCCGCCATTGCCGCCCGGCCGGTGCCGTTCAGCCTGATGGGATTGAACTTCTACCCGCAGTGGTCCACCACGCAGCTCTACATCGACCGAAAGGGGCGCCTGGCGTACCAACCGGTGGAGCAGGATGGCGCGGGCTTCAGCACCCTGATCGAGGACTATTACCAACGCTACCAACTTCCCATCATGGTGACGGAAACGAGTGCCAAAGGAGACGAGTCGATCCGGGCCCGGTGGCTGGAGGCCTCGGTTACCGCCGTGCGCGCACTCCGCAGCCGGGGCATCCCGGTGCTGGGCTATACCTGGTTCCCCCTGTTCACCATGATCGACTGGAAATACCGCTTCGGCCGCGGGCCGCTGGAGGAGTATCGGTTGGATCTTGGCCTTTACACCCTCGACGGCACCGAGCGCTGGCGGGCAACTCCGCTGGTTGAGCAGTTCCGCAGCTATGTAACTGATTCTGAGGCCGCCGTGGGTAACATCGGAGTATCGGAATCATCGACAATCCAAAGATCATGACTCTCGACTCTCGACTCGCGACTTCCGACTCGCGACTCTTTCGCTCTTTCTGGATGGCCGGCTTCGAATCCGCCTGCCACATCAACTCCCAGGGCGAGCGGCTCGACCTCATCGCGGCGACGCAGCACGACCAGTTGGCCGACCAGGACTACGCCGCTTTGAGAGAGCTGAATATCCTGACCGCGAGAGAAGGGCTCCGTTGGCACCTGATCGACCGGGGCCGAAAGATGGACTTCTCCTCGGTGCGGCCCATGATCGATGCCGCCGAGCGGCATGGGATCCAGGTGCTCTGGAACCTGTGCCATTACGGCTGGCCCGAAGACGTCAACCTGTTTACCTCCGGCTTCGTGGAGCGGTTTGCCCGCTACTGCGGCGCGGTGGCGCGCTTCATCTCCGACCACAGCGATACGGTTCCGTTCTACGTCCCGATCAACGAGATCTCGTACCTGGCGTGGGCGACCGGGGAGAAGGGCTACATCTTTCCCTATGCGCGGGGTAAAGGACCCGAGATCAAACAGCAGCTGGTGCGCGCCGCCATCGCGGGAATGGAGGCGATCTGGGAGGTGGACCGCCGGGCGCGGATGATCCATGTGGATCCACTGATCCACGTGATCCCGCCCAAGGGGCATCCCGAGCTGGCCCGGGCCGCGGCCGACCAGCGGGCCCGGCAATACGACGCCTGGGATATGTTGGCCGGCGGTCTCGACCCCGCGCTCGGCGGGCATCCCCGCTATCTCGACATTATCGGGGTGAACTTCTATCACTCGAACGAATGGGAATACCCCGACGTGAGGCTGCGCTGGGAGGATGTGCCGCGAGACCGGCGCTGGATCCCGCTGCGCTATTTGCTGGCGGAGGTCTTCGACAAGTACGACCGTCCCATGATCATGTCGGAGACGAGTCACTTCGGGGCGGGACGGGGGCGCTGGATCGCGGAGGTGGCGGAGGAGGTGCATCTCGCCCGGGCCATGGGTGTGCCGATGGAAGGACTCTGCATCTACCCCATCATCGACCGGCCCGACTGGGAGAACCCCAACCACTGGCACAACAGCGGGCTCTGGGACGTCCGGCCGGACGAGACCAACCGGCTCGAGCGGGTGCTGTGCGAGGAATACGCGGCCGACCTTCGCCGCGCGATGCTTAGGTAAACGCCGTCACATATGCCCGTCCATTCGGACGGGCTTTTGCGATTTTCTTTTGTGCACCGACGCGCACCCGGCCCTTACGGGCCGGGCTCTTTGTTTGGCGCGGTCCTCCGGACCGCGGACGCGCCGTGGCGGGCACAGCTCCAACCGAAACAAATGAGAATTCGGAGCCGGTTTGGTCTCCGGGGTATCCGCGGTCCGGAGGACCGCGCCAAACGGGAGGCCGGCCCGTAAGGGCCGGCTGGGGCAACGGGCCCATATAAATCGTCTAGGCCCGCCGCAAGGCGGGCGTTTTCGTTATCGAGTCGGAACCGGTGGTGTGCTGGGCGGGCCCCATCGTGCCGGCGCCGAGATTGTCGAGCCGGCCAGGCGCGCGATCATGTCATGCATCATGATCGTGGCAACCGGATGGATGCCGAGGTGATCCCGGAGGCGGTAGGTGCAGATCATCAGCCGGCCCCGGTCGACGGGACGCTCCGCCACCAGCGCCACGTTGTGATGGGCCCAGCCCACAAACAGCCCCGAGTGAACATTGGCCGCGAAGTCCCGCGGGCTGAGGCCGACTATGACCGTCTCCGGCGTGAGATCGGCAAAGGCGAAGTCCACCGTGCCGCCGGTGGGAATCCCTCCGAAGATCTTGTCCTGCCGGATCCAGCTCATGCTGCTGGCCCAGTCCCCCTGCCAGCTGCGCCCGTGCCGCTGGGCGATGCTGATCGCGCCGAGGTGAGCCTGCTGCGACTCGGGTGACTCCGCCAGCCAGAGTACCTTGCCGCCGTTCTGGGCGTACCAGCGAAGATCGTCGGTCATGGTCTCGACCACGACGAGGTCGGCGGAGCGGTCGTCGGTCAGCTCGTAGCCCATGGCGGTGAGCCGGGCCGCGAGTCGAGGCAGTCCCGGGGCCGCGATCTTGAGCGGCGGACCGGCGGTCTCGAGCCGGGGGAAGAAATACAGCTCGTGGTGGTTCCGGGTCACCAGCTCTCCCGAGCCGCTGAGGAGCCGCATTTCCAGCCGCGCGCGTAGCGCCTTCTCCACCCGTGGCACCTCGAACATTGCGGTGCCGAGGTTGGTGAGCTGGGCCCGCTCCGGCGAGATGTTCTCGAAGGTACCCCGTATCTCCGGCCACTGGTCGAGCTGCCACTCGAGCCGTGAGCCGCGGAGATCGCTGGACGAGAAGTGGGACAGCGCCAGCTTCACCTCACAGCGTTCCCCCTCCCAGAACGCGATCCGCTCCCAGTCGGTCGGAACGATCGCATCGGGGCTGTTCACCTGGCCGATCACGTCATAGTAGGCCTTTGGGTTCCGGCACATGTCCAGCAACCCGTTGCTCTCCCAGTGGACGTCGGTGAACTCGGTGATGACGTAGCCGACGATGCTGGGGTGCCGCCGCATCTGCTCGATCTGATATTTGAGCGCGGTGAACTGCATCCGCTGGCTCGCCGCCGACAGGTCGGAGAGAGTCGGGAAGATCTTATCGAGGTGAAACGCCTTGAAGCGCTGCTCGATGCCGTGGGGGTACACGACCCCGTCGCCCCATTCGATGCCGGTCTCGAACCACCACGGCTCCCCGCCGTAGCACGCCTTGAGCTTGCCGACATCGGGCAGTCCCCAGTTGCCGAACTCGGAGACCACCATCGGCTCGCTGCCACGCCGCCGGACCTCGGGCGCCGGCTGCCGGGGAAGCGGGTTCCAGGGATCCTTGATGTACTGCCGCCAGGACTCGATGCTCTCGTACACGTGGGCAAAGGTCCAGGGCGGCCGGCTGGCGAAGGTCTGGACCCAGTCCTTCCACTTCCGGTAGTGATCCGGCATCGCGTAGTAGTTGTGGAAGTCCTCGATGTCGGTCACCACGTGAAAGTTGGTGAAACAGGGCGAGTTCCCCACTACCAGCCGGTGCGGATCCAGCTCCTTGAGCTGGGTGTACATGTCCGCCAACCAGGCGCGGTGGCCGGCGTTCACCGCCAGGTCCACTCCCCAGTTCTCGTTCACGATGGTCCAGATCACGATCGAGGGGTGGTTCCAGTCCCGGTCGACCATACCCACCATCGTTTCCTTGGCCCGCCGCTTGGCGGCCTCGGTGAGATCTTGCCAGTTGGGAAGCTCGGTCCAGATCAGGATGCCGGCCCGGTCGGCCGCGTCGTAGTACCGTGGATCGGTGATCTTGATGTGGGTTCGAAGCAGGTTCAGTCCCATATGCTTCGCCTTGGCGAACTGCTCGTCCAGCTCGGCATCGGTGAACGGGGTGTAGAGCAGGTCGGGATAGTAGTCCTGGTCCAGCGCCCCGCGGACGTAGAGCACCCGGCCATTGAGCAGCAGATGGCCCGACGAGGAGGTGCCGATCGTCCGCATGCCGAACTTCGACGAGGACACGTCCAGCGGGTTCGCCCGGTCGTCGCTGCCGTCGAGCAGCGAGGCCTGCAGGTCATAGAGGTTGGGCTCGGTCGTATCCCAGAGCATCGGCTCGGGCACCGCAATGGTCAGCTCCTCCTGATCCTTCCCCACCGGGATGACGAAACGGTGGCGCCGCACCTCTCCTCTCGGATCGGTGAGGTTGAGCCAGAGGCCGAGCGGCCCCTCGCCAGGGCGATTGAGGGTGACGGATACTCGTATCTGCTCTCCGGGAACGTCGGGGGTGATCCGGAGCCGGGTGATGTGGGTGGCTGCACGCCGCTCCAGATACACGCTCTGCCAGATGCCCCCGATCGGTCCGTACCAGCTCTGCTTTCCGTGGGGAATCTCGGCGAAGGTAAATTCGGGGAGGAAATCGGCGTCGTTACCGGGATCGATGACCCGGACCACCAGCTCGTTGGGGCCACCGGCTCGAAGGGCTTGGGTAACGTCCAGCTCAAACGGCAGGTACCCGCCTTCGTGCTCGCCCACCTGTTGGCCGTTGAGCCAGACGGTAGTGAAGTAGTCCACGGCGCCGAAGTGGAGGACGGCCGTCGGCCGGTCGGGCGGTCGGGCGGTCGGCTCGTCCGTGGACGTTAGTGCCTGACCGACCGACCGACTGACCGACTGACCGCCCGGGTCGAAGACCCGGCGATACCACGCCACCCCACTGTAGTCTCGCAGATCATCGAACTGGGCCTGCCAGGGGCCTGGGACTCTGATGGTCCGCGCCTCCTCCTCGCGGAGTGTCTCCAGGGTTAGGCTCTGTTGGGGATCCGGAAAGAACTGCCACTCGCCGTCCAGGATGGTTCTCTGGCGATTCACGACGTACTCCGAAGGACTTTCTGAAGCAGGATCACCTGAGGGCCACCCCCCGGATGGTGCGGCGCCGCTCCAGCCAGCTCCCCGCCAGCGAGCCAATCAACCCGGCCGCCGCCGCGGTTCCGGTCACCACGGCGATCTGGTAGGCAAAGATGCCGGGTTCAGCGACCGTCTGATTCACCGGTCCGGGGCCAATCAGCCAGGCGGTGACCGGGCCGAGGGTGCCGTCGAGCAATCCAACGAGAATGGAAGCGGCCAACCCGTCACTGAAGCTTCCTCGCCAGGCGCTGAGTGCGCCGACACCGAAGTACACCAGGAGGGATATCACACCCAGGCGAGGGTAGGGGAAACCGAGCGGTCTTCCGGTTAGCGCGCCGACGATGTCCAGCAGGAACAGGACGGCGGCCCCGGCGAGGATCACCGGCAGCACCCGTCTCACCAGACTGACTCTCGTCATCGACCTGATCTCCGGAGCTGGGTAGGCAGACAACGGCGTAGTGCGGATGGAATAAACTGCACTCGACTGGCCGATTCATCAAGACTGAAAGAGAAAAAGCAGCCACGGATGAACACCGATGGAAACAGATGGCTCCAGCGACCGCTCCGTTCCCGTTTCATCACAGGGACAAAGATTTTGGTCAACAGCACACCGACTGCGTTCGCGCGGAATCTCTTCGGGGCGCGGAGTTATCTGTGCTGTTGATCCGTGTTCATCCGTGGCCAAGTTGTTAGTTTTCGCAGTCCGCCGCGCCCCCACTCAACCGAGGTGTCGGTCATGGTGCTTACGTTCCTCGCGATCGGTCTGGCTGCCGGAGTGCTCTCGGGATTGTTCGGGATCGGTGGTGGTATCCTGATCATCCCGTCCCTGATTTTCCTGGCCAAGTTTCCCACCAAGCTCGCGATCGGCACGTCACTCGGAGCCATGTTGCTGCCGGTCGGTCTGCTCGGTGCCTATGCCTACTACCAGCAAGGGAATCTCAACATCAAGGCGTCCCTGCTCGTCGGTCTGGGGCTCTTCGCCGGCGCCTACGTGGGAGCGAGACTGGCCCAGCAACTGTCGGCGCCCATGCTGCAGCGGATGTTCGCCGTCTTCATCATCATCATGGC
>JBJMPK010000071.1:0-12345 GCA_045803245.1 Gemmatimonadales bacterium
AGCCGAAGCTCGCGCGCCAGCCCCAGCTTGATGCGCGCTACCGCGTCAGTCACCTTGCGGGTGACGAATTCGATGCCCCGCCGGGGAGATTCGTGATTGAAGAGAATGCCGCTGACCGCGTACAGATCGTAAGACTCGCGGTAGTTCACCGTGATCCAGTGCCCATAGACCTTGGCTACACCGTAGGGCGAGCGGGGGTAGAACGACGTGCTCTCTCGTTGCGGCGTCTCGGTCACTCGTCCGAACATCTCGGACGAGCTGGCCTGATAGAACCTGGCGGTGGGGTGAACCAGGCGGATGGCCTCCAGAATCCGGGTGACGCCGAGCGCGGTGAATTCCCCGGTGAGGACCGGCTGAGTCCAGGAGGTGGGGACGTAGGACTGAGCGGCAAGGTTGTAGACCTCGTCGGGCCGGGTGTCTTGCAGCACCACGGTGAGCGAGTGCTGGTCCAGCAGATCGGCCGCAACGACTTCGATTCGATCGAGCAGATGCTCGATTCGCTCGTAGCTGTGGTGGCTGGTGCGCCGTACCACGCCCACGACCTCGTAGCCTTTGCTCAGCAGCAGCTCTGCGAGGTAAGAGCCATCCTGACCGGTGACACCGGTGATGAGCGCCTTAGGCAAAGTGGGACGTCATGCTGAGTTGTGTCATCGGGCCGGGCTCGTTAGAATTACGGGCTCGCTGCGTCATGACATGTATACAGAGGGTGGAATTATGGCACGGGTCTGCGCCGTGTGCGCCAAAGGGCCGGTAACCGGCAACAACGTCAGCCACGCCAACAACCGATCCAAGCGGCGCTGGTACCCCAATCTCCAGACCGTCCGCATTCTGGTGGACGGCGCGCCGAAGCGGATCCGGGTATGCGCGCAGTGCCTGAAGAGTAATCGGATCAAGAAGGCCAGCTGACTGCAGGTCCGCACAGCTGTGCGGACCCACCGGTTTGAAAAAAGGGGACCCGAAGGTCCCCTTTGTCTTTTCTGAGTGGGCCCGCACGGCCGTGCGGGCCCATTGCCCCTACTCGGCAAGAAGCTCGATCCGGGCGACATCGGCACCGTCTCCGGGACGGTGTCCGAGCTTGAGAATTCGGGTATAACCGCCCGGCCGGGCCGCGAAGCGGGGACCGATCTCGGCGAAGAGCCTCCCCAGCGTTTCGCGGTCTTTGATTCGCCGTTGCACCAGCCGCCGCGCGTGCAGATCTCCCCGGCGAGCCAGGGTGATGAGTCTCTCGGCGAACGGCCGCAGCTCCTTGGCCTTGGCTTCGGTGGTGATCACCCGGCCATGCGCGAAGAGACTGGTGGCCATGTTATTCAGCATCGCCCGCTTGTGGGTCGAGGTGCGGGAGAGCTGCCGGCCTTTGGCGCGGTGGCGCATTACAGCCCGTCTCCCCCGGCCGTGGTCGGCTGCACCACTGGAGCTACCCCCGGGCGTACCACGCGAAGCTCGCCATCGGTTTCCTCGAAGCCCATGCCGAAGTTCAAACCTTCCCGCTGCAGGAGCTCGGCGATTTCACTCAGCGCCTTCTCGCCCACGTTCTTGACCTTGAGCAGGTCATCTTCGGAAAACTCGACCAGGTCCTTCAGGGTCCGAATGTTCGAGTTCTTGAGCGAGTTGAGCGAGCGGACCGAAAGGCCGAAGTCGTCGATCGGCCGGCTGAGCCGCTGGCGCAGATTGCCCGCGCCGCCACCCAGGGATGCGCCCACGTCCCGCATGGTCGGGACCTTGCCGAAGTCGACGAAATACTGGAAGTGCACCTGAGCCAGTGCCGCCGCGTAGGCGATGGCATCTTCCGGAGTGATCGTACCGTTGGTCTCGACCGAAACCGTCAGCCGATCGTAGTCGGTGCGCTGCCCGACGCGGGTTTCCGCGACGGTAAAATTGGCCCGGCGCACTGGATTGTAGATGGCGTCGATCCGAACCAGGTCGATGGGCAGCGAGCGGTCGGCCGGATGCATCTCGGCCTCGACATATCCCCGTCCCTTGTTGATGTACAGCTCCATGCTCACATCGCGGTCGTCCTGCAGCGTGAACAACAGGTGGTCCGGGTTCTTGACGATCACCGAGCCATGCTCCTGGATGTCGCGCGCATATACCGGTCCGGCGCCCTCGCGCCGGATGTGCAACACGGCGTCGTCGACGTCTTCGGCCAGGATCAGCGTGAGAGCCTTGAGGCGCTGGACGATCTGATGCACGTCTTCCAGGACGCCCTGCACGGTCTGATGCTCATGCACGACCCCATCGAGGCGGAACCCCCAGACGGCGCTTCCCCGCAGCGACGAGAGAAGCAGGCGGCGCAGGGAGTTGCCGAGGGTGTAGCCGAACCCACGCTCCAGCGGCTGGAGCCGGAACTCGGCGGCGTTAGGGTTGTCGTCCCGCTTCGTCATTTCGACGAGATGCGGACGAACCAATCCGGTCAGGTCAATGGTCATGGTCACTTCGTGTACCGCTCCAGACAGTCAAGAGTCACGAGCAAAGAGCTCTACTAAGCTCTCGAAGGAATCGAAAGAATCAGACGCGCCGCTTCTTGGGCGGGCGGCAGCCGTTATGTGGGATCGGGGTGACGTCGCGGATCGATACCACTCTGAGCCCGACCGAGGCGAGCGCCTGGATGGCGGACTCGCGCCCGCTGCCCGGACCCTGGACCCGTACGTGGACCCGGCGGAGTCCCAGATTCATAGCCTCACGGCCACAGTTCTCCGCGGCCACCGTGGCGGCGAAGGGTGTGGATTTCTTCGACCCCTTGAAGCCGGCCTTGCCCGCGGACCCCCACGCCAGCGTGTTGCCGCGCATGTCCGTGATAGTGATGAGCAGGTTGTTGAACGTGGCCGAGATGTGGGCGATCCCCTCGGTATCGACCACCTTCTTGGCGCGCTTGACGCTGGGCGCCTTTGCCGGAGCAACAGGTGCAGTCATTTACTTCTTCGTCACTTTCTTCTTGCCGGCGATGGCGCGCCGCGGACCCTTCTTGGTCCGGGCATTGGTGTGGGTCCGCTGGCCGCGGACCGGAAGACCGCGGCGGTGCCGGATCCCGCGATAGCTCCCGATATCCATCAGGCGCTTGATGTTCATGGCGACTTCGGTGCGGAGCGCGCCCTCCACCTTGACGGAGCGCTCGATCATCTGCCGGAGCCGGGCCACCTCATTGTCCGATAGATCCCGCACCCGGGTGTCCGGATTGACGCCGGTTTCCCCGAGGATGCGGCTGCTGGTCGGACGACCAATGCCGAAGATGTAGGTGAGCGCAATCTCAACCCGCTTCTCGCGCGGAAGGTCCACGCCTGCGATGCGTGCCATGCTCAGCCTTGCCGCTGTTTATGCTTGGGATTGCGCTTGCAGATGACGCGGACCACGCCTTGCCGCTTGATGACCTTGCAGTGCTCGCAAATCGGCTTCACGCTCGAACGAACCTTCACTCGTCTCTCCGGGGCCAGGTTATGGGCTAGCTGTCCAATATAGAAAGGCCTGACAGGAGATGCAAGTGAAGGCAGGTCCGAATCCTAGCTCCCCTGTGACGGTCCGCCCACGACCCGAAACTCGACCAACGTCCACCCCGCCGGATCCAATCGATACCCCAGTAGAAGAGCCTGAAGTCGGACGTTCTGGGTTCGGGCCACCCGATAGCGCCGCTGGAGCTCCACGTACCCCCGACCCGGTTCCACCTCGCGCGCGGCCTTAATGATGGTCTCCACTTCCTGAGCCGACGCCAGGAAATCGGCCAGCAGCGCCGCAGCCTGAGCCGGACCCAGGGCCACGGAGGGGTCAGCGCCCGGAAGCTGGATCAGGAGCCTGGGACTATGGGCGACCAGGGCTGTCGCGTCATGGGCAAACCAGGCCCGCCGGGCCCGTTCGGCTGCCCGGTCCAGGTTGCTCACCTGCGCCGTGCTGGCGCTGGGAAGCACCAGGAGCGCGATGCCGATCAGGATCCGATGCACTGCACCTCCTTCATGAACTCCCTGAACGCCGCAGCCGGGTCCGGCGCCTCGAACACCGGCCGTCCGACGACCAGATGGGTCGCGCCGTTGGCTACCGCGTCCTTCGCAGTGGCCACTCTGGCCTGATCCCCGGCCGGATCAGTCCGCCGTCTGATGCCCGGCACGACGATATACAGGTCCGGCCCAAGCCGCCTACGCAAAAGCGATACCTCAAGGGGCGAACAGACGATCCCGCTCAGCCCAGCGTTAGCCGCCACCAGCGCCTGACGCTCCACCTCAATCGCGAGATCGACCTCGGGGCGTCCCACCGCCTGGGCGTAGCTGGCTGAATCATGCGAGGTCAGCACCGTTACCCCGACCAGCCCGAGCTGTCCTTCTGCCGCTGCGGCTGCAGCCTCCAGCATGGCCGTCCCACCGAGCGTGTGCACGGTAGCCATGGCCACGCCGATCTCGCGTGCAGCGGTCACCGCGCCGGCGACCGTGTTGGGGATGTCGTGCCACTTGAGATCGAGGAAGACCTGGAGCCCTCTCTCGATCAGCTCCCGAAGCAGGTCGGGGCCCTCGCGAGTCATCAAAATCGACCCCAGCTTGACCCACCGCAGCTCCGGGAGCTGATCGATGAGGCGCAGAGCGTCTGCCCCGCGAGGTAGATCCAGGGCGAGAATCAGCTCAGCCATGGCCGTTTTCGAGCTCCCGGATGATGCGCTCGGGAAGGCGTGGATCGGCCAGCGCCGCGGTTCCCACCGCCACCAAGGACGCCCCGGCCTGAAGGTATTGCCGGACGTCGGCCGCGGAGCGGACGCCGCCCGCTCCTATGACCGGCATACCCCCGGTGCGCTCCGCGATGCGGGCCACCGCCAGCACACCCACCGGAAGCAGAACGGGACCGCTCACTCCGCCGCTGCCCTGCCCCAGCCGGGTCCCCCCGTTATCTCCGAAGAGAAGTCCCGGAAGAGTGTTCACGGCGCTGACGGCATCGGCGCCCGCATCTCGAGCGGTCAGCGCCATTGCGGCGATGTCGGGGAGAACCGGTGATAGCTTGGCGATAAGCGGCAGCCGGGTACGGGAGCGGCAGGTAGAGATGATTCGACGGACGCAGTTGGCGTCGGCACCGAACTCGATGCCCCCGGCGCTGGTGTTGGGACAGGACAGGTTCAGCTCGAAGGCGGTGATCCCGGCTACCCCGTCGAGCCGGCCCACCACGTCGCCGTACTCCTCAACCGTGAACCCCACCACGTTGACCAGAATCCGGGCTCGGGTGACGCGCCCAGCCAACCAGGGCAGGCACTCATCCCGCACCCGCTCGACGCCGGGGTTAGCGAGCCCCACCGAGTTCAGCATGCCTCCAGGGAATTCCCCGACCCGGGGGGCTGGATTACCGGAACGAGGTTGCAGGGACACGGCTTTGGTGATCAGCCCGCCGAGGCGGTCGAGGTCGAGCACCCCATCGAGCTCTCTTCCGAAGCCGGCGGTGCCGGCGGCGAGCAGCAGAGGATTTTGAAAGCGGCGGCCCAACAGCTCCCGGGAGAGGTCGAGGCCTGCCACTACTGCTCGGGAACTCTGGACGTGCCGGGCGCCGGAGGGCGGCGCCGGGGCTCGTCCACGTCGCGAGCCGGTTCCTTGCGGCCAGGCTGTGTCCGCCGGGCCGCCGGACGCTCCGCCCGGGCGGACAGCGCCGCCGCAAACGCTCCCAGCGAATCTTCCAGCAGCCGGTACTCCGGAGCATCCTGGCCCCGGATCATGGCCAGGTACGGACTTTCGGAATACAGCCCTTCTAGAAGACTGTGGGCGGAATCGGACCAGGTGGGATCCAGCTGCTGGACCGCAAGCACCACTTTGCCGGCGTATGAAGAGTTGGGGAAGTCGTCGAGAATCCGGCGGAAGATGTGGGTTGCCAGCCGGGGAGCCTCGAGTGAATCACGGGCGGTTTCCGCAGCAAGGAAGAGGCGAAGGTCCCCTCGCGGTGTCTCCCAGGTCACCTTCGTGGCCGCATCTTGAACGCCGGCGAGTACCGCCTCGAGTTGCTGCGACTGCTCGGCCACCATCTCGAATTTGGCGGAGATCTCCTTCAACGCGGCGCTAATCGGGGGAACATCAGCCGGCATGCCAAGACGGTGAATATCCATCCGAGTCAGCTCGAGGGTGGCTCGGCCTGCCGCCTCCCGGGTTCCGCTCAGCTCGATCACCTCCCGGAATCGGACTCTGGCGCGCGCGGTATCCGTCCCCAGCAGACGCATTCCATCTTCCAACAACTGGCGGGCCCGCACCTCCGGCGAACGAACCGGCAATCCTTGAATTCGATCCACCAGCTGTGACGCGTCGCCGGGATTCTGCGCCCCCATGGCGATCACGAGAGAATCCCACTGTTTGGTGGTGTCACGCCTTGCCAGGAGGGAATCGGCCAGGACCAGTGCTTGCGGCAGGCGACCGGAGCCGGCCAGCGCCAGCACCCGTTCCTCTTCCGCTCGCGGATCCCTGAGCCCCTCCAGCAAGCGGAGCGCTTCGCCATACTGCCCCTTCTGCCTCATGAACCGCGCCTGCTGCAAGCGGGCCTCTCGGCGGCGGTCGCGGTCCTTGCTCTGGAGCAAGAAGCCGAACGCGGCCTGGCTGGCCGCCACGTTACCCAACGCGAGCTGGCAGCGGCCCGTGGCGAGCAGCGCATCCTCTGTCAGGTCGGAAGGCGCGATCAGCGCGGCCCGGCTCAGCGGTGCCATGGCCTGCTCGCACTGTCCCAGACGAGCGAGCGCGACCCCGCGGAGCACATTCGCTTGTTCGGCGTACTTGCTGGTTGGATGGCGTACCACAACCGATTCGGCTTTGGTGGCCACCTGGCCCCACAAATTGCTGGCCTCGAAGGTGCGGCCCTCACGCTCCGCCTTTCGGGCCGAGCCGGCAAGCCGGTTGGCATTGTACATCCCATTGTAGTAGACACAACCGCCGATGAGCGCAGGAATCGCCACCAGCGATGCTACCCAAAGCGGCCACCTCACCGGGCCGCTCCGGAGTCGGCCGAGGTGGTCTTCCGTTCGTAATCCAGCAGATACTCCACCACGGCGTCGGACATCGAGTAGGCCATCGCTTGCTGGCTGGCATGGGTGGTGAGAAAGCGTCCATCTTCCGGGTTGGTGCTGTACCCCAGCTCCACCAGAATGGCCGGCCGGCGCGCCGTCGTGAGCACCATGAAGCCGGCCTGCTTCACTCCCCGGCTGTCACCGACGTGAACGGTCTTCAGCTTACGCTGCACCAGATCGGCGGCCCGGGCCGATTCGCGCAGGTGCTCGTTCAACTGCAGGTCCTTGAGAATGAAATCGAGTCCCACATTGGAGACTGCCTCGGGCGATCCGGCCTCGAAGCGTACCGCCTCATTTTCCATCTGGGCCACCCGGGCGGCGTCTTCGGTCCTGGCCTCGGCGAGGAAGTAGGTCTCGAAGCCTTTGATGTCGGTGTAACCCGGCCGCCGCGCCAGCGCATTGACATGCAGGCTCACGAAGAGATCGCACGCTTCGGTGCAGTATCGGCCCCGGTCCCCCAGAGCGATCAACGTGTCGGAGGTACGGGTCATCGTTACACCGACGCCTCGCCGCTTGAGCTCGTCACGGAGGAGAAGACCGACCTGCAACGTGACGTCCTTCTCCCGAGTTCCCCGGGGAAAGAAGAAGCCGGGGTTGCCCGGGTCGACCCCCCCATGTCCGGGATCGATCGTCACGATGTGTCCGGGCCGAAGTCCGTTCGGCAGCCGGGCGTCTTTGACCGGCTCTCGGGCGCCGATGACGGAAGGACGGTTCGGCACGGTGACATCGATCAGCCGGGCCTGACGCCGATCGTAGCGATACCGCTCGCGAAGGGAGGACGGGAGAACCTGGGTGATGAACTGGAAGGGGAGATACAAGGTATCGTGCGAGACCGAGGCGGAGCCGGCCAGCGGTTGAAGCTGGTTCCCAAAGAGGTACAGTGGCGCTCCGACCAGGAAACGGAACGCTTGCCGGGCCACATTAACCTCGGCCCAGCCGTCCGTCACCCGGGACGAGCCATCGAGCGCCAACAAAAGCGCCGGTGCCGAAACGACGGGGGCTCCCGTGGCGTCGACGCTCACCGGCACCCGGGACTCGCCTTTGGCGCCCAATACCGTCACGACCGCGGGCGCCGAATCCAGTCCCAGTCGTGCCAGCGTGAGAAGCACGGTCAGCGCACCGGTCATCGCCGCCCTCGCCCGGCCACGGCACGCGCCGCTTCACGTTCTTCAACCCTGCGCTTGAGGGTCTCCCGCTTGTCGTGCTGCTTCTTTCCCTTGCCGAGCGCGAGAGCGATCTTGGCCCGCCCGTTCTTGAAGTACAGCTCGAGGGGGACCAGGGTCAGTCCCCGCTGCTCGACCGCACCGATCAGCTTTTCGATCTCGCGACGATGCAGAAGTAGCTTCCGGCTTCGGACCGGATCGTGGTTGTACCGATTCCCTTGCTCGTATGGCGTGATGTTCATTCCTTCGAGGAAGACTTCCCCGTTCTTCAACCTGGCATAGGCCTCCTTGATGGACGCCTTACCGGTTCGGAGCGACTTGACCTCGGTGCCGGTCAAGACGATGCCGGTCTCCCACGTCTCGAGGACGTGGTAGTCGTGCGTCGCCTTGGGATTGCGGGCGACCGAGAGTTTCCGCGGGGCGGAAGGGGGGGTCTCGCGGCTCACGTCGGGAATTCCTAAGCAAAGGATAGACCAGCACTTCGCTAGGGTCAACGGCTGGGCTTGAAGGAGGGAGAACGCGGAGAGGACGAGCGGTGAAGAATGCCGAAGGCGGGACTCGAACCCGCACGGGCTTGCGCCCACTGCGCCCTGAACGCAGCGCGTCTACCAGTTCCACCACTTCGGCGAGGGCGCAAAACTATCCGTCTTCTCGATCCTTTTCAATAGCGAGCCATTCCGCTCTCCACCCGATCCGCCCAGGCGTCGATTCCACCCGCGAGACTTCGCACCCGGTTGAAGCCGGCGCCCTTCAGAATGCCCAGCGCCTTCATGGACCGCGCCCCGTGATGGCAATGGGTGACGATCTCGCTGTGGCCGTCGAGCTCGCCCAGACGTTCCGGTAGTTGACCCAGCGGAATCAGCCGAGCGCCTTCGATGTGGGCGATCTCCCACTCGTGCGGCTCGCGCACATCGATCAGCACCAGACCGCTCTCCTTCTCCTTCATCTCCCGGCTGAGCTCCTCCGCACTGATCTCGGGCCCCGTGTACGCCGGCTCCGCTCCGATCCCGCAGAACGCCTCGTAATCGATCAGCTCGCGGATGGATGGGTTGTCACCGCAGATGGGACAGGCGGGATCTTTCCGAAGCTGCAGCTCGCGGAAGCGAAACTTGAGGGCATCGAACAGCACGAGCCGGCCGATCAGCGAGTCGCCCGCCCCGATGATCCACTTGATGGTCTCCAGCGCCTGAATGCTGCCGATGATGCCGGGCAACACACCCAGTACTCCGCCTTCGGCGCAGCTGGGGACCAGTCCCGGCGGTGGCGGCTCCGAGTAAAGGCAGCGGTAACAGGGTCCCTGCTTCGCGTAAAACAGCGAGGCCTGGCCCTCGAACCGGAAAATGCTGCCGTAGACGTTGGGCTTCCCCAGCAGCACACAGGCATCGTTGACGAGATACCGGGTTGGGAAGTTGTCGGTCCCGTCTACTACGATGTCGTACTCCCGCAGGATGTCGAGTGCATTCCCGGCGGTCAGCCTGGTGTCGTGCTTCTCGATCCGGACATTCGGGTTCAGATCGGTGAGCCGGGCGGCAGCCGACTCGAGTTTCGGTGTCCCGAGCGTCGAGGTGCCATGCACGATCTGACGCTGGAGGTTGGTGAGGTCGACCGCGTCGAAGTCGACGATGCCGATGGTCCCAATGCCGGCCGCGGCCAGATAGAGGGAGAGGGGCGAGCCGAGTCCACCGGCACCCACCGTGAGCACCCGGGCAGCCTTGAGCTTCCGCTGGCCGGAGACCCCGACCTCGGGCAACAGCAGGTGTCTCGAATAGCGGAGCACCTCCGCATGGGAGAGCTGGGGCTCGGCCTCCACCGCCGGCGACCCGCCGGCGATGCTGGGAACGATGGTGAGGATGTCACCGGAGCGCACCGGCGTGGCGGTAGACGACAGATGCCGGATATCGGTCTCGTTCAGGTAGAGATTTACGAAGCTGCGCAACCGGCCGTCGTCCTGAAGGAGGTGCCGCTTGAGCCCGGTATGCGCAGCCAGAAGGCCTTCGAGCACCTGGCCGACAGTGTCGCCCTGAAGCAGTATGGTATCCTGCCCCGCGGTGAATCCGCGAAGAGGAGTAGGTATCGAGACGGTTACCGACATAACATCAAACCTCGCTGAAAACTGCGAAAGATTCGGGACTCATGCTCGACCGGTCGTCGGCTAACATCCAGGCAGTGAGCTCGAGCGCGCGGCCCCGATTCACCTGCACGATGACGTAACTGTACCAGGGCCAGGCCTGCTCGGTGTCAAAGGCCGACGGAGCGGCGGGATGATCGGGATGCGAATGGTAGTACCCGACCACCTCGAGGTGCGCCGGGCGGAGCTCCGCAGTGGTGCGCCGCAGGTCGTCCGGATCGATGAGGTACCGATGGGGATCATCCGTCCGCCGATTGGCCATGGGGACCACCCGTAGGACCTCTTTGATCTCCCCGGCCCGGCCGGCCAGTATACCGCAACATTCCGTTGGGTACGCCAGCTCGCCCTGGCGCCGGATCTGTTCGACGACGGCCTCGCTGAGACGCAGCGTCATGGCTCGGCCCACCGGTGAGGATCGCTGAGATATCTCGCCCCGGTATCGCAGGCGATGACCACGGCCACGGCATCAGCATCCTCCCGCACGATATCGAGCGCCGCGGCCACCGCGGCTCCGGCCGACCAGCCCACCAGATATCCCGCCTCTCGTGCCAGCCGGCGGCAGGTCCGGTCCGCGATTTCGGTTGGGATCTCCGCCACTGCATCGGGTACCGCAGGGTCATACAACGCCGGTGGATTGGGCGCCGTCGCCAAGTGCTTCAGACCTTCGAGCCCGTGAAACGGTGAATCCGGCTGCACGCCGATGAGACGGATTCCGGCCTTGCGCTCCTTCAAGAACCCACCGGTGCCCATCATCGTTCCGGTGGTCCCCATCGCCGCGACAAAGTGGGTCAGCCTGCCGTCGGTCTGAGCCCAGATCTCAGGGCCGGTGGTCTCCCGATGGGCTCGGCTGTTGGCGGCGTTGCTGTACTGGTCCGCGTAGTAGTACCGGTCGGGTGAGGCTGACACCAGCTCGCGGGCCCGCTCCACCGCACCGTCGGTTCCCTCCTGCCGGTCAGTGAGCACGACTTCGGCTCCGTAGATCTCGAGCAGAGCCCGCCGTTCCGGACTGGCATTCCCGGGGAGGCAGATGGTGACGCCAATACCAGCGGCGGCCCCGAGCATGGCGTAGGCGATTCCGGTGTTGCCGCTCGAGGCATCGAGCAGCCGTTTGCCGGGCAGCTCGCCCCGGCAGAGACCATCCCGAAGGATCTCCCGGGCCGCCCGGTCTTTCACGCTGCCACCGGGATTGAGCCATTCGGCCTTGAGGAGAATGCGGCCGTACCCGGGCGGCAGCGGCAGCGGGAGCAGCGGAGTGCCTCCCACGGCTCGCCAGAGCTCGGGCTCAGCAACGCTCAGCGGCTTTCCTTGAACTCTCATTCCACCCCCAACAAAAAACCCGACCGGTCGGTCGGGTCGGGCACCTGGTGAACGTCTCAGCTAACTCGCTGAGGAAATCCCGACCAGCTCCTGCACTTCGGATTCCTGTTTCATCAAGTCGGCCAGGGAAATGCTCGCCAGCAGCTCGTCCACCCGCTGCTGCAGCGCGAACCACACCGGCCGGATGCTACAGGTATGGCCGGGATTACATCGATCGGCGTCCACCGGGTGGGTAGCGCAGTTGATCTCGAAGGTCTGATGCTCCGATGCGGCCATGACATCACGCACCGAGATGGCTCCCGGCTCTTTCGCGAGGTAGTAGCCACCCTTGGCACCGCGTACGCTCTCGACCAGGCCGGCGCGCCGAAGCCGGAGCAGGATCTGCTCGACGTAGTCGGCCGGGAGACGCTCCGTATCGGCCAGCTCACGGGCGGCAACGGGGCCACCGCCCTTGCGGCCGCGTTTGGCGAGGTGAATCGAGATAATCAGGCTGTATTCGGTCCAGGTGGTGACCCGCATAGTCTGAATATGGGGGGAGGCGCAGATGGGGGCAATGTGGAGATAGCTATTGGCTATTGGCTATTGGCTGCTCCTCGACCGTGAGAGATTCCCAGCCGGCATCTCGGCCCTTCATCGTGAGCCAATAGCCAATAGCCAATAGCCTCTTTCATCCTTTATCCGCCGAGGTCCATCGGGCCACCTCCTCCGCGCTCATGTTGCCGAAGGGGCGAATCCGG
>JBJMPK010000072.1:0-4999 GCA_045803245.1 Gemmatimonadales bacterium
CTCCGGCGGAAAGCCCGATGCCGGAGCCGGGCTGGAGCAGCTGGCGGAGACCGGGAATCCGAGTAGGCTGGTAAAGTCACTCACCGGGAAGACGGGCATCGTCCCGCTCGGCGCCGAGGCCAAGCCGGTCGACGCCAGCGCCGAAGGCCCGATTCCTCCGGGGCAACGGTACGAGTTCGAAATCTCCGCGCGCCCCGGAGAGAAGCTGTCGATTGCCTGGATGTTCGGTCAGTCCAACGACCTCTTCTACTCCAACGATCGACCTATCGCGCTCTTCAACTCCGCGGGTAAGCCGGTGACCGGAGAGATGACGACTCAGCTCTCGCTCTGGGATGCCGGGACGGAAGCGAACGAGGAGCCGGGCCTCGGTCCCAACCAGGGGCCGCGTCAGGCGACACCCGATGCCGGAGTCGCGGAGCGCCAGGGAATCGCGCACGTGCACGACAGGTACAGCTATCCTCTGATCGGCGATGTCCTTCGGCTAACGATCACGCCGGCCCGCGATGCGATGAGTGTCAAGTAACTGCGGCAAGTAACCGCGTGAGCGGTGAGCGGTAAGCGGTGAGCGGTAAGCGGGAAGTGCACTGCGCCTCTGTGCTCAGGACAAGCTTGAATGGACTACGAGCTTGACTCCGGAAATCGCAGCGGCCAATCCGGTCCGAGTGAGTCATCCCGCTCACCGCTCACCCCTCACCGCTCCCCATCATAAACCATCAACGAATGCAGCCATGTCCTCTTCCCACTATGACGTCATCATCATCGGCACCGGTGCCGGCGGAGGAACGCTGGCGCACCGACTGGCTCCCTCCGGCAAGCGCATCCTGCTCCTCGAGCGGGGCGATTACATAATCCGCGAGCTGGACAATTGGAGCACCCGTGCCGTCAACGTGGATGGGAAGTACCAGACCAAGGAGAAGTGGCGGGACAGGGCAGGCAACGAGCTCCATCCCCATACCAACTACTGGGTCGGCGGAAACACCAAGTTCTATGGAGCGGCCTTATTCCGGCTCCGCCGGGAGGACTTCGGTGTCCTCCAGCATCACGGCGGAATCTCTCCGGCGTGGCCGATCACCTACGATGAGCTGGAGCCCTACTACACCGAAGCCGAGCACCTCTATCAGGTTCACGGCGAGCGGGGCGAGGATCCGACCGATCCTGCCGCCAGCGCGCCATACAAGTATCCCGCGGTGAGCCACGAGCCGAGGCTGCAGCAGCTGAGCGAGGACTTCAGCGCACTCGGTCTCCGCCCGTTCCACACGCCGCTCGGCATCATGCTGGACGAGAAGAACCGGCGTCTGAGCCGCTGCATTCGCTGCGGCACCTGCGACGGGCACCCCTGTCTGGTCAATGCCAAGTCGGACGCTCAGGTGGTGTGCATCGATCCCGCACTGGAGTACCCCAACGTCACCCTGCTCACCAACGCCTACGTCTCCCGTTTGGAGACCAGCGCGTCGGGGCGGGAGGTGACTCGGGTGCTGGTGGAGCGGAACGGTGAGCCGGAGAGCTACAGCGCCGACATCGTGGTCTCCGCCTGCGGCGCGATCAACTCCGCGGCGTTGCTCCTCCGCTCGGTGAGCGATCAACACCCCAGAGGACTGGCAAACGCCTCCGACGTGGTGGGCCGCCACTACATGGGGCACGTCAACTCGGTGCTGATGGCGCTTTCCCGCTGCCCTAACCCGACGATCTTCCAGAAGAGCCTCGCGGTGAACGATTTCTACTTCGGCTCCGCGGAGTGGAACTACCCCATGGGACACATCTCCTTTGTGGGGAAGCTGGATGGGGTCACGCTCTCAGCCGGCGCGCCCGCGATCGCTCCGGGTTGGACCCTGGAGCTGATGGGCAAACACTCGCTCGACTTCTGGCTCACCTCGGAAGACCTGCCTGATCCGGACAACCGAGTCACGCTGGACCGGGACGGCAGGATCGTCCTGTCCTACACCCCGAACAACGGTGAAGGGCACAAGCGGCTGATCGCCAAGCTGGAGAAGCTCATGAACCAGCAGCGCAGCTGTCCGATTCATGGCCGGGAGTGCCATCAGGGACTCTTCTCCCGCAATCTGTTCGTCGGCCAGCGGATTCCACTGGCGGGTGTCGCCCACCAGAACGGGACGGTACGCTTCGGCGACGATCCAGCCAGTTCAGCGCTGGACCGAGACTGCAAGGCACACGACGTCGAAAATCTCTACGTGGTGGACGGGAGCTTCTTTCCCTCGAGCGGCGCGGTAAATCCAGCGCTCACCATCATGGCGAACGCGCTGAGGGTGGGAGACCGCATCCTGGAACGGCTGGATGCGAAGCAGGGGGATTCGGCAACGGTGTCGCGATCGACGGTCGGTGCGCTATGAACTTCCGAGCCCTGCGCTCGCGCTCAGAGCGTGCCCTGCGGATGCCTAGGCGAGAGGATCTGAGAGGTGACCTGCGAAGTCTCATCCTGAGTGCAACGAAGGATCTACCCAGGAGGCTTCCGAAGCCCGCGGGAAAGATTCCGCGTTCGCTGCGCTCCTTCGGGATGAGGACGGTGGTTGTTCTCGCCGCTGTCTTCGCCCCGCCAGCGTTATCAGGTCAATCGCAGCAGCCCTGGAATGGCAGAGGCATCCCGGCGCCGCAGGTCGCGGTCGCGGACAGCGACCGCGCAGGTCTGCCCGGAAAGACGGCTGGCGCCAGGGCAGTAAAAATGGTCGGGCTCACCGTGTCGGACATGGACCAGTCGATCCAGTTCTACACTCAAGTCCTAGATTTCGAGAAAGTGTCGGATGCCGAGGTCGCGGGGCCTGCCTACGAAATACTCGAGGACGTCTTTGGAGCCCGGCTTCGGGTAGTACGGCTACGGCTCGGCGACGAGGTCTTACAGCTCACCGAGTACCTGGCTCCGAGGGGCCGCCCCGTTCCACTGGATTCGCGGAGCAACGATCGCTGGTTTCAGCACGTTGCCATCATCGTCAGCGACATGGACCGGGCGTACGCACGGCTGCGGCAGTTCAGGGTTCGGCCCGGGTCAACCGCTCCGCAGCTGTTACCGAGGACCATTCCCAACGCAGCTGGAATCCGGGCCTTCTACTTTCGCGATCCCGACGGCCACTTCCTCGAGATCTTGCAGTTCCCGCCCGATAAGGGCAATCCCAAGTGGCAGCGGGCCGGCGGCAGGCTCTTCCTGGGTATCGACCACACGGCCATCGTGGTGCGGCAGACCAGAGCGAGTCTCGGGTTCTATCGCGACGCGCTCGGGCTCCGGGTGGCGGGCGAGAGCATGAACTTCGGCATCCAGCAGGAGCATCTCAACAACGTTCCGGGCGCCCGGCTTCACATCACCGGCCTGCGCGCTGGACTGGGTCCCGGAATCGAGTTCCTGGAGTATCTCGAGCCCACCGATGGCAGGCCATACCCGGCGGATGAGCGAGCCAACGATCTGCTCCATTGGCAAACCACGATCGTGGTGCCCGACCTGGACTCCGCCGCCGCACTGCTCCGGCGCGACAAGTTCCGCATCCTTTCTCCGGCGCCGGTCGAGCTCCCAGACAGCACGCTGGGGTTCCGGCGGGGACTCCTGGCCCGCGATCCTGATGGTCATGTAGTTCAACTGGTAGAGTCCTGAGGACCAATCGATGGCAACGACTGCAAGTGCAACGACAAGGCAGGTTCATACCGGTGAATCTCGCAAGGCTCCGGACGCCGCGACGATGAAGGCCATCGCGGTCTACCCGGGCCAGCCGAACACCATGCACCTCCGGGACGTTCCGCGGCCCTCCGTCGACGAGATCCCCGGCGGCCGAGGGGTTCTGGTGAAGGTGCTGCGGGTGGGAGTGGATGGGACCGACAAGGAGATCAACGCCGCCGAGTACGGCGCCGCACCCCCCGGGTTCGAGTATCTGATCACTGGGCACGAGAGCTTCGGCCGGGTGGTGGAGGTCGGTCCCCATGTCTCCGAGCTCGCTGTCGGAGATTACGTCGTGGCGACGGTCCGGCGGCCGGGGTCCAGCATCTACGACCAGATCGGCACCTACGACATGACGACCGATGACATGTACTACGAGCGGGGCATCAACCTGCGCCACGGGTATCTCAGTGAGTATTACGTGGACGATCCGGAATACATCGTCAAGATCCCACCGGGCCTCAAGGACGTGGCGGTACTCCTCGAGCCCACGACGGTGGTCGAAAAGGGGATCGCCCAGGCCTACGAGATCCAGCGGCGGCTGCGAGTCTGGCGGCCGAAGCGTGCCGCCGTCATGGGGGCAGGTACCATCGGGCTCCTAGCAGCGCTGGCCCTCCGGCTTCGGGGATTGGAGGTGACGGTATTTGGCCGTACGGCTGCTCCCTATCTCAATTCCGATCTCGTCGAAGCGCTGGAGGCCCGCTACGAATCCACCGCGGTGACGCCAATCGCCGACGGAGCCGGCAAGTACGGCCCGTTCGATCTGATCTTCGAGGCCACGGGCGCATCCTCGGTGGTGTTCGAGAGCATGCGCGCGCTGGCCAAGAACGGTGTGCTGGTGCTCTCCAGCGTCACCGGCGGTGACAGGATGATCGAGGTGCCCGCCGACCGGATCAATCTCGAATTCGTGCTCGGCAACAAGGTGATGGTCGGAACGGTGAACGCCAATCGGGAGTACTTCGAAATGGGCGTGAAGGACATGGCGCAGGCCGAGGCCCAGTTCGCGGGTTGGCTGCGACGCCTGCTCACCCATCCGGTGAAGGGGCTGGAGAATTGGAAGCAGCTACTCGATACCCTGACGACGGCAAAGGGAGCCATCAAGGTTTACTGCGAAGTGGCGGAGGACTGAAGATGGGCGACTGCAGTGAGAGGACGGGTTCTGCCGGAGCTCCATTTCGAGTTCCGGGGTGGAATCACGACTGGTGGCCAACGCGAAGGCATGCGGCCACAGAAAGAAAGGGCGTCATGACGGCACGTACGACGCTGGCGGAGATCTTCCGCGCCGCAGGGAGGGCTCATCATCGCGCTTTCGCGGCCACCAACGGGGACGATCCTTGTTGGCCC
>JBJMPK010000073.1:0-5965 GCA_045803245.1 Gemmatimonadales bacterium
GATTCTGGCTCGGCTCAATGCCGGCCGGTCCGGACGGGTCAAGGAGATTCGGTGGATGCCCGGTCCGATTGAACGCTGAAGAGTCGCCAGTCGCCAGTCACCGGTCACCAGTTACCAATACCGGTCCCCATTCGACTGAGTGACGACTGACGACTGACGACTGGCGACTGGCGACTGGCGACTGGCGACTGACGACTGATTGAGATTGTCCATAGTCCCTACTTAGAGAGCAAATGGCCAAAGAACCCAGCGCCGTCGTGGACGGCAACCAGGACTACAAAGCGGAATCGATTCAGGTCCTCAAGGGCCTGGAGGCGGTCCGCCGCCGGCCCGGGATGTACATCGGGTCCACCAGCGAGAACGGCTTGCATCACCTGGTGTACGAGGTGGTCGACAACTCGATCGACGAGGCCCTGGCGGGTTTTTGCGACACGATCAACGTCACCATTCACGCCGACAACTCGATCACGGTCAGCGATAACGGTCGCGGCATCCCGGTGGACATGCATCCCACCGAGAAGAAGCCCGCGGTCGAGGTGGCGCTCACGATGCTGCACGCCGGTGGCAAGTTCGACAAGAGCAGCTACAAGGTGTCCGGCGGGCTGCATGGCGTCGGCGTGTCGGTGGTGAATGCGCTGAGCGAGCGGCTGGAAGTCATCGTCGACCGCGACGGCCAGCGGCATCACATGGCGTTCGTTCGCGGGAAGACAGTCAAGAAGCTCACCGTGCTGGGCAAGGCCAAGGGGCGAGGCACCATCGTGCGGTTCAAGCCCGACCCCGAGATCTTCACCGTGCTGGAGTTCCACTACAGCACCCTGGCCGACCGGCTGCGCCAGCTGGCGTTCCTGAACCGGGGCGTGTCGATCTCCATCAAGGACGAGCGGGAGCAGCCGGTCAGGTCGGAAACGTTCCTGGCCAAGGGCGGGCTCATTCAGTTCGTCGAATGGCTCAACCGGAACAAGAAGCCGCTCCATCCCAAGCCGATTTCCTTCACCGCGGTCAAGGACGATGTCGATGTCGACGTCGCCCTGCAGTACGAGGACGGGTACAACGAGAACACCTTCACCTTCGTGAACAACATCAACACCCACGAGGGCGGCACTCACCTCACGGGCTTCAAGTCGGCGCTCACGCGCACCATCAACGATGTGGCCAAGAAGCGGGACTTCCTGAAAAAGGAAGGCTTCACCCTGTCGGGGGAGGACATCCGGGAAGGCCTGACCTGCGTCCTGCACGTCAAGGTGCGCGAGCCCCAGTTCGAGGGCCAGACCAAGACCAAGCTGGGCAACTCGGAGGTCGAGGGCATCGTCAAGGCGGTGGTGAACGAGCATCTCGGCAACTATCTCGATGAGCATCCGCCGGTGGCGAGGAACATCATCGAGAAGGCGGTGAGCGCGGCCCGGGCGCGGGAAGCGGCGCGGAAGGCGCGCGACCTGGTCCGCAAGAAGTCCGGTCTCGAGAACATGGTCCTGCCCGGGAAGCTGGCCGACTGCTCGATCGACGACCCCGCCGTCAGCGAGATCTATCTGGTGGAAGGCGACTCCGCCGGCGGCAGCGCCAAGCAGGGCCGGGATCGCTCGTTCCAGGCGATTCTGCCGCTGCGGGGAAAAATCCTGAATGTGGAGCGGGCCCGGATCGACAAGATCCTCAGCAACGAGGAGATCCGGGCGATGATCACCGCCATCGGCACCGGGGTCAAGGACGACTTCAAGCTGGACGACGCGCGGTACCACAAGATCATCCTCATGACTGACGCCGACGTGGACGGCGCCCATATCCGCACGCTGCTGCTCACCTTCTTTTTCCGCCAGATGCAGGAGCTGGTCGAGGCGGGATACGTGTACATCGCCCAGCCGCCGCTGTACCGGGTGGCCAAGGGGAAGGACGAGTTCTACGCCTATACCGACATCGAGCGCGAGGAGTACGCCAAGCGGCTCACCAACGGAGACGGCAAAGGCACCGTCAGCATCCAGCGGTATAAGGGTCTGGGCGAGATGAACCCGGACCAGCTCTGGCGGACCACCATGGACCCGGCGACCCGCACGATTCTCAGGGTGACAATGGAGGATGCGGTGGAGGCGTCGAAACTGTTCGACGAGCTGATGGGGGACGAGGTGGAGCCCCGGCGTCAGTTCATCGAGCGGAATGCCAAGTACGTGAGCAATCTCGACGTTTAGAGGAACTTCGGTGGTCAGTTGATCAGAATCATGGCCCCCTTTTGCTCGAGCATACCACTGGCGAGGAGCTTCATTGTTCCGCCACCCTGGATAGTGAAGTTCATCGGAGCCTTGATCGAGACATTCCCGCTTGTCGGCGCGAACACGTAATCATTGCCCACCTTGGTGAACCCCGCCGTATTCGCCTGGGCCTGTTCCAGGACGCTGACCCGGCCCGCCAGCTCGGTGATCTGACGTTGGAGGTCCTCCGCCACGGTGGGCGTTAGTGGCGCAATGCCCTGTGGAGGCAGCAGCTCACCAGCCGTAGGACGAACCCGGCTCGGGACCGGCTGGACCTCTTGACCACGCAACACACTCATCGTGTGCATCAGTCCGCCCACGATGGCGGCAACAGCAACCTTGCGATTCATGTTGGCATCTCCGGTAAAGCGGCGCGATCCGCGCCGGTGGTCTTCCCTCGCGTCAGCAGCCTAGCCACCGACCAACACTGTGCGCGCTCCCCCCGTCACCACTCCACCATGCACGGTGGGATCGCCCAACCGCGCGGCCGGTCTACCGTTGATCATCACCGTGAGTGACCCTTTGGTGATCATATCTACCGGGCCGTTACACACACAGCGGTCTCCCGCCGTCGCGGCAGGCCTCCCCTCTATCGTTACCGTCGGAGCCCCCGGTGGTAAAATGGGACCGCCGACATGGGGCACTCCAGGAGGTTCCACCCTGGGGCAGGTGTGCCCATCAGAGACACGAGCTGCTGGTTGAGACATTCTCCCTCCTTGGATCGCGGGCATTTTGGCGAACGGTATGTAGGTTTTGATCCCTGCTGAGCGCTTCTAGCGCTATTGTCGCGCCCGGGACAGGAAATAGCCAGCCCTACAGCCGCTCCGGCGGCCGCGGCCGACCGGCACCCGGACCCCAATCGTCTCCCAGGAACCCTGCGTCGGGCTTCTGGTGAGCTTCCAGCTCACGCACTTCTCGCTCGGCCTGCTCCAGCTCGTCGCGATCGATGCCGGGATCATCATGGAGCCTTGGACCAGGGTAACTCCGATCGCGCCTTAGCCAGACGATCAGCGCCACGACCGCGACTAACGCCACCAGAATAGTTCCCACCGGTCCCGTGATCATCGGCATCGTTTCTCTCCCTTGCTGGGCTTTCCTGCTTCCCGCTTACGCCTTTCCTTCCCCGCTCACGCTCCTTCTACCCCCTTGACCGTAACCCGGTGGGTGATCAACGGGGTGAGCGTCCCCTCTTCGGCGATCACGATGGCCTGTCGGAGGGCCTGTAACGCGAGCTCGGTACCCTCGCGGTTCCGGGTGAAGACTGAGGCCAGCGGCTCCCCGGCCTTGACCCGATGGCCGGGTTTGGCCGGGATCACGAAGCCGACCGAAGCATCGATCGCATCCTCGATGGTTCTGCGCCCGCCGCCGAGCTCCAGGATAGCGTGGCCGACGCGGCGGGGCTCGACCTGTGCGACCACTCCGTCTCGAGGGGCCCGGAAGACTTCCACCTCCGCGGCCTGGGGCAAGAGGGAAGGATCGTCCAGGACGTGGGGGTCTCCTCCCTGGGCTTCGATGACGCGGCGGAAGGTTTCCAGCGCCCGTCCCGAGCTCACGCTCTCCTCCAACTGTTTCCGGGCATCGGCGGCATCGCGCGCCGCGCCGACCAGCAACAGCATCTCGACTCCCAGCGCGTAGGTCACCTCCATGAGGTCGGCCGGCCCCTCGTCCCGCAGCCCGTCGATCGCCTCCTCCACCTCGAGCGCGTTACCACACGATCTCCCCAGCGGCCGGTCCATGGCCGTGAGCAGCGCCACGGTGGGACAGCCCCGGGTCCGTCCCAACTCGATCATGGTGCGGGCCAGCTCCAGCGCCCTGGCCTGCTCCGGCAGGAAAGCACCGCTTCCGGTCTTCACATCGAGCACCAGGCCGTTCAGCCCCTCGGCCAGCTTCTTGGACATGATGCTGGCCGCGATCAGCGGAATGGATTCCACGGTTCCGGTGACGTCGCGAAGGGCGTAGAGCCGCTTGTCGGCGGGGGCTATCTCCGGGGTCTGCCCCAGCATGGCGCAGCCGATCCGCTCCACCTGGGCCCTGGCCTCGCGCAGCGTGAGCGCGGTGCGAAAACCGGGGATGGATTCCAGCTTGTCCAGGGTGCCGCCGGTGTGGCCCAGCCCCCGCCCCGACATCATCGGGACCGCCACTCCGCAGCTGGCCACCATCGGCGCCAACAGGAGCGAGACCTTGTCGCCGATCCCGCCGGTCGAATGCTTGTCCGCCCGCGGGCGATCGAAGCCGTCGAAGCGGAGCCGGTCGCCCGAATCGAGCATCGCGTCGGTAAGAGCCGCCAGCTCCTCCGAGCTCAGACCGCGCCACACCACCGCCATCAGCAACGCCGACATCTGGTAGTCCGGCACTCGTCCAGCCGTATACTCGCCGATCAGCTCGGTCCAGTCAGCCGGCCGGAGGGGCCGGCCATCGCGCTTGTGCTGGATGAGAGTCGGAATCACCATTCGGTCCTAACCCAGTGGAGAGTTCCGTGAGCCAGCCCGGATGGGGATGGGTCGTACTCTGCCTGACCGCACTCGGCCCCCTGCGCCTGCCCGCGCAGCAGGCCGCCGATCACGTCGCACTCGGCATCGCCGCGGAGGAGGCACACGATCTCAAGACCGCGCTACAGCACTATGATGCCGCACTGACGCAGGATTCATCTGACTACGAGGCCAACTGGCGCGGGGCGATGGTGCTGCTCACGCTGGGAGAGCAGATGGGAGACGCGGGCAAGAATCCCCAGCGGGACTCCCTGTACCGGCGGGCCGAGCGGTACGCGGGACGAGCCGTGGCCTCCACTCCTTCCGGCGCCGATGGGCACTTCGCGTTGGCCGCCTCGGTTGGCCGGGCCTCGCTCACCATGGGCAAGAAGGCCAGGATCCGCCGGGCGGCGATCATCCGGAGCGAGGCGCTCCGCGCCATCGCCTTGAACCCGCGGCATGATGGCGCCTACCACATACTGGGACGATGGAATGCGGAGATCATGCGGATCTCCGGGCTGAGCCGGTTCTTCGCCAAGAGCTTCCTGGGTGCCGGCATCTTCAGCCAGGCGTCATGGGCCAAGGCGATCTACAACATGCAAAAGGCCGTGGAGCTGGATCCCGGCCGGATTTACCATCATCTCGATCTGGCGAAGATCTATGCCGATCGGAAGCGGCCCGTCGAGGCCGTGGCGCAGCTCCGGCTGGTGGATTCGCTGCCGGACCGCGAGGTCATGGATACGGCCTACAAGCGGGAAGGCGCTACCCTGATGCGCCGGCTGACCAAGCGCTGATCAATCGAGCGCTTCTCGTGCCTTCGCCCGAACTCGGCGCAGCTCGGCCCTCAGCCGCCGCTGCCGCCGGAGCAGCTCTTTTCGGGTGCGGGTTCCGGCCCGGTCGATCCCTTCGCGGGCCTCTTCGCTGAGCGAGCGCATCCGCTGACGGAGACGGCCCCGGGTCCGATCGCCCCGATCGGGCGCAAACAGCAGGGCGAACGCCGCGCCCACGAGGATACCAAGCATCAATCCGGACACGAAGCCGGACCTGGGTCCGGCTGAGTCAGCGTCCTCGAGTACGGTGTCGGACAGCTCCAGCTCTTCTTCGCTCTTCATCGCAGCTCCCTTATGGCGACGTGCCGGAATATACTGAGGCGGTAGGTACTACGGCGGTAGATACCGAGGCGGGATTTACCAGTCGATTATCCGCTGAGCTTCCGCCTCTTTATCTTCCGCCGCTTTACCTTCCGCCTCATCACTTACC
>JBJMPK010000074.1:0-6501 GCA_045803245.1 Gemmatimonadales bacterium
CCCGCGGCATTGGACCAGCTGTGCGACACGGTGTTCGCGCGCGGCCTCGTCACCGATGTTCTGGTGGTCGTGATGCCCAAGGCTCCCACGGCAATCCATCTCGAGATGATCTTCAATCAGATCGATCACGAGCTGTGTGTGGTGTATCCTCCGTTCTTCATCGGTCCTGAGCGGCTGCCGGTCCTGCACCGGCGCAAAGGCAGCGACGAGATTCACGAAATGGCCGATCTTTTTGCTGCTCTTCGGGCGGTGGAGTTGCCGCTGGAGCCGATCCTGGCGGGTGGTGAGCGGCGCATCAACCAGGAGCGGGAGCAGTGGAGCTCGGCCTGCAACTTCCTGACGGTGCGTCCGGGCACCATCGTGAGCTACCGGCGAAACGACGCGACGCTGTGCGAGCTGACAGCCGCCGGCTTTCGAACCGTGCCGGCGGTCAACTTCCTGGCGTTCGACGACTGGGCCGAGGCCAAGCACCGTACCGTGATCACGATCGAAGGAAGTGAGCTGGCCCGGGGCGGCGGGGGTCCTCGCTGCATGTCGCTGCCGCTCCGGCGGGCATTGCTCGGATGATGGGAATCGCGGCGCACCCGGAGAGCACCTTGCTGGATCGGGTGCTGGCTCACCTGCGCTTCGGGCCCCGCACTCCCGCGACGCTCTGCCATGAGATCCTGGGCCTGCTCGGTGCCCCGCCGGCCATCTGCGATCGCGTGGCGATCGCGCTCCTGGCGGCGGACCCCCGGGTACGCCAGCTCGCCGATGGACGCTGGTCGCTGGTGCCCGAGGCGCAAGGCTCGCCCCTGCTCGATGACTGTGCCTTTGCCGTGGTGGACGTGGAGACCACCGGGATGCGAGCCGTCGCCGGCGACCGGATTACCGAGATCGCCGTGGCCGTGGTCCACGGAGGACGCCGCGAGATCGTATTCGACTCGCTGGTCAATCCCGAGCGTCCCATTCCCCGCACCATCCGCGCGATCACCAACATCACCGACGAGATGGTGTGTCACGCTCCCCGGTTCTCCGATCTCTCCGACCAGCTGCTGGGGGCGCTGGCCGGCCGGATATTCGTGGCCCACAACGCCCGGTTCGACTGGAACTTCGTGAGCGCGGAGCTGCGGCGGTCGCGCGCCCTGACGCTGGATGGAACCCGGCTCTGCACCGTGCGCCTGGCCCGGCGCCTGGTGCGAGGGGTCCGCTCCTGCGGTCTCGACAATCTCTGCCGCTTCTTCGGGTTCAATAATCGAGCCCGCCACCGGGCCGCCGGCGACGCGCTGGTGACGGCCGAGCTGCTGGCTCGTCTCCTGACGCTCGCGCGGGACGAGGGCGCGCGCACCCTGCAGGACCTGGCGCTCATCGAGACGCGGCGCACCCGGGCCCGGCGCCGTAAGCGGCGGGCGATGCCGACCGAGCCTCGCGCCGATTCCTGCCCGGAGTTCATGTGACACTGCACCAAACATTTCGGATCGGCGGCTTGCGCTGCCACACGGTCGAGGGCGGACTCCAGCGGCTCGATGGCGGAGCCATGTTCGGAGTCGTACCCCGGACCCTGTGGCGCACCCGCATCGAGCCGGATGACCGGAATCGCATTCCTCTCGCCATGCGGTGTGTCCTGGTCGAACACTCCGATGGCCTGGTACTGATCGATACCGCGCTCGGAAACAAAGAGGATGCCAAGTTCATCGATCTCTACGGGGTGGAGAATCAGGGGCTGGAGGGCGCGACTCAACTGGAAGACGCTCTCGCCTCGGCGGGGTTTCTCCCGCGGGACGTGAGGTGGGTCATCAACACCCACCTGCATTTCGACCATGCCGGCGGCAACACCACGATGGATCCCGATCTGGAGAATGATCCCCGGCGCCACGTTCGCCCGGCCTTTCCAAACGCCACCTATGTCGTCCAACGGGGAGAGCTCGAGTTCGCCCGGCACACCAACGAGCGGACCCGGGCGAGCTACCTGTCCCACAACTTCGAGCCGGTCGCCGCGGCCGACCGCTGGCAGCTGCTGGATGGCAATATCGATATCCTGCCGGGCATCTCGGTCCGGGTAACCCCCGGTCATGTACCGTTTCACCAGGTGGTCCTGCTGCGCGACCGCGGTGAGACGGCGGTGTTTGTGGGCGACCTGTTTCCCACCACCGCTCATCTACCCCTTCCCTGGATCATGGGCTACGACCTCGAGCCGCTTCGGACGCTGGAGAGTAAACGCGCGCTCCTCGCGGAGGCGGTGGCGGGCGGATGGCGCCTCATCTTCGAGCACGATCATCGGGTGGCAATGGGGACCCCGGTGCAGGACGGAAAGGGCGTGGTGCTCCGGGACATCACGCCCGCACCCGAGCCGGCTCATGCATCGTCCCGTTGACTCCCGCCCCCGCGCGGGCTAGCTTCCGCACCCTGTAAAAGTGAGGAGCCATGCTCCTCCACCCTGAGCCTGCCGGCCCGATGCCGCAGCGCAACCGGGTCCTGGCTCCAGAGCTATCGGCCGGCCACCAGCGCGGCCATGGTTTTTGCGTCGTGGGCACCCGGTCATTGCCGGGTGCTTTTTCTTTCTGACGAGGTGGAGGCACGAACTGTCCACGAACGAACGCGAAAAACGAATCCGCGTAAACCGCATGATTCGGATCAGCCCGGTGCGCGTGATCACCGCCGCCGGCGAGCAGCTCGGGGTCTTGCCGATCGAAGAGGCGTTAGCGGCAGCCCAGGAACGCGGATTGGATCTCGTGGAAGTCGCGCCGACCGCGCGGCCGCCCGTGGTCAAGATCATGGATTACGGGAAGTACAAGTTCGAAGAGGCCAAGGCGGCTCGAGCCGCCAAGAAGAAGCAGCACATCATTCAGCTCAAGGAAGTGAAGTACCGTCCGGGCATCGACGACCACGATTTCGATTTCAAGACCCGGCACGCGCGCGAGTTCCTGGGCGACGGCAATAAGGTCAAGGTTACGATGATGTTCCGGGGCCGGCAGATGGCCCATCTCGAGCTGGGAAAGGCGGTGCTCGATCGGGTCGCGGCCATTCTGGCCGACGTGGGAAAGATCGAGTCCGAGGCCAAGCTCGAAGGCCGTAACATGACGATGGTGATTGCGCCGAAATAACGGCGGAAGATAGCGACGAGGAATACATGCCAAAGCAGAAGACCAAACGCGCCGCCATGAAGCGCTTCAAGATCACCGGGTCGGGGAAGATCAAGCGCTGGCACGCCAATCATACGCACATCCTGACGAAGAAGTCGCGCAAGCGGAAGAATCGGCTGAAGAAGGGCGACCTCGTCAGCTCGGCGGATTTTCCCCGCGTCAGCCGTCTCCTCCAGGCGTAAGGACAGCCCATGCCCCGCGTCAAAAACGGCGTCGCCCATCATGCCCGGAAGAAGAAGATCATGCAGGCCGCCAAGGGCGCTCGTGGTGGCCGCAGCAAGCTGTACAAGGCGGCCAAGGAGACCGCGGAGCGGGCCATGCGTTACGCCTACCGCGACCGTCGGAAGAAGAAGGGCGAGTTCCGGTCGCTCTGGATTACCCGCATCAACGCGGCCGCTCGCACCCAAGGCATGAGCTACAGCCGCTTCATGGCGGGCCTCAAGCGAGCCGGCGTCGAAATCAACCGCAAGGTGCTGGCCGATCTCGCGGTGCACGATCTGGAGGCGTTCGCGCGCATCGCCGATCTGGCTAAAGGTTCCGAGCCCTCGTAGGCCCGCACGGCCCCCTCGCGTCGCTCGGGGCAGGCTGTGCGGGAGCCACAGATCTCTGCCCGGATGGGGCCGTTCGCACGGGCGGGCGGCCCCGTTGATTTTGAGTGCTATTGGCTATTGGCTAAATGGCGGAGAGGTCTCGATACCCTTCATGCCCGAATCCACCGGCTATCCCGATCTCGACACTCTTCTGGCACGCCTTGATGCCATCCCCGGTCTCGGCGCGGAGGCGCTCGCCGCCGAGATCATCGCGGTGCTGGGACGCAAGAACGGGGTGCTCACCGCGGCGCTCCGGTCGGTTCCGTCGTTGCCGGTGGAGCAGCGAAGGAGCTACGGCGCTGCCGTCAACCAGCTGAAAGCCCGATTCGAGGCAGCCTTCGCCCGCCGGGGTGAGGCGCTGGATGCCGTGAGCCGCCAGCGCGAGCAGGCCAGCGTCGATCTGACTCTGCCCGGCCGGCGCCGGTGGAGCGGTGGGGAGCATCCGGTCACCCGTGTGGTCGACGAGATCGTCGAGATCTTCCGTGGGCTCGGCTTCACCATCGCCGTGGGCCCGGAAGTAGAAACCGACTGGTTCAACTTCACGGCGCTCAACTTTCCGGCCGACCATCCGGCCATGGACATGCATGACACGCTGTACGTCGATGCGGCCCCGGTCGCCGGCGAGCAGGGTGGACGTCTCCTGCTTCGCACCCATACCTCACCGGTCCAGATCCGGACCCTGCTGGAGTCACCGCCTCCGGTCCGGGTGGTCATTCCGGGTCTGGTGTACCGCAACGACCCATTCGATCCATCCCACGCGCCTGCGTTCTCCCAGATCGAAGGTCTGGCCGTTGACGAGGGAATCTCGTTCGTGGATCTGAAGGCCGTGTTGGTCCACTTCGCTCATCGCTTTTTCACGTCCACAACCAAGGTGCGCTTCCGGCCCTCGTTCTTCCCCTTCACCGAGCCCTCCGCGGAGATGGATGTCGAGTGCCAACTCTGCCACGGGAGCGGCTGTCCCGCCTGCAAAGGCACCGGCTGGATGGAGATTCTGGGCTGTGGAATGGTGCATCCCGTGGTGTTCGAGCACACGGGTGTCGATCCCGAGCGGTATACTGGGTGGGCCTTCGGTATGGGGCCGCACCGGATCACAATGCTGCGGCATGGGATCCCCGACATCCGACTGTTGTATGACGGCGATATGCGATTTTTGGAGCAGTTTGTGGGAGGAGGATCGTGAACGTCTCCCGTCGCTGGCTGGAGGCCTTCCTCCGCCGCCCACTCGACGTGCGAGACCTCACCGAGCGGCTCACCATGCTGGGCGCGCCGGTGGATGCGGTCGAAGCGCTCCACGCCGGCCTATCGGACGTGCTCGTCGCCCAAGTGGATGAAGTGCGGCCGCACCCCAACGCAGATCGTTTGCGCGTTTGCCTGGTAAACGGCGGAGCCGGGGAGCGGCTGCATGTGGTGTGCGGCGCCACGAATGTGACGGCCGGACACAAGTACCCGTTCGCGCCCGTGGGGGCCACGCTGCCGGGCGGACTACGCATCGAGAAACGGAAGCTCCGGGGTGAATCCTCGGAGGGCATGCTGTGCTCGGCCCGGGAGCTCGGGCTGGGCCAGGATGGCGAGGGCCTTTGGGAGCTCGAGACCGACGCCGCGCCAGGCACTCCCCTGCTGGATGCGCTGCCCATCGACGATCATCGGCTGGTAGTGGATGTGGGCCCCAATCGCCCGGATCTACTGGGCCACAAGGGAATCGCCCGTGAGCTGTCGGTCGCCTACCGGGTTCCGTTTCGGCTGCCCACGATTCCGGGCTCGACCGGAAGCGATGTGCCGCCGCTCCGGCGCCACGTGGCGGCTGCGGCAGTCGCGGGGGTGCGCGTCGCCGTCGAGGACTCCGAGGGCTGTCCCCGGTTACTTGGCGCGGTACTTCGCGGGGTCAAGGTGGCCCCGTCTCCGGCTTGGCTCGCCAGCCGGCTCCAGGCGGTGGGCATCCGCGCGATCAATAACGTGGTCGACGCCACCAACTATGTCATGCTCGAGCTGAACCAGCCCACGCATGCCTATGACATTGCCCGGTTGAGCGGTCCCAGCGTCATCGCCCGCCGGGCAGCCGCTGGGGACAGCGTAACCACTCTCGACGGTGTCGAGCGGAAGCTCACCTCCGCCATGACGGTGATCGCCGACAACGGGGGGCCCATTGGAATCGCCGGTGTGATGGGAAGCGCCGCTACCGAGGTCACTCTCGAGACCGTGGACGTCTTTCTGGAGTGTGCCTATTTCGCCCCCTCCGGAGTGCGGCGCACCCGCCGGGCGCTCGGCCTGTCCACCGAGGCAAGCTACCGATTCGAGCGAGGCATCGATCGGTGGGGTGGAGTCGAAGCCCTACGCCGCTGCATCGAGATCGTGCAGGCCACTGCTGGTGGTGAGTTGCCCGAGGCGCCGGTGGATGTCGGTCCCGGGCCGTCGAATCCGCCGCGAATTTTTCTGCGGCACGCACGGGTGGCTCAGGTTCTCGGAGTGGAGGTCCCCTGGCAGTCGGTCGAGAGTCACCTGGTTTCCATAGGGGCGACATTGGTTCCCAAACCGGAGGATGGGCGCATAGCGGTAGAGGTGCCCAGTTGGCGACCCGACCTCCTGCGGGAGATAGACCTGATCGAGGAGATCGCGCGACTGCACGGGTATCAGAACTTCCCGGCCGACCTCCGGCCCTTTCGTCCGGGTCTGCTGGAGGACGCGCCTATTGCGCGGGTCGCCGCGCAGGTCCGCCGAGGTCTGGTGCAGCAAGGACTGTTCGAGGTGTTGCCGCTGCCCACCGGACCAGCGGATGGCCCGGATAGCGTACG
>JBJMPK010000075.1:0-4941 GCA_045803245.1 Gemmatimonadales bacterium
CGTCCGGATGTTCGGCCAGCAGCGCCTCGACCCGCGACACCGCGGCGGCCCAATCCTGGGTGTTGTCGAGGATGGGCAGCCATTCGCGGTGCTCGTGGGTGCCCACACCCTCGAGACCCTTGAGCATTTCGTACCCTTCGAGGGCCAGGCCGTCCTCGGTTGCGGCATCCGAAAGAATTGTGCTCCAAATCGAGTGGGTATGCAACACCGCGCCGGCTCCGCGCGCCCGCGCGATCGCGAGGTGCAGACTGGCCTCCGCGGAGGGCCGGCCCGATCCCGCCACGACCTCGCCGAGCTCGTCGATCTCGACGATCTCGCCGGCGGAGAGGGTGCCCTTGTCCACGCCGCTGGCGGTGATCGCGAGACGCAAAGGGTCGCGATGCACCACGGCGCTGAAGTTACCGCTTGTGCCCAGGGCCCAGCCGCGGGCGTAACACTGCCGCCCGATCTCGGCGAGTTGGGCGGCCAGCTCGGCGAAGCTCATGGGTCAAGGATAGGCGGTAAGGCGGTAAGGCGGTAAGGCGCTTAGGCGGCCGTACGGATAGTCATCGAGGATTGTCATTCTGAGCGCACCAGTTTTGCCCCCTTCGCTACGCAACCGGCGCTAGTATTCCTCTCCATGGACCCGCTCTCCGATCTGCTCCGTGTCGTCCGCCTCGATGGCGCTTTCTTTTACGCGGTCGAGGCAGCGGAGCCCTGGATCGTCGAATCGGCCGCTGCGGGGGAGCTCAGGCCGCAGATCCTGCCGGCCTCAGAGCACCTGATCTCGTACCACATCCTGACCCAGGGCAGCTGCTTCGTCCGCCTGATCGGCGACCAGCCGGTCGAGATGCTCCCGGGCGACGTCATCGTCTTCCCGCACGGCGACGCCAACGTCATGTCGAGCGGGCGAGACCTCCGTGCTCCCGGCGTCACGACCAGCTTCCCCGATCGCTATCCCCACACGGTGGTTTTGGGTGACGGCGGTCCGCCGGCCGCGTCGTTCGTCTGCGGATTCCTCGGCTGCGACCGCCGGCCCTTCAACCCCTTGCTCGCCTCACTCCCGCCGCTGCTCCACATGCGCGGCATGTCGAGCGTCTGGCTCGACGGCTTCGCCCGGCAGGTGACCCAAGAGTCCCAGCTGGGCCGTCCCGGTGCAGACGGGGTCCTCACCCGGCTCGCGGAGCTGATGTTCATCCAGCTGCTGCGCCGCTACCTCGAAGAGCTGCCGCAGGGACAGACGGGGTGGTTGGCGGGCCTCCGCGATGAGGTCGTCAGCCGGGCGTTGGGGCTGCTTCATGGCCGGCCCGGGCATCCCTGGACGCTCGCCGAGCTGGCGGCAGAAGCTGCCTCATCCCGCTCGAATCTGGCCAAGCGGTTCGCGGAGCTGGTGGGCCAGCCGCCGATGCAGTACCTCGCCCAATGGCGGATGCAGGTCGCGGCGAATCTCCTGAGCCAGAGTGGCGCCAAGGTCGCCGCGATCGGTGCGGAAGTGGGATACGACTCCGAGGCCGCGTTCAGCCGGGCGTTCAAGAAAGCGACCGGCGCGGCCCCTGGTGCATGGCGCGAGGCCCGCCGCAGGTAGCCATGGTACGCCGGAGCAGGAAGTCGGGACGATCAGTCATTGGTGAAAAGGCGGTGCCGGGGCAGAATGGTGTCGGTCAAGCGAGCCATCATCGTGCTACCATCTGCCGGAGATCAACATGAGCTACCGTTCGAGAGCCCTTGCCGAACGCCTGGAACAGGGCGCCGAGGCCCTCGCCGCCTTCGCGGGCACCCTCACCGACGAGGAGTGGCAGGCACGGGTTCCCCGGGACGGGCGCAAGGTTGGCGTCGTCGTCCACCATGTCGCGACCATGTACCCGCTCGAGATCGAGCTGGCCCAGATGCTGGCCGGAGGGGAGCCGGTGGCGGGGGTGAGCTGGGACGACGTGCACGCGATGAATGCCCGGCACGCGAGGGAGCACGATGGGGTCACCCAAGAGGCAGCACTCGATCTCCTCCAGCGCAACAGCTCGGCGGCCGCGGCCGCGATCCGGGCCCTCAGCGACGCGGAGCTCGACCGGGCCGCTCCGGTGTCGCTCAACTCCGATGCCCCACTCACGTGCCAGTTTTTTCTGGAAGATCACGCCGTGCGGCACAGTTATCACCACCTGGCGCGGCTACGAGAGGCGTTTCAAGCCGTCACACGAGATTACGTTTTCGGAGGAACTGATTGAGGTCTCCCTCGACCTTGTTCTGCTCCGCTCTCTCCTTGATAGACTGCTTCAGCGTTTCATCTCCCTGGTTCCGGATCTCGGTGGCGATCACCTCGAGAATCTTTTGCCGCTTCCGGAACTGCCAGTACACCACGCCGCCCGCCACCAGGATGGCCAGCCCCATCGGAATCAGCACCTGAGCGCCCAGGTTCCGGATCCGTTGGAAGACGCCCGGTGTGATGCTGTCGCTCGCCTGCTGGGCCCGGAGCCGGACGGTGTCGGCGGCGGCCGCGACGAGGTTGAGCACCGTGGCGCGGAGCCGGCCCTGGAGCGCGGCATCCACGCTGGCCAGGCCATGCCCCACCGCCGAGTCGGTCGCCATTCCCAGGCTCGGTGGGAGGTCACGACGAAGGCCGCTGGTGATCTCACCCATCCAGAGTCGCAGCGCGCGCTGAATGGAGTTACCGGCAACGACGCTGGTGCTCGCGACCATGCTCCCGAGCGAGTCCCGGAGGGTGCCCGCGACATAAGCCGCTAGCCGGCTCTGAAGCTGAGTCGCCCACCCGTTCAGGACCAGCGTGGCGGTGTCGGTGGCTTGCGCCACCAGGTTACGGATCTCGGGACGGAGCGAATCGCGCACGCTGCGGGTGATCCGGCCGGTTACCGTGTCGAGCACCTGGCCGGTGATCTGGGCGACGGTGTCGCGCCGCTGGTGTACGCCCTCGATCATCCCCCGGCCGGCCGAGCGTCCCGCGCCGGTCAGCGAGCAACCGCTCGCGTTCACCGCGATCAGACCGGCCGCCAGCGAGAGCCAGGCTTCTCGGCGATTCACACGATGAGCGCCGCGTTGCGCTCGGCGAGTGCCGCGATGGTCCGGGATGGATTGAGACCCAGCGCCTCCGGTATGATCGCTCCATCGGCCACGTACAGCCCCGGATACCCGAAGACCGCACCGGCATGGTTCACCACCCCGCTGGCTCGGGTGACACCCATGTTGCAGCCACCGAGCGGATGAGGGGTGACCAGATTCTTGAGCCATCTCCAGGTCGGTGTGACCCAGGTTCCGTTTCCTCCCGTGGCCTGGGTCAATCGCTGGTGCATGGCGATCGTGGCCTCGATCAGCGGGGCGGATCGCCGGATGGGCCACTTGAGTTTGAGCACTTTGCGCCAGGGTGCCGACCACTTGCGCCCCAGATACAGCCGGCCGTCGGCCGCGTCGACGCCCTGAGCGAACCAGGGCATCATGTGGGGCAGGACATCGCCTTCCAGCGCCGCCGCGCGCAAACCCTTGAAGAAGGTCCGCGCGATCCTGCTTCCGCCGCGAGCGTTGAACTTCGCGTCTAAGTACGTCTTCAGCAGGTCGGGTAGGCCGCCGTCCTCGATGAAGAACTGCTCCCCATCGGAGCCATCGAGGAAGTCGATCGCCGAGGTGATCGTCGGGCCGTGGCTGGGAGAGACCGCCGTCGTGCGGTCCAGATAGAAGCCAGGAGTGAGGAAATCGCCGTTGGAGCTCCAATTGATGCCGAGAAAGGGGCTCAAGTCCGGGAGAGTGCGGTACTGATCGCGGCAGCGGAGCAGCAGCTCGGTGGAGCCGAGCGACCCGGCGGCGACGATCACCCGGTCGGCAGTGGCACTCCCGGGCGTGAGGGTATGCTCGTGATCGGGCTCCACCACGTCGAAGCGGACCCGGTATCCGGGTGACAGCGGCTCGATAACCCGGACCAGGTGGAGCGGCGAGACTTTCACGCCCAGCTCGCGGGCCCGCGCGAGATAGTTGAGGTCGAGCGTATTCTTGGCTTTGACCGGGCAGCCGATGTCGCAGTAGCCGCGATGGACGCAGGTGCCCTGGGTTTGGCCCTGCGCGTTGGTCCAGGTCTGGGAATGCCGGTCGTCGAAGCGGTCCTCGAGGTCATAGCTCCAGTCAGCGCTGAAGCTGACCGCGAGCGGAAGCTTCCGAAACCGCTCGGCGGCGCCGATCTGCTGCGCCCCCTGGCGCATGATCTTGAACCGCTCGGTGAGCTGATTGTCCGGCAGGACCTGCACCCCGAGCATCTTGCCGGCCGCCGCGTAGTAGGGGACCAGCTCGTGGTAGGTGATTTCCGGCGGCCACCCCTGGGCGAAGAGCTCCGGCTTCCCCTCCACCGAGACATTGGCATAGATCAGCGATCCGCCTCCGACACCGGCGCCCTGGGCGACGACCATATCACCGAAGTTCCGCAAGTCGATCCACCCGCTCTCGCATTCCGGCTCCGCGGGATCGTACAGCCAGTGCCCGGAGCGCCAGGGATAATTGTCGACGGTCCACTCCCGGCCCCGCTCCAGCACCAGAATTCGCTTGAGGCCCCGTTCGGCCAGACGGCAAGCCGTGACCGCGCCGCCGAACCCGCTGCCGATGATGATGACGTCGAATTCGTTGCTCATCCGGGCGCGCCTCTTCAGCAACAGGTGATCGGGTCTTCGATCCGGGTGATCGGGATGTCCTTATCCCGCGGATCCACCACCGACTGGTCAGGGCCGGTCAATGTCTCGCGAGCGACCCACTCTCTTCCCTTGGGGACTATCGGCACGCCAATGGGGTGGATCGTCAAGGTGCCCTTCGCGTCGATCATCAGGCGCAGGAAGTTCTTGCGGTCGGCGATGCGCTGCGATGAGAAGACTTCGTTGATGTGACAGCCGTGGTCTTTGCTCGATAGTCCGAGGTAGCAACCAAAGAGCGTGGCCCCCAAGACTCCTCCGCCGACCAACATCTCGAGCATGAAGAGCC
>JBJMPK010000076.1:0-3846 GCA_045803245.1 Gemmatimonadales bacterium
GACTCCCGGCTGTTGGTGCTGACCGGCGATGGCGAGCTCCAGGAGGGGCAGCTCTGGGAGTCTCTGGCCGGTGCGGCGCGGGACCGGATGGGCGAGCTGACTGTAATTGTAGACCACAACAAGATTCAGTCGGATACCTGGGTAGCGGACGTGAGTGACCTGGGAGATCTCGAAGCCAAGTTCCGCGCATTCGGCTGGAAGGTCGCCCGCTGCGACGGACACGACCTTGGGGATCTGGCGCGGGCGCTGCGGCGTTTGCGCCGAGCCGGCGACCGGCCCCAGGTATTGATCGCCGACACCGTGAAGGGCAAGGGTGTGTCGTTCATGGAAGGAAGCGCTCTCAAACCGGAGGATCGATTCTATCGCTTCCACAGCGGGGCCCCGGATGATGCGAGCTATGCCAGCGCGTTGGAAGAGCTCCGCGCCCGGGCCGACGATCAGCTCGCATCGCTGGGTGAGCCGCCACTTCGGCTGGAGACCAGGCCCCGCGCGGCTCGACCTGCGTTGCAGGGGGCCGAGCGCCTGATTCCCGCGTACTCCAAGGCGCTGATCGCTGAAGCGGAGCGCAATCCAAAATTGGTGGCGCTCGATGCCGACCTGGAGCTCGACTGCGGATTGATCGCCTTTCGCGAGCGGTTCCCCGCCCGGTACATCGAGTGCGGGATAGCCGAACAGGACATGGTTTCCCAAGCCGGCGGCCTGGCCCTGCGGGGACTGCTGCCCGTCGTCCATTCGTTCGCCTGCTTCCTCTCCACCCGGGCCAACGAGCAGATCTACAACAACGCCACCGAACGCACCAAGATCGTGTATGTCGGCTCACTGGCGGGCATCCTGCCCAGCGGGCCGGGTCATTCCCATCAGTCGGTGCGGGATATCTCCACGCTCGCGAGTATTCCCGGGCTCATCATGCTCGAACCCTCTTGTGAGGCGGAGGTTGCGCTTGCGGTCGAGTATTGCGTACGAGCCACCCCGGAAAGCTGCTATCTCCGGCTGGTCTCGATCCCCTGCCCCGTTCCCTACCGTTTACCGGCCGGCTACCGGCTGCGCGAAGGCCGCGGGATCGCTCTTACGGAAGGGGACGATGCCATCCTGTTCTCTTACGGGCCGGTTCTACTATCCCAGGCGTTCGAAGCCGCCATACTGTTAAGGGACGAACGCAACATCGGGCTCAGCGTGATCAACCTGCCCTGGCTCAACCGGCTGGACGATGGCTGGCTGATGGAGACGGTGGGCGAGGTCCGCCAGGTCTTTACTCTGGACGACCACTACACCGCATTTGGTCAGGGACAGATGCTTGCTGCCCGGCTGGCGACCCGCGGCGCGCCGGCCGGGACCATAGTCCGGCAGTTGGGAGTACAAGACCTGCCGGTGTGCGGCCAGAACGCGGAAGCGCTCACGGCTCACAAGCTCGATGCGTCCAGTCTGGCCCGTGAGGTGGCCGCGGCGGTCGAGCTGGAGCGGCAGCGAGCATGACCACGGTTCTGTTCTGGGACATTGATGGAACCTTGCTCACGACTGCGCGGGCCGGGGTGTATGCCTGGGAGGCGGCGGTTGCGGAGCGGGCCGGGCGCCCGGTGGACTTGTCCGAATTTCAGACCGCAGGTCTCACCGACGTCGAGATCGCCCGGCGTCTCGCCGGCGAATTTGGACTCGCTGAAGAAGAAGTGCTGCCGCTTTTGCGGGACTACGAGCGCCGGCTTCCGGAGAGCCTGGGCCGTCGAACCGGGACCGTGCTGCCCAACGTGGTGCCGATCCTCCAGCGCCTGCGGGGCCGGACGGATGTCCACTCGGCCCTTCTCACGGGCAATACCCGGCTGGGGGCCGCCGCCAAGCTCCGGCACTACGGCTTGGACGAGTACTTCGAGGGTGGAGCGTTCGCCGATGGAGCCGACGATCGCACGACCATCGCCCGCACTGCGCTGGCGGAGGCCGGCCGTATACTCGGCGCTATCGCACCGGATCGGATCTACGTCATCGGCGACACGCCGCACGACGTTGCCTGCGGAAAGGCGATTGGGGCCAGGGTCATCGCGGTAGCCACCGGCGGCTACAGCCTGGAACAGCTGCGCACGACCAACCCCTGGTGGCTTCTCCCTGGCCTACCTTCGCCCAATGAGTTCTTGCCTCGCCTCGGCCTCTCGCTTTCACTGGAGTCGGTGTGAGCCGCGTAGCAGAGTTGGTCCGAAACGTACTGCGCCATGTCCCGGCGCTCGAGCGCCACGCCCGCCTTCTTCGGCGGCGCCAGCGGCTGGCCACCGCTCAACCAGAATGGGAGGGGATTCTCGCCCAGGATCTGCCCGCCTGGAAGCAGGCGTTGGCGGCCGCACCGGGTGGACCGCGGGTTCTCGTTGCCACCAGCGTCGGCAGCCATCTGGCGGGTACTACCCTCGAAAGTGCGCTGGCTGCGGCTCTGACTCTCCGCGGCGCAGAGGTCGAGGTGCTGCTCTGTGATACCATCTTGCCGGCGTGTCTGGCGGCCGATGTGAGCTGGTATCCTCGCCAGCGCCAATTTTCCCGCCACGGACCTTCCCGAGACCTCTGCGCCGGCTGCTTCGAGTCGGGGGCGGCGGTCTTCCGGAGCCTGGGCCTCCGGGTACGCACCTATAGTGAATGCTTGAGTCCGGGAGACCGGGAGCGGGCTGCGCGAATAGCTGCCGAGGTGGCCGTGGGCGACATCTCACGCTACACCCTGGATGGCCTTTCCCTGGGAGAGCACGCGCTGGCGGGTGCGCTGAGATTCTACGCCCGGGCCACCCTGGATCAGGAGCCGGAAGCGGAGGCGGTCCTGCGCCGCTACTTTCACGCGGCTCTGCTGACCTGCTTCGCGACGCAAGCTCTGCTGCGCCAGCGGAAGTACGACGTGGCGCTTTTTCATCATGGTATCTATGTCCCCCAGGGCGTGATCGGGGAATGCTGCCGCCAAGCCGGCGTGCCGGTGGTCAACTGGAATCCGGCCTACCGGAAGCAGTGTTTCATCTTCAGTCATGGAGACACCTACCATCACACGCTGCTGGCCGAGCCGGTCGAAAGTTGGGAGCGGATGCGCTGGTCTCCGGAGCTGGAAAGTCAGCTCCTGAGTTACCTGGAAAGCCGCTGGCACGGCACGCAGGATTGGATCTGGTTTCACGATCGCCCGACGGCAGATTTGGATCGGATCGAACGGGAGGTTGGCGCAGACTTCTCCCGCCCGTGCATCGGTCTGCTCACCAACGTCATGTGGGACGCACAGCTCCACTACCCTGCCAATGCGTTTCCCAACATGCTCGAGTGGGTGGTGGGTACCATTGAGTGGTTCGGCCGCAGGCCCGATCTGCAGCTGATCATCCGGGTACATCCGGCGGAGCTTCGGGGGGGTCTGGTATCACGGCAGCCGATTGCCGAGGAAATCCGGCGACGCTTTCCCAGCCTTCCCCCGAACGTATTTATCATCGGTCCCGAGAGCCAGGTGAGCACCTACGCGGTAATGTCACGTTGCAACGCGGCCTTGATCTACGGCACCAAGACCGGCGTCGAGCTGGCCAGCATGGGCATCCCGGTGATCGTCGCTGGAGAGGCGTGGATCCGCAACAAAGGCATTACCTATGACGCCGCGTCCGCGGCAGAGTATTTCGAGCTGCTCGAGCGATTGCCCCTGCCGTCGATGCCTGACGAACAAGTAAAGCGAGCCCGGCGCTACGCTTTTCACTTCTTCTTTCGCCGGATGATTCCCCTGGAGTTCATGCAGCCCAGCAAGGATGACGTCCCATACCGGCTGTCGTTGCGCTCGATACGCGAGCTTGGTCCAGGGCGTAGCCGGGGGCTGGACGTGATCTGCGACGGAATCCTGCAGCAGCGGCCGTTCGTCTA
>JBJMPK010000077.1:0-7127 GCA_045803245.1 Gemmatimonadales bacterium
AGCAGGCCCGTACGGAGAACCGGCGCTTCAAGACCTTCCTGGCCGACAAGCGGCGCCAGGAGCGCATCCGCGATTCGTTGTTCGCCCAGATCACCGTCATCCGCGCCGTCGATGGCGATCGCTATATCTGGCCTCACCTGCTCGACGAAGTCACCAAGGCATTGCCGGCCTACACCTGGCTGGTGGACATGGGTCCCACAGCGGCGGCTCCGAACAGCGCCCCGCATCCGCCCAGGACCAAGGCCGACTCCGCCGCCGCCGACAGCGCGGCGCGGCCGGCCCTGGCGTTCCAGCTCAACGGACGCACCATCGACATCCAGGCCTACACTCGCTTTCTCCGCCAGCTCGAGGCCTCGCCCTGGATCGAGAACGTCACCCCGGTCTCGGCTCAGACGGTGGTGGAGAAGGACCGGCCGGTGACTGCCTTCAGCATCCGGGCGACGTATACCCAGGCCGACTCGGCCTACATACGAACGGCACCTTTCAGCCAATCGGTGAGGTGAGGTAAGCCCATGGCACTCTCCAAGGAAAAGGCCACCCCGCTGCTGGCGGTCGCTCTGGCTCTGATGTTCGGGTACATCGCCTATACCGGCGCTGTGATCCAGATCGTCGGCCTGAGCGGATTGGCCGCGCGGAAGGCCCATGTGGTCGCCATTCAGGATACGATCACCCACCTCGAGGCGGCCACCGACAGCGCCAAGAAGGAGCTTGCCCGCGGCACTGTCGCCGACGTCCGCAAGCGCCTGGAGAGCTACCGCGGCAGCCTGACGCTGCTTCGCCGTCTGGTGCCCGAGCGCAATGAGGTCCCGAACCTGCTCGACGACATCTCCACCCGGAGCAAGATCCGGGGGGTGACGCTCTCCCAGGTCGTGCCGCAGCCGGTGGAAGCGGGACCGGCGCCGTTCGACACCTACAAGTACAACATGTCGGTCATCGGAAAGTACGATCAGATCGGCCAGTTCATGGCCGACGTCGCCAGCCTGCAGCGGATCATCGTGCCCTACGATCTATCGATTGGCGCCGCCAACAGCAGCGCCGCGAAGGCCCTGGGCGACAGCACCGGGGCCATGCTGGAAGCCAAGTTCCAGATTCGCACCTACGTGAAGACTCCCAATTCGGAAGGAGAGGCCAGTGGCACGTAATGCCTGCGGGCTCGCTCTCCTGATCGCGCTCGCACTGTCCGGCTGCTCCACTTTCTCCCATAAGAAAGAGGAGCTGGCCGCCAAGGCGGCCGAGGCCAAGCTGGCCGTTCTGCGGATGCGCACCGACAGCCTGCGCAAGGCGCGGCGTCTGGCCGACTCTCTGGCCCAGGCTCGCCAGGTCGCCTGCGTGGATTCGGTCCGAATCGAGCTGAGCAAGGTTGCGTCCGCCAAGCTGAAGGGGAAGAGGAAGAAGCGTCAGGTCCAGGTCTCCGAGGAGAACATCCTGGCCAAGGCCGGGACGGTCTGCACCGAGATGGCTCTTCCGGCCGCGACCGTTGCCACGGCGGCTCCGAGCTCGCCTCCGCCGCCGGCCGACAGCGTGAAGCGCACGGCCCACGACAGCGTGAAGTCCCCGGTTGCTGCAGCTCCAGCCGGTCCTCCGGCCGGGTCGAGCACGCCGGCTGGGGCGACAGTAACGCCGGACTCGATCGCCTGGGCCGACTCGGTCCGCAAGGCCAAAGAGATCGAAATGTCTCGGGAGACCTTCTCCTATGGTGGTGCCGCCCGGGACCCGTTCAACTCGCTGTTGAACATGGCCAAGAGCGGCCCCGAGCTGGCCGATCTCCAGCTGGTGGGGATCTATCAGAATCTCCGGCGCCCCGAGGGCAGCGTGGCGGTGTTCCGTGAGAAAGAGGGAGGCAAGCGCCACAAGCTGCACGCGGGCGACCAGGTCGGCCGCTCCCGGCTGGTGCAGATTCGCGACCGTGACGTCGTATTCATGATCGAAGACTTCGGTTTCGAACGGCAGGAAACCCTTTCGCTCCGGAAGCAGGAGGACGTACTCCAATGACCCGACTGTCAGGCCTAATGCTCGCCACCTTCGCGATCTTCGGAGTGACCTCCGCGGGACGCGCCGATGGTCCCGCGAGCGGTGAGGTCACGGGCGTCAGCGTCCAGCCATCTCCCGGACGCGCCGACGTCATCATCAACGTGCGTGGTGCGGTGGAAGTGCGCGACTTCATCCTCGAGCGGCCCGACCGGCTCGTGCTCGACGTGATGGGCGCCCGGTTGAAGGGCAACCCCGCCAACCTGTACGACGGGGTGAAGCGCGGAGGCGTGCTCAATCTCCGCTACTCGCAGTTCAAGCCCGATGTGGTCCGGATCGTCATGGAGCTGGACCAGGCCAAGGACTACCATCTCGAGCGGGTGGCCGATGCCATCCGGGTGTCGTTCGGCACCGATGACAGCTTCATCGCCTGGTCTTCGAACGACAAGGCCGAGCCGAAGACGGTCACGGCACCGCGGCGTCAGCCCGAAGTGCAGCTGAGCGCCAAGCAGCTCACGCGCGCCTCGTCCGAGGAGCCGCGGATTACCGTGGTCTGGGATCGCGCCAGCATCGCCGATGTAGTCGCCGGCTTCGCCGCGTTCAGCGGGCGGACCATCATCCTGGGCAAGGACGTCAAGGGCGAGGTCAACGCCGAGATCCGGAACCAGCCGTGGCCCCAGGCGTTCCAGGCCATTCTCATGAGCCAGGGCCTGTCGGCGCAGGAAATGCCGGGCGGTATCATCCGGGTGGATGCGCCGGCCGCACTCGCGGTCATCGATTCGCTCGAGCCGCTGGAGACCAGCGTCGTCCGCATCAACTATGGAAAGGCCAAAGACCTCACCAAGAGCGTCGAGGGGAGCCTCACCAAGGGCCGCGGCAAAGTCATCGCCGATGAGAACTCCAACTCGTTGATCATTACCGACACCCGGAGCCGCATTGGCAATCTGAGCGACTTCGTGCGCGGGCTCGACATTCGGACCCCGCAGGTGTCGATCAAGGCCAAGATCGTGTTCGTGGACCGGACCGACATCGAGCAACTCGGGCTCAAGTACGACCTGGGCAACAGCAGCCAGTTCTTCAACAGCCTGGTCCAGCGTCCGGATCCGGCCAAGCCGGGCTCGAACTTCGGTAGCAACGTCAACATCATAGACCTGGGTGGCAACTCGGTGTCGGCCGTCGGCAATGCCAGCGGCAGCATCGTCGGGTCGGCGCTCGACCTGGTCTTCTCTACGGCGCTGGGCGGCTTCACGCTCACCTCGTTCCTCAGCGCGCTGGAGCGGGCCGACCTCTCCGATATCCAGGCTGAGCCGGTCATAACGACGCTCGATAATCGCAAGGCCGACATCCTCGTGGGTGAGGAGACGCCGGTGCGCGTGGTCGACGCCGGTGGCGCCAGCGGCGGGACCGCCACGGCCACCGTACAGTTCAAGGAGACCGGTATCCGGCTGACCGTCACCCCGCACGTCACCAGCAATCGCCAGATCGCGATGGAGCTGCATACCGAGCGGTCTTCCATCAAGGAAGTGACGGCGACCGACATCGGGTTCGTCTTCCAAACTCAGCGGGCCGATAACCAGCTGCTGGTCAACGACGGAGAGACCGCGGTCATCGGCGGTCTGACGGTCACCGAAGTCACCAACAGCCGGTCCGGCATCCCGCTGCTCTCGGGGCTGCCGATCATCGGGAAGCTGTTCAGCTTCAGCTCGAACACGGAAAACCGGCGCGACCTCATCATCCTGGTCACCCCGCGAATCATCGACGACGGTGTCGCCCCCGAATGATGACATAGGCTGGACCTACTCAATAAGAGCGAGCCCGGCGCAGGCCGGGCTCGTTCGTTAGAATCAGGGCTGTGGCGGACCTCCCCTAAAGGAACCGGTCATCATGCTCCGATTCTCTACCGCAGGCGAATCGCACGGGAAGGCGCTCGTGACCATCGTCGAGGGCCTACCGGCCGGCCTCCCGGTCACCGCCGAATGGGTAGACCGCGAGCTCGCCCGGCGCATGCAGGGCTACGGCCGTGGCGCCCGGATGAAGATCGAGCGCGACCGGATCGAATGGCTGTCCGGCCTCCGGGCCGGAGAGACCCTCGGCTCGCCAGTGGCGATGCTCATTCACAATCGTGACTGGAGTAACTGGGAGGACGTGATGGCCTACGAGGCGGTGGACTCCGCGGGCGAGCTGCGCCGCCGCCGGGTTACCCGCCCGCGGCCGGGGCACGCCGACCTGGCGGGGGTATTGAAATACGACCGGCTCGACGCCCGCGACATCCTGGAGCGTGCCAGCGCCCGCGAGACCACCGCCCGGGTGGCCGCGGGCGCTCTGGCCAAACGGCTGCTCCATGAGTTCGGCGTAGAGATCGGCAGTCATGTCATCTCCATGGGTGGGATTCGGGCGGCTTCGATTGCGCTCCCGGTTCCCCTCAATGACGCCTCCGACCGATCCGAGGTAAGAGTGCTGGATCCAGCGGCCGAGCAGGAGATCATCCGGCGCATCGACGCCGCCAAAAATGCCGGCGACACCCTGGGAGGCGAAGTCGAGGTGGTGGCTCGCGGCGTGGTCGTGGGGCTCGGCAGCCACGTGAGCTGGGACCGGAAGCTGGACGGCCGGCTGGCCGGCATGCTCATGTCGATCCCCGCGGTCAAAGGGGTCGAGATCGGAATGGGATTCGAGGCGGCGCGCCGGCCGGGGTCCCAGGTCCACGATCCGATACAAGGCGGGGCAGCGGGGCAGCGGGGACGGTAGGGGCACACAGAGTGCGCCCCCCTCCGACCCCCGGGGAGGGTTCCGGCGCCCCACCAACAATGCCGGCGGACTGGAGGGCGGGATCACAACCGGGGAACCGGTTGTTGTTAAGCTAGCGATGAAGCCGATCGCTACCCTGATGTCTCCCCTCCCCACCATGGACCTTGCCTCGGGAGAGCCCGCCAAGGCGGTCAGCGAGCGATCCGACGTTACCGCCGTTCCGGCAATGGGAGTGATCGCGGAGGGGCTGGTGGCCATCACGCTGGCCGACGCGATGCTGGAAAAGTTCGGGGGCGACTCCCTCGGCGAGATGCGGCGCAACTACGACGGCTACGTGGCCGCGCTCGGCTCCCGCTGGGCGGCTCTCCGACAGGCCACCGAGGGTTAGTGCCGCGGCACATCCTGCTGGTCGGATTGCCCGGCTCGGGCAAGAGCACCGTCGGCCGGCTGGTCTCGGAGGCGCTCGGCGCGCCACTGATCGACATCGACAGCCTCCTGGTACGGGAGATGGGAAAGCCGGTGGTGCAGATCTTCGGTATGGTGGGCGAAGTGCGCTTTCGCGAGATGGAGCGAGACGCGGTGATTGCCGCCCAAGGCGGAGCGCCAGGCGTAATCGTGCCGGGTGGGGGCTGGGCGGCGCAGCCGGGACAGCTCGAGGCCGCCAAGGCCGCCAGCCTGGTGATCTATCTCAAGCTCCAGGCGGCCACCGCCCACAAGCGCAGCGACCAGGGCGAAGTCCGGCCGCTCCTGGCCGGGAGCGATCCGCAGCGAATGCGGGTCCTGCTCGATGAGCGCGAGCCGTTCTATCTCAAGGCCGACCACCAGGTTCAGGCGGAAACCGCGTCCGCGGAGCAGGTGGCCGCGGAGGTGGTGGAGCTGGCTCGCCGCCATGGGGGCTGGTAGCCTCGGCTTGCATTTGCTGCAGGGGCAGGTTTTTTGTTACCTCCCCGCCTTGACCATTAAATGATAGGGCTGGTTACACTGAAATTATGGCGACACGGGTGAAGAAGACAGGAAAGACGGGAAGGGCGGGAAAGTCGGGAGCGCCGATGCCGCATACCGTCGCAGGACCGACCAAGGCCGCCACGGCCCGAACTCGGTCCGGGCCGGCGGCTGCCCGGAAGACCAGCCGAGTAAAGGGAAATGGGGCATTGCGAGACGGTCGACCCGCGCTCGTCATCGTCGAGTCGCCTACCAAAGCCAAGACGATCGGCAAGTACCTCGGCTCGGGGTACGACGTGAAGGCCACCATCGGACATCTCCGCGATCTTCCCACGCGCGAGCTGGGCGTGGATGTCGACCGGGGGTTCGAGCCGAAATACGTCACCATCAAGGGCAAGACCAAGACGCTGTCCGAGCTGAAGAAGGCCGCCAAAGGCGCCTCTGCCATCTATCTCGCCACCGACCCCGATCGGGAAGGGGAGGCCATCGCCTGGCACGTCGCCGACCAGCTCAAGGCCACCGTCCCCACGCACCGCATTCTCTTCCACGAGATCACCAAGGCCGCCATCCAGGAGGCGCTGCGGGATCCAGGCGAGATCGACGATCGTAAGGTCGACGCGCAGCAGGCTCGCCGGATCCTCGATCGCCTGGTCGGCTACAAGGCCAGTCCCATTCTATGGAAGAGCATCAAGACCGGCCTTTCCGCGGGCCGGGTCCAGACCGTGGCCCTCCGAATGATCGTGGAGCGGGAGCGGGAGATCCGGGCATTCAAGCCGGTGGAGTACTGGACCATCGAGGCCCTCTGTGCCAAGGACGGCCAGACCTTCGAGGCCGCGTTGGCCAAACTGGGTGGGCACAAGCCGGAGCTCCACACCGAGGCCGATGCCCGCACCGTGGTCGATGCCGTACGAACCAGGCCCTTCATCGTCTCCAAGGTGGAGAAGCGCAACCGGAAGAAGAACCCGGCGGCGCCGTTCACCACCAGCACGTTGCAGCAGGAGGCCGCCAAGAAGCTGGGCTTCTCGTCCCGCCGCACCATGCGCGCGGCCCAGGATCTCTACGAGGGTATGGATGTCGGCGAAGATGGCCCGGTCGGCCTGATCACCTACATGCGAACCGATTCGTTCCAGGTGTCGGACACCGCCATCCAGTCGGTCCGCGGGTTCATCAAGAAGAACTACGCCAAGCCGTACCTGCCGGCCGAGCCGAACCGGTATAGTGCCAAGAAGAACGCGCGGATCCAGGGGGCCCACGAGGCCATCCGGCCCACCGACGTGAGCCGCCGTCCCGAAGCGGTACAGTCATATCTCGAGGCCGATCAATTCCGGCTGTATCAGCTGATCTGGCAGCGATTCGTCGCCTCCCAGATGACGCCGGCGGTCTACGACATGACCATCGTGGACTTCGACCTGGGCGAGTATCTCTTCCGTGCCACCGGCAGCGTGCTGGTGTTCGACGGCTTCCACGTGCTC
>JBJMPK010000078.1:0-4199 GCA_045803245.1 Gemmatimonadales bacterium
GTAGGTCAGCGGCAGCACGATAAATGACCTGGCGCCCAGCTCGGTCAACGGCTCCAGGTAGGGCGGCACACTCTCGTTCTCTCGGATCTCGAGAACCTCCGGTCCGGTCAGGAGTCCCTGGACATCCGAGGGCCGGAATCCGATGCGCGACACGAAGGGCTTCCCGCCCTTTTCGTAGTCCTGCACCACGCTGGTCAGTGACTTGGCGCCATCCGGGACACCCAGAGTGACGCTGACCATAGTGCAGGGAAAGACGTCTCGGATCCGGGCGAGAATGGTGTCGACGATTGCCGTGGCATCGGTGGCGGACAATACCGCACGGTCGATCTCGGCAGCGGTGGACAGGGCGTTGAACTGACGGTCCAGCTGGACGGCCATAGTGTTGAACGAGGCAGCCAGCTCCTCGAACTCATCTCCGCTGTTGACCACCACCCGGCTGGTGAAATCGCGATGGGCGATCCGCTGGGTGGTCTTCTGCAGCTCCTCCAGTGGAAGCACGCTGCGCCGGATCTGGCTTACGCTCAACAGCAGAACTGCCAGACTCGAAGAGCCCACCACGATGAGGAACGTATTGGTGAACTCCACCATCGGCTCGAGCACTACACTGCGGGCTTCGCTGAGGACCAGGGTCCACGGCGATGCCGCGAACGCCTCGCTCAGCGCGATCTGAGCTGACGCCGATAGGTAGGATTGGGCGGCCGTATCCGCCGCCACGCTGTCCAGCAGCGCCTTGGTAGTACGAGCGCCGCTGTCTCTCATCCCCATGGCACTCTTGGTGGAGCTGAAGAGCACGTGGACGGACTCATCAAACACCGTTACCCGCGTGGTCGGCGAAGGCATGCTGACATCGAGCGTGCCCCAGAGATATTCCGGGCTGACTTCGCCGACAAAGGTCCCCCGAATCTCCCCCCGCCGCACCATCCGGCGCAGCAGATAGATTCGCGACGGCTCGTCCTTGCCCTGCACCGTCGCAATCAGGGGCAGCCCGAGCCTCAGGTCCGAGCTGTCTCGCGCGGACACCCGTGGACGGCGCGACAGCCGGCCGAACACCTCGATCCGATTCCCGTCGTCTCCGACGAACTCGAGCGCGACGAATCGTTGTCGCGCGAGCAGGTCGAGACCGGCGATGAGAGCCCGGCTGGCCTCGATCAGGGCGGCTCGAGATGCGGCGGTGTTGGCGGCACTCTGTTTGGAGATCCGGTCCAGCACGATGCCACCCATCGCCACTCGGCCGTCGAGGTCGCCGGTCTGGGTTCGATTGCCCAGCTTGGGTGGAACCCGCCGCGGCAGTTTTCTGACCACCGGGGGCATCCGCTTGGCCGCGTCGAGCTGCAATATGGCTTTCGGAGTGATGCTCTTCAGGGTGGCGTCGAGGAGGAGGAGACGCTCGAATATGGCCTGCCCCAGGGCCCGGTTCGACTGCTGCAGACGACTCTGGCTCTGGCGGTAGAGCTGCTGCTTGACGTGGCGGTACGAGAGTGCGGCAAGCACCGCCATGGGTACGAGGGCACAGCCCACGAAGAGCACGAGTAACCGGCGCCCGAACTTGCTTCGCAGGGGTGTGGACGGGAAAGTCATGTCAGCCCGGGCGTGGGTAAAGCCGCACCTTCAAGGGCGAGTCGTGCCGCAGCCCCCCGTGCCGAGCAAGTGTTATGCCCCCTGCCTGGCCCCCTAAGCCTTGACTTTACGGCACTTAGCTCCACTCCTGCGGAAAATATCGCGCCGGGCTCACGCGTTTCGCGAAGCCTCCAACTGTATGCCCTAGGAAGATTTGCCCACTGCCATTTCCCGGTTGGAGTGGCGCAAAGCCTGCCGCAGCGCCGATACCCGCTCGGCGGTCACCAACCCTTCTCGGCCTCCCTCGCAGGCTGCCCCCCGAACGCCGACAACATCGGGTCCGATCCCGTACATAAGCTCGAAGTCAGTCGGCTCCAGCGCCCCTGCAAGGGCAGCAACCAATCCTGACTCCCGGGCAGCTGTCACCCAGGTGCGCAGAGCGGAGGGATCGAGCCAATCCAGTAACCGGCGGCCGTCCTTCACGTGGGTATCCAGCAGAACCCCTGCCGCACCTGCGCTGCCGGCGAGCTGAAGGACCAGAGCCGGGGTGACGGTATCGGCCCGATCGGCGTCAGCGTACGCCACCGCAACCACCCGGATCGCCCGTGAGATGTTAGCGCCGAGCCGGCCCGCGTTCTCGATCATCGTCTGAATCCTGGCCGTCGCTCTTACTCCGGCAAAGCCGAGCTTCAGATACACGGGCCCCGCTCTCGTTCCCACGTCCAAGCCGTCCAGCGCCACTCCGACATCAGCGACGGCGGTGAGGTCACCTAAGGCGATGCTGATGGGACAGCGGGCCGGAACCGACGCGAGGATTCTGCCCAGCTCGGCGCGGGAGACGGCTCCAAGCGATCCGCGCGCGGGCTCCTTCGCGTCGATGATGTCCGCGCCGCCCGCCAGCGCCGGCCCAACTTCGTCTGCCGATCTGACGCTGACGAGCAGTTGTACCATTGATGCTCCCTTGTAAGATGGAGAGGCGCTGATATTGTTAGCCTACAAGAACTTATCCCGAGGCGCCGGCTGAGGGGAGGCAGTGGAGTGCTGCAAGGAAAGATCGTGCTGGTTACCGGAGCCTCGAGCGGGATCGGACGCGCCATCGCACTACGTTGCGCCCGGGCGGGAGCCGACGTCGCCATCACCTACCGGAAGAATCAGAATGGCGCCGAGACGACCGCTCGGGAGATCCGAGCCCTCGGCCGGCGGGTGGAGATCCTGCGCACCGACATCAGCCTGAGTGAAGAGATCGATGGCCTGGCCGATCAACTGCGTAGCGCCTTCGGCCGGGTCGATGTCTGGATCAATAACGCCGGCGCAGACATCCTCACGGGCGAGGGGGGGCGGCTCTCCCGGATCCAGAAGCTCGACCTCGTTTTGGCGGTCGACCTGCGAGGAACAGTTCTCGCCTCCTGGGCAGCAGTCGACCTGATGCGGACCCAAGGTGGTGGCACGATCATCAATCTCTCGTGGGACCACATCGGTCAGGGGATGGAGGGCGAAAATCCCGGGATCTACTCGGCCGGCAAGGGGGGAGTTGCCAGCTTCAGCAAATCGCTCGCGCGCGATGTCGCGCCCGACATTCGGGTGAATGTGATCGCGCCTGGATTCATTGAGACCGCCTTCGGGGAGCAGGCCGACCCCAAATTCCGGCGCAAGGTCGTCGAAATGACCCCGATGCGCCGCTGGGGGACAGCGGAGGACGTGGCCGCCACCGCGCTTTTCCTGGCGTCGGATGATTCGGCATTTCTCACCGGCCAAACGATTATGGTGAATGGCGGAGTAGTGATGTGAGGGAGGGCTATTGGCTATTCGCTATTGGCTATGGGCTGCTTCCGTTGCCGAATAGCTCCAGCCAATGGACAATAGCCAATGACCAATAGCCAATAGCCAATAGCGACCAAGGAGGAAGCATGCCAGCAACCAAAGAACGCACCTACACCGAGACCGAAATCAACGAGCGGCTGAAGGAGCTGCCGGGCTGGTATTACGAGGACGGCTGGATTCGCCGGGTGTATAAGACGGACGGCTGGCCCACCACCCTCATGCTGGTCAACGCCGTTGGCTACCTGGCTGAGGCGGCATACCATCACCCCGACCTGACCGTCACCTGGGGGCGGATCACGGTCAAGCTGCAGAACCATGCCGCCGGTGGTATCTCCGACAAGGATTTCGAGCTCGCCCGGAAGATTGAAGAGGTGGTGCTCTGGCGGCCCCAGGGAGGCGCGTTGGAAGGCACCCCGAACAAGTGGGTACGGCCGGGGGATCCGCGGTAGACGGGCGGACAGTCGGACGGGCGGGCGGAACTTAAGCGCGGGATACAATGTCGACTAACGGTTCTGCCGACCGGCTGTCCGCCCGTCCGCCCGTCCGCCGTGTCCTCTTCGTAACCGGCAAGCTCGCCGAGCCGGCGCTCCGGAAGGTGCTGAAAGACATGCAGCCGCCCTTCGAGACCGAGATCGCGGTCATGAAGATCACGGTGGCCGCGCTGATGACTACACCCTGGATCGCCCGATTTCTCGAAGTACCTCCCGAAACTGATCTCATTCTTATCCCCGCTCTTCCGCCGCCACCGCATCAAACGCATCGCCCGCGAGGTCGAATCCGGCTTAACCGACTCCCACGAGCTCCTCAGCAGCGCCGTCGAA
>JBJMPK010000079.1:0-3677 GCA_045803245.1 Gemmatimonadales bacterium
ACGTGAGGCCACGCAACGCCGGCGGAAGGGCTACCCACCAGCGCCGCCGCGTGGCCATCGCGGGCAGCGTGATGTCGCTGTAGCTGGCCGCGGGTACCCCACGGCGGCGGCGGAGCAACCACCAGGCCGGCAGGAGCAACAACAGCAGAAGGACCCACGGGCGGGCGAAGCTCATGCCGCCTCGCGCGGCAGACGCTCGCCCAGCTCGGTGGATGAGCGGGAGAGTCCCAGCGCTTCCTCGGGAGAAGCGGTTCCGAAGCGCGCCTGGTCCAGGCCGCGCAGGATGTCGCCCAGCTCATCCAACGGCCAGTCGGGCCGGACGGCGGCCAGCTCCGCCAGCAGACGCTCGGTATCGAGACCGGGATGGGCGGCGGCTACTCGTTGAGCGACGGCAGCCCGAAGGCGAATGGCCGACACGTTCGCAACCGCGCGATACTCGCCATCGTCGGCCCAGCGCGCGAGAGGAGGGTCGGGCAGCGAAGCCACCTTGGCCGGAGGAGGGACCGGCTTGCCGCGGCGTCTCCACCAGAGATGGGGGGGCAGTAGGAGGAGCAGCGCCGCAGTCCAGAGTACCGCGAGCGGGACCGGACTCACGCTCCGGCGCTCTACGAAAGTCGCTGGTGGCTGGGGAGCGATGGTCGAGTCCGCGGCTTTCCCTGGCAGGACGCTTCTGACGTCCAGCCGAACCCGCTGGCCCGCCAGGGAGTCGACCGTCCCACCGGGCCCGAGCAGTAAAGGGCCGGGCAGCTCGATGGTCTGCACGCCCGGAACCCATACGACCACCGGGTACGTGATCTCAGCCGAATCGCCGGCCAACACGACCCGGGGCCGCCCCAACAGCTCGATGGGATCGGCCGGGTCCCAGTCCGCTGCACGGACCACATGCCCGGGAGGCACCGCGATGGTCCGGCTGAGCCAGACCGTATCTCCGACGGTCGGACCGGGTCCTTGCATCATCAGGCTCAGCGCGACCCAGCCGGCTAAAGGGCTCGTCATCCGCGATGAATCCGGCGGGCGCGAAGCGCGAAGGCCCGTCTGAGGGGAATGGCGTAGTCGGTGCCGGTCTCGAGCCGGACGTGATCGGCACCGGCGGCAGCCAGAGCCCGGGCGCGCTCCTCCTGCCGCCGCTGCGCCAGATGGGCAACCCTCAGCCGGACTTCGCGGCTGCCCGTGTCCACCAGCACACGACGGCCCGACTCGGCGTCGGCGATCTCGATCCAGCCCGATTCCGGCAGGTCGTGCTCCCGCGGCTCATCCACCGTAATCGCGACCACCTCGTGGCGGGCGCCGAGCCGCCGCAGCGGACGTTCCCATCCTTCGGCGATGAAGTCGGAGAGGACCACCACGATGCTGCGGTGCCGAAGCAGGCGAGTCGCGTAGGATAGACTCGCGGCCAGGTTGGTTCGCCGGCCGGCCGGCTCAAACGCCACCAGGTCCCGGATCACTCGCAACGCATGGCGCCTGCCCTTGCGCGGTGGCACCACCCGCTCCACCGCGTCGGAGAAGAGAAGCGCACCGACCCGGTCGTTGTGGTAGGCCGCGGCCAGCGCGAGTACCGCGGCCACCTCGACCGCCAGGCCCGCCTTGGTCAATGGCTCGCCGAATCGGGTCGAGCCCGACTGATCCACCACGAGCATGAGAGTGAGCTCACGCTCTTCGGTAAAGGTCTTCACGTAGGGACTTGCGAGCCGGGCCGACACATTCCAGTCGATGGAGCGGAAATCGTCTCCGTGCTCGTACGCGCGCACCTCGGCGAACTCCATCCCCTGTCCCCGAAAGACCGACCGGTACTCGCCCGCGAACAGCGATCCTACGAGGCCCCGGGTCCGGAGCTCGATGGATTTGACTTGTTTGAGGATGTCGGGGGAGATGGACATGGAAGAAACGAAGTCGAGGGTCTAGGGTCTAAGGTCTATGACGAAAAGAAGTGCCGGGGAGTCACGTGGACTCTAGACCCTAGATCCTCGACCGCTCTCACGGCACCCTCACCGCACCCAACACCCGCGACACGACGTCGTCGGTGGTCACGTCCTCTGCTTCGGCCTCGAAGGTGAGCACCACCCGGTGCCGCAGCACGTCGGGCGCGAGCGCGCGCACATCCTCCGGGGTGACGTAGGCGCGGTCGCGCAGAAAGGCGTGGGCCCGGGCCGCCTGAGCCAGCGCAATCGAGGCGCGGGGAGATCCCCCGAACGCGATCAGCGGTTTGAGATCGGTGAGCCCGGCCAGGCCAGGGTCTCGGGTGGCCCGCACCAGATCGACGATGTAGTCCACCACCTTCTGGTCCATATAGAGGTTGGCGATGGCGCTCCGGGCCGAGAGGATAGAGGCGGGGTCGAGCAGCCGTTCGACCGCGATCTCCTGGCCACCGCTCATCCGCAGCAGCACCTCCTTTTCCTCGTCCCGGCTGGGGTAGCCGACGCGCACCTTGAGCATGAACCGATCGAGCTGCGCCTCCGGCAACGGATAGGTTCCTTCGCTCTCGATCGGGTTCTGGGTCGCCAGCACGAGGAACGGCTCTTCCAGCCGGAATGTGGTCCCGCCGATAGTCACCTGGTGCTCCTGCATCGCCTCCAACAATGCCGCCTGCACCTTGGCGGGCGCGCGATTGATCTCGTCGGCCAGAATGATCTGGGCAAACAGGGGGCCCTTCTTGACGTGGAATTCCTGGCTCTTCTGGTTGAACACCATCGTGCCGATGACGTCGGCCGGGAGCAGATCGGGAGTGAATTGAATGCGGGAGAACGAAGCGTGGATGATCTCCGCCAGGGTCCGAACCGCGAGGGTCTTGGCGAGACCGGGCACGCCCTCCAGCAGGATGTGCCCACCGGTGAGCAGCCCCACCAGCAGCCGCTCCACCATGGCATCCTGACCCACGATCCGGCGAGAGACCTCCTTCAGGATCCGGGGAACAGGCAGCAGCTCGGCCGGCTTCTTGGTCAACTTCGGCGCACTCATTCCTGCCGGACTCCTGGGATGGGATCGTGGAACATAGTCAGGGCCGCTGGCGGCGCTTTGGCTTTCCGGACGCCGGTCCGGCTGGGCTGGTTTCAGACGCATCGGTGAGATGAATCGCCTGATAGAGAGCACTCTCCTCACGGGGTGTGAGGGGCCGGTAGCGCCCCGGGGGCAGATCGCCCAGCCGGACCGGACCGTACGAGAGCCGGGCCAGACGGTCGACTTTAAGTCCCATCGCCTCGGCCCAGCGGCGCACGATCCGGTTGCGACCCTCCTGGAGCGTGATGTCGAGAATGCTGCGCCCTTCCGTTCCGGGCCGCACCTTGACCTCGCTGGGAACCACCGCACGTCCATCGATGACGATCCGCTCCTTCACCGCCTGCGCGATCTCGGAGGTGGACCGCCCATGCACCAGCGCGGTGTAGCGGCGCGGCATGTGATAGCGGGGATGGGTGAGGCGATGAACCGCCTCGCCGTCGGTGGTGAGGAGGAGCAAACCGGTGGTCATCACGTCGAGCCGGCCGACATACGTCAGCGCGGCCGGGTCGGGTATGAAGTCGAGCACGGTGCGACGGCCTTCCTCGTCCTTGGCCGTCGTCACCACGCCGAGCGGCTTATGGAAGGCGAGCCAGCGGCGCTCCTTCTGCTTCACTGACCGGTTGCCCACGGTGATTCGCTGGCGCTCGGGATCCACCTTCATCCCCAGCGTGGCAGGCTTGCCG
>JBJMPK010000080.1:0-6037 GCA_045803245.1 Gemmatimonadales bacterium
CAGCAAATTCCCTTGTATCAACTGGACTAACATGTTGTCAGCATTCCGCTGAACTGGTAAAGCTGGGCTCGACTTCAATGAGCCACGCGCTTCCCGGTTTGCTTCTTGGACGACAACGACGCCTTGATCGGGGCCGCAGGCGCCGGCGGCGGTTCCAGCACGAACGTGGCCCGCGCATCGGTACCCTTCACGACCGCCAGCAACGTTCGCCTTCCAACCTTCGAGGCCGGCGTCCAGCGGGTGTGAGCCCGCCCGCGCGAATCAGTCATGACCCGGGCCGGACTGACGCTGCCGAACTTGCTGCTGAACACCACCGGCTGATCGCCCACCGGGTTCCCATAGGCATCCGTCAAGTCCACATCCAGCGACTGGACGGCGCGAGTGGCAGTACCGGACTTGGGTTCGACGAACGTCAAGTTGGCCGGCCCGGCCGCCCGTACCCGAGCCGCTATGTCGATCCCGTGCTCGATCCCGTCCACGTGCACGCTCATCCGCTGCAGACCCGCGCTGCGTCCCAGTCTCCAGACGATTCGTACCCGGCCATTCAAATCGGTCGCGGGGGCACTGTCGGCCACCGTACCGGTTGCCGTGACCACAGTGACCGGCACGCCTGGTACCGGGTTCCCCGCCCTGTCCACGATCCGCAGCTCGGGCAGGGGTTTCAACACCGAGCCCACCGAGCCCTCGTACTTGTTGCCGCTCAGAAGCGACAGGCTGGCCGCAACACCGGCCTGGGCCGTTGCCTCCACCATGAACCGTGGCATCGCCCGCGGGCTCCCGACCTGCACGTAGGCACGCTGAGTACCCGACTTCGGTCCGAGCGTCCAGCGGGCCCGCGACTCACCCAGTGAGTCGGTGCGGGACTCGCTTGCCACGATGCTACCGTCGTCTCCCGCGGCCCAGGCTACCGGAACTTCGGCCAGGGCTACCCCACTGGAGTCGGTGACCCGCACCGTCACCGGTTCCGCCATCGCTGCCCCGGCCGGTCCGTCCAGGTGCTCGCTCACGACGGCGATCCTGGTATTGGCTGCGACTGGCTCGGCGTCCGCGGTCACCAGGGCCGGACTCGCCACCCCGTCGGCGTTGATCGTCAAGGTCTGACGTCCAGCCGTCCCACCCAAAGTCCACACCGCCCGGACAACTCCCTGCGCATCCGACGAATCGGCGGCCGGCTCGGCGTGACCCCCTCCCTCCTCGACCACGAACCGCACCGGTACCCCTTCGATCGGCCGGCCGCTACGCGACACGACCTGCACCAGTACTGTCTGAGACACCCGCCGCCCGGCAGGAGCGTGTTGCCCGTCTCCACCGAGCACCGTGATCGAGGCGGGTACCGGATATACCTCGACCGGTAGCTGCGCGACCAGGTCACCGAAGCTGGCAGTAAACCGGGTCTTTCCCGGTGCGATTCCAGCCGCATTTCCCAGGCTATCGACCGTCGCGACCGACGGATCGGCCGACCGCCACCGGCTTCCCGGACCCGGCATCTCGTTTCCGCGGGCATCGACGACCTGGGCGACGGTCCTGCCCCGGTCTCCCTCGGGAACCCGGAAGATGCTATCACCCACGACCCGAACTTCTACGGGCCGCTGTTTCACGTAAACGCGAGCCTTGGCCGACTTCCCCCCGATCGTGACGATGATGGCAGTCCCTCCATCACCGCGGGTCACGACCGTGCCGGCGCTATCGACAGTGGCCACCGTTGTATCGGTGGCGCTCCAGACCGTGGGCGCACCGAGCAAAGCGTTCCCTCGCCCATCGGTTGCCCTTACCGCCAGCTGAATCGTGTCGCCCACCGAGCTTGCCGTATCTACCGTCGGCGAGACGCCCACCCAGCGAACGGAAGCCTGCGCCATTGCCTCGGTCGCCACCGAGTCGCCCTCGAACTTGGCCTTGATCGAGTGGGTGTAGGACAGTATGGAGACCAAGCCTGCCCCGGCGGATATCACACCCGCCCCCCACCGCCAGGCATTGCTGATCAGCCCGTGCGGCTTCCGCAGGGATGGAGTAACCTCTGCCTTGGATCCCAGCAGCGGTCCCGCCTTACTCCATCCGGTCACAGAGCGGCACCCTTTCCTCTCCGGCCATTTCGCCGTCGCCATCGGTTTTAGGAAGCTCCAGGCCACTCACCGGCCCCACAAACACCACACAGCTCCGTCCGGGTCGAGCCTTGTGCGTGGCCTTGGCCCGCCAGCCGTTCGGTGTCGCGCCGAGGATCTGAAGCTTCACCTCGGATCCCGCCTGCACCTGAAGCGCCTCGACCGATGCCGCGAAGACCGGATGCGTGGCCCGGTATTTATCCTGGGCCGCCACCACATTCTTCAACGCGTTCTTCAGGATCGAAGCCGGCGTCAACTGCCACGTCGACCCTGCTGCCTGAGCTTCGGCCGCACACGGCATTCCCAGGCCCAATCCGAGCACCAGGGTGAGAGCCGATATATGTCGAGCTCGACGCATAGCTTCCTCCCGCTTCGGTCCGGGCTTCCTGCACGTGCGCCTGCGGCAAGCAGCGCCACCATGCGCCACTCCCGCCTCCACGTGATTACTTGTACCGAAGACTTTGCGACACTTCTAGTTTCGGAAGGAAGGCTGAAACTCACAATCCATAGAAATGCGACGGTGTCTAACGATGATGCGGGGAGAAATGGTGCAGTCGGTCGAAATCAGTTGATCGCGGGACAGACCATAGGTTTAGGCCTGCTCAACGGTTGCACTCCAATGCTGCACCGGTTTGCGCGAGGCGGCGACGAGGGAGATCTCGCCGCCGCCAGTCAGCTACTCAAGCTTCATTGCATGTAGAGATCGTGGAGCCAGAGGCGTCGAACATCCGCCGTTTGCGTGGCTCCGCCGGGCTCGGTTGCACCTTCCCGGAAATCCCATATGTACCAGTCGTTGCCGCTGAAGAAGTAGGTTGACTGCGCCTGGCGATCGATCTGTCGCTCCATACAGAAGATCATGGTGTCAATGCCTCGAGCACGGTTCCAGGCACTGAATTGACCCACGATGGTGAATTCCTCGCAGGTAAGAATCAGCTGGGCTATGTAGGAGCCGGGATATTGGATGAGGTCCCACGGCTCTGCAGCCCCACCCACGGAGTCGGTCACATCGAAATAGAAGGCCGCGACCGCCTGCTCGACGGCGCCTCCCTGGGCGAAGGTGCCTGACGCGTCGATGGCATCATAGTAGAACCCAACGTCGGGGCCTCTGATGGCAGCGGCAAAGTAATCGGCGAAACCCTCGGAGAACGCGCAGGGGAAGCCCGATTCGCCGCTAAAGTAATGTGGGCTGGGACAGTTCCCGCCCTGTATTCCTCCTAGAGCTTTGTGATTATAGGCGTGGCCGTACTCGTGGGTGGCAACGAAGACTCCACGAGGACCCACGAAGTCGTTGACGTACATCTCGATGTCATCGGGGCCTTCGGAGTAGTTGGCGAGGTCGTCGGGTCCGTATAAATGATGCAGATAGGCGTTGATCGGTGGCCGGCTCCGGCCGAAGAACGTTCGAGCCGCCGGCGCGGCCTTGGCGAGGTTGACGAAGACGAAAGATTCGGGAGTCGTGGCGAGGTACTGCACCAGTTTCCCGCACTGGCTGCTCGTGACGGTGGCCTGCACCGCGATAGTGGTAGCTGTGTAGCTCACGTCCCGCGGCCACACCGCAACATCCGCATTGGCATTATAGACCGTTATCGTCCAGGTCGAGGGATAGGTCGGGCAGCTGCTGATCCGATAGCGGCCCAGATTGTCGGTCACGGTATTGATGGTGCTGGTCGGCGTCTGGATGACAAGCTTTGCCTGGGTCAGTGGAGCGTAGACCCAGCCTCCGGTGGAGCCGCCTTCCCAGCGCTGAAAGATGGTCTCGAACGTGATGAAGTAATTGGCGCACCCTCCGCAGGCGCAGCCGGTGCAGGGCGGTGGGCAACTTTCACCACAGGTCGCATCCGGTGTGACCTTACGGAATTGACCCGACTGCGTCGGTACCCCGGCGGGGACGGAGGCCGGTTCGAATGTCTTGGTGATCTTGCCCCCTTTGTCGGTGACGAGGAGCCAGAGGTCCTTCACCACCGTGGGGCGGACCGGTATCCCGTTCGAGACCGGGGCGTCCCCCGAGATGTCCTCCACCACGGCCACCACCCGGTAATACCCCGGTTTGTCGAACACTGCCTTCGCATGTTGCTGTGTTACGGTACCCTTCCCCATGCTCTGCCGAGTCATCGCTTCGGCAGGGAGCACCACACCCACCGGTTGGATATCGGGCTTGCCACTAGCCCGCGCCAGCCGGGCCCCGGCTACCTCGGGCAACGTGATCTGGAGAAGAGCCTTTCTAGACGGGAGCAAAGCCTTTGCCGTCGCCCTGATTTGGATGGGGGATCCGGGCTTCAAGGTCCCAACAGCCTCAAGGGACAGATCAAACTGATCCAGAGCGTACAGGTCGGGCCCGCCGACCGCAGGACCTGACCTGGCTTGCTGGGCACCAGCAGGAGGCCGTTCCCCGCTGGGGCCGGTTGTTTCCGTATCGTCGCGGCAACCGAGGACCACAACCACGCCCATCACGCACGCCAGGAGTCGCAGCTTGGACGAGTTCACGGCAGAGTTCCCCAGGGTGAGGGTTACAGGGGAGAGTGATTGGCCCAATTATGCCGAAGCTAAACGCGGGCGCCATACAAAGACGTCGCGTCCATGCGACGTTCTTGCATCCTCCCTGATACCTCGCCGTCACTTGACAAGGTACCGGACAGCCGGTAACTCAATTCCAACCCCATCCCCCCAATCTTGTCGCCATATACCAGAGCCGATGAGGAACCCTTCTCGGAGCTTGGGAGTGTACGTCCTCGAGCATCCTTATAAGGTCTTTCGACCCTCCGGGACGAAGGTTCCTGAGCTGGGCGCTATCGTAGTGTGTGATGTTCGGGCAGGACAAGGTGCCTTTGAAGCGCTTCTCAGTTTGGCAGAGCTCGCGCCCTGGTGTGCCTGCTGCGCGCTGCTGCCTACCGGGATGCCGATGCGTGAGTTGATGGAAGTGCTGGAGTTACTGCCGGCTCGATGTTCCAAGCTGCCGATAGAGCCCGACACCAATCCCTTCGATCCAGATCCTGTTATTACGGCAGTTGCCCAGAGGCCCTCGCCGAGCCCCTTCGACATCGCCGAGTATATCGCCCAGCGAATTGCCTGGTCGGCGGTCATTCCCATACTCGCCGCATGTCTCGGCCGACACGAGGATACTCGCAACTCCCGCAGCTATCTCAGCCGGAGACTCAAGGCCCTACCCCCATTTACCGCCCGAGACTGGGCGGCAGTGGGGCACCTGGTTGCTCTTCGGCAAGCCACCCGCTGGCCAGCCGGAAGACTGGCGCGAGAACATGGGCTGGATCCGAGAACATTGCGCGCCTGGACCTCGCGTTATCTGGCGCTCCCCTGGAGTACCGTCCAGCAACTCGCAGGCTGGGAATGGATCGTTGAGGCGGCGTTACGACGTGGGGGTTACGCGGCGGAACCGATGTCTGAGGTTGCTAGCGTAGAAAACGCCCTTGGGGCCTGAGGTTGTCCTACATCAAACGGTACTTCGGCCCACTCCCTCCTTCTCTCGGAGTCCACCGCGGGCCCAGGACATCGGTGGCCTTGCAATCAACACAGTTGGGGGCGTTTACCTTGAGCCCATATCCCACCCGCTCGTACACTCCGGCCGGACAAACATGGGTGTAGAACTCCGCCAGCTCGGCTGAAATATCCCGGCCCACGAGCAGGTGGGACGGGATCGAATCGCGAGTGGCGTTCCCGGACTTGAAGACCGCGTCCACCTTGCTGAAGGTGAGGACGTTGTCCGGCACCAGCGGTGTCGACGGCCCGAGGGTGCGAGGCACCGCCGCGTCCGAGGGCATGTCGATCTTCCGCCCCGGAAACCGTCCGCCTGTCAGCGTCATCAAACCGGCTCTGACACCACCAGCCAGGAAGCCGTGCTTGAACGCCAGCCGCATGTTCCGGGTCCGAAACAGGTCCGCGGCGATAAAGCTCTGGTCCACCATCTTATCGTATGGGGCCAG
>JBJMPK010000081.1:0-25696 GCA_045803245.1 Gemmatimonadales bacterium
AAGCTGGTTCCCGTGATACCCGAAGACCTCCGGAATCCCGTAGGTGGCCAAAAACCCCTCGGGATAGACGCCGCCGATACTCAGGACCCGTTCACCCGGGACCAGCCGGGCCCGCAGGGCCTCGATGCCCGAATCGGGTGGGAAGAAGTCATCGTACCGGACGATTTGAATGTAGCGGTCATCGACCCGAAGGAGATCGAGCGCGGTGAGACCGATGAGAACGATGAGGGCGTGCTGAGCTCGGAGGACTCCGCGGCTCCACAGCCACACGACTCCCCCTCCTGCAGCGCAGAGGAGCGCCACGATCATCGCCCCGCCTGCTACCTGGGACAGGTTGGCCATGAACGCGGCGGACCGGCCGCCCTCGGCCTCGCCGAAGATCGAGGTCCACAGGCCGTAAAGTCCCGGCCCGCTGCCGAGCGCTGCAAGGCCGATGAGCAGCGCCAGGACACCACCTGCGGCGAGGCCGTACGCAGCGATCCGCCGCGCGCGCGCGTCACCTTCCCCCAGCGCCCGCTCCAGCAGTAACGCCGCGAGGAGGGTCAGCGCTGCGATGGCCACGAACGCCGCCAGACTGGGAGCTCGGAAATTCTTGAGTCCGGGTACCACGGAGTACAACAATCGAAATACCGGTGTGCCCGCCCCCAAGGCATAGAGCAACGCGATCCCGGCCATCGCACCGAGGCCCCACCGACGAGAATCTCCTTTGAGTCCCACCAGTGCCGCGATTCCCAGGACCAATACCAGCGCTCCGCCGTACTCCGAATTGTGTTTGAACGGGTTCTTCCCCCAGTACGTCTCGGACTGGACGTTGGTTCCGGAGAACTCCGGAATGAAGAACGACAGCGCCTCCTCGGCATGAAGCGACCAGCTGGCTGAGTACTCGAAGCCCCGTCCGGGGCCCGCCCGGGGAGAGTCTTCGCGCAGGTACCGGTACATCGGCAGGAGGACGATCGCCGCCACCCCGGCAGCCGTGACGATAGAGATCATTCCTCCAGCGAGTCCATTGGCCAGAACCGCCCCGCCCTGCTTCCGGCGAGCCCACAGACTCCCCGCCGCGTACGCCGCGAGCGCGATATAGGCGTAATACGCGAGCTGCGGGTGGGCGACGACCATCAACCCGGCTACGACTCCAAGCCAGAGAAACCGAAGCCACGAACGCCGGTCCAGGGCGGTCACCAGGAGCCACAATGCACCGGGAAACAGAGCGATCACGTACATCTTGCCGTCCTGCCCACCCCATACCAGGCTCACGAGGTTGGCGGACAGCAGATAGCTCGCCCCGGCAAAGAGCGCTACATACCGCCGTACACCAAAGGCGCGCGCGGCCAGGTACATGAACGCGCCGGCAAGGTAGACGTGGAGGATCAGCTTCCAAGCCAGCGCGCTTGTCAGTGGCAGGAGAAAGTGCAGGATCGACGCCGGGTATAGAATGTCACCGCTTCCGGCTTCGATGGTCGGGACCCCGCCGAACAAGTACGGATTCCACAGCGGGAGCCGGCCCAGCGCGCGGATGTGCTCGACGAAGAATTTGCGGAACATGATGCCGGCTGCCAGCGTGTCCTGGCCCAGAAGCATCTCGCCGGGGCCGCTCAGGAGATAGCGCCGGAAGACCAGCAGCGTCAGGATGCCCATGACGACAAAGGGGAGCCACCGGGGCATCCGATCCAGCTCGGGGGGGTGCTCTTGGTCCACTATGCCTCTCGTACCGAAGAAGGATTGGACCTGCCCCGCCGAAGCAGCAGCGGCACGGCGGGCAGCACCTCCGTGCCGGTGAGGAGCAGACGGCTGGCCAGCGCGAGCGCTGCCGCCGGCTTCAGTCCTATCGGCCCCGAGAGCATGAGGAGAAAGATCGATTCCCGCGGCCCCAAGCCGCCGGGTGCAAAGAGGGCGATGAACCCGACCAGGTACGAGCAGGTGAATACGCCAATGGCCTGAGGCAGACTCAGGTGCACCTCAGGCAGCAGCCCTCTCGTGAGACAGAGCAGTGCAACGCCATAGGCGGCCCAGGCGAAGAGGTTGGCCCCGAATGCGGCCACCAGCATTCGCGGGGACGTGGCGCGCAACCGAGGTAGCGAGGCCGGGAGCAGCCGGCTCAGGCGGTCGAGGAGCGGCTGCGAGCCGAGCAGGAAAATCCCGGCGATCGAGCCCGCCACCACCACGATGGCAATGGGTGCCAGCCCCGGCCCGACGGCCTGAAAAGCCTCGCGGGCGGTGAGCGCCACGGCGGTTGCCCCGCTCGCGAGCGCCAGCGCCTGCAGGACCAATGCTCCCGCCACCGCGACCGACGGATCGACCCCCGCGCGCTGGGCCAGGACTGCCGCGCCGGCAACGGCCCACACCTTTCCCGGAATGTATTTCCCGAGGCTGGCCAGAAACCAGATCCGGACCGCCTGGAAAAACGGCAGACTCTCTCCCATGCTGAGCACGACTCGGCGCCACGCCTCGATCAGAACTGCGTAGGCGCTGAAGACCACCAGCACGCTGGCCGCGATCCACCCGGTGGAAATCCGCCACTCTACCGGCTGAGTCCGTAGGCTCTGCCAGTTGAGCACGACCGATCGGACCGCGAGTGCCACTACTAATACGCCGGCGATGAACTGGAGCGCGCGCCAGATTCTACGCTGCGCCACTGGAGCGCTCCGATCGGACCTGCGCCTGGGTGATGTCGCCGGCCTCATCCTCCACGCCCACGACGTTGACGTGACCGGGGGCAGCCGTGAGCCACACCTGGCCGTCCGCGGTCACGCGCGACGCTCGAACTGAACGGCGGAAGCGCCGCCATTCCACAATTTTTCTGGCGGCGGCAAAATAGGGACGGTCGCTTGCCAAGGTGTGCAGCATCCGGACCAATGCTGGCTCGGCCCCGGGAAAGCCCAGTGCCTCCGTCGTGTTCGGATGCCAGAGTCCCACCCAGAGTCCATCTACTGCCCGGCACTCGTTGACGAGGTCGACGCCATCCTGGATCCACCGCTCCGCCTCTTCCACGCCGGCATACTTACTCAACGCACGATCCATCCACATCAGAGGCAACAGGTCCAGCGGCATCGGCGCGCTCCGTTCCGCGTCCCACGCGGGCACCACGTCCGCCACGCCCAGGCGAAAACCGTTCCGGTCGGCAAAGCCCCAGGTGGCATCGTACTCGAAACCGGCCGCGACCATGTTCCGCTGGGTCGTGCCGGGACGCATTCTCAGGAAGTGCTGCCGCACCCCGACGATGGGGCGCCCGGCCAAGCGGTCGAGCGCGCGGCGTTGTGCCGCCATTTGGGATGCGTCCTCTCCGGTCGAGAAGCTCCCGTGGAGTCCGATCTCGTGTCCGGCGTGGACGATGGCATCCAGAATGCGGCTGGTGGCAGGGGAGTCAGGCCGGTAAGTGGAGTCGCCCGCGACCATCGAGCGAAGGGTCGGCTCGGCGCAGATGACGAACCAGGTGGCGGCAATAGCGTAATGTGCCTCGAGCTGCAGCAATCCATAGATGCCCCGGCTGACCGGATCCCGTCCTATGCTCCGCCCCGCCGCGCGCGCGACGCGGGCCGAGAGGCGCCAGGCACCTTTTTTACCGAGCTCCGCCATGCGCAGCAGAGGGAACAGCGCCCACCACTGCACGACATCCAGATCGTGGGTCAGGACGGCGGCCCAGCGGTGGCCGTAGGGCCAGGGCGACAGCAGGCGTATGGGCCTTCGGCCCGCCGCCCCCAATGCCGCCCGCCGGAGCTCGAGCGCCAGCAGGGAAACCAGCGGCTCCCGGCTCTTGCCCGCTGCAACCAGGGGATTCTCGGAGGCCGGCACGCGTCCGTGCCGGTCCGCGAGCGTAGCCCGCTGTTCGGCCGCGCCGCCGGCGATCTCAGTGACTGCACGCAGCGCCGCCGTGGTGACCCGAACCTCTCCGTCGGCCCGCTCCAGTGCGGTCTCCGGAGCGAGAGCGGCTGCTGGACCCCCGGGAGTGTCACGCTCGACTACGGAGAGACGCACCAGATCGCACTCCGCCTGCTCGGCGACCAGCAGGCGGGAGAGGTCGATCAGGACATCGAGGCCAAAGCGCTCCGATGGTAGAAGCCGGTCCTGCACGAAATCCAGCCGGATCATCGCCAGTCCGCCTGGGGTGTGAGCTCGCGGACCGTCCGGGCGGGCTGGCCTACCACTATGTGGAGCGGCGCGACGTCCTGCTGCACGACGCTGTTGGCACCGACCACGGCGCCTCGGCCGATCCGCACTCCGGGAAGGATCACGCAGCCGGCACCGAGCCAGGCGTCGTCCTCGATCACAATGGGACCTCGAGCGACTGGAGCGAAACCACGGATACGGGAATGGTTCGGATGTGATGACGTAACGAGGGTGACCCGAGGCGCGATGCTCACCCGGTCCCCGATGGTGAGGTTGTCCCGATCCGCCAGCTCCTCCACTATCAACAGATCATCGGCGATGTAGACGTCGTGCCCGATCCGAAAGCCGCAGAGGCGGAGTAGCCGTACTCGCCAGCCGGGAAAGAAGGCGTTTCGGGCCCACCGCTTCAGGACCTTCTTTCGCAGCCGTCGCGCGAAGCTCACGAGCTATCCCAGGTAGCGGTAAAGGCCCGAGCCGAGCCGCGCGACCCGAGCCGGCAATCGCGACCACACTGCCGCCATGGCCGCCAGAGACCCGCGGTCGCGAGGAGCAAGGTTCATCCCCCCCGGTTCCGGCCAGTAATCATAGGCCAGCGGTATGGCCTGTCCACCCCAGCGGCGCTTGAATTCCACCAACCCGGCTTGCTCTGGTGCGGCGCGGCCCAGGTCGAAGTTGCATCCGGCCGCAGCCGCATCCTGCATCGCCGCCCAAAGCAGCACGTGGTTAGGGCGATGTTCCAGCTGCGCCGGATCGGAAGCGCCAAAGCCGTAGATCCAGGATCGCGATCCCTTGAAGACCGAAATGGCGGCGGCCCGTGCTCCCGAGGCGGTGAAGGCCAGGTACACGGCCGCCAGACCGGCATCCTGAAGCTGCCGGCAGCCCTCGAGAAAGAAGCGCCGGGGCGGTGCCGGAAGGCCGTGGCCGTGAGCGGTCTGCTCCTCCAGTTCCGCCATGAGCAGCCAGTCCTCCGCGCTCTCGCCCCGCCGCACCACCAGGCCGGCCTTTTGGCCCTTGCGAATGCTTCGCTGAGTGCTGCTCGGGTGCAACCGAGCCCAGAGCGCCGATTCTCCCCCCTCGGTGGACACTTCGTACGTGGCGTAGTGAGTTCTCCGCTGGAAGCCGGCCGGGGCGGGATAATCGCCGCGGGACTTAAGCTCCAGCCGGCGAATGCGACGCTCGAGCGCACGCTCCCGTACCGCTTCCGCCAGGGCCCCTGCCGTGGCGTCGTCGTGGGCCAACGGCCCCGCCGCATAACTGAAGGGAAGGCTGACCAGGCGACGAGGTCCGACCAATGGTGGCACCTCCGCCACCGCCAGCATTCCTTTCAATTCTCCTTCCCAGCGGGCGGAATAAAACTCCAGATCGAGACGGTAAACTTCTCGCAGACACTGGGCCCATTCGGGCCGATGATAGAACATGCCGTAAGCCGCGGCATAGGGACGCCAATCCTCGGGGGGATCAGCGGTGCGGATGATCGTGAGCGACGGCATTATAGATCTCGAGAAAGCGGCCAACGGCGGCTTCGGGCGAGTAGGTGTGCAGCACCTGCTCCTTCCCTGCCCCGGTCAGGCGCTCCCGGAGCGCGCGGTCCGTGAGCAGGCGTTGGAGCTGAGTGGCGAGATCGACCGGATCTCCATCTCGCGCGATGAGGCCGGTCTGCTCGTGCCTCACGACCTCGGGTATCCCGCCGGCCGGTGTTCCCACTACGGCGGATCCCGCCAGGAGAGCTTCAACCAGTGTCAGTCCCAGGCCTTCAGCCTTGCCGCGGGTTGGCAGGACGGTGACGGTGCTGGCCCCATACTCCGCCGGCATCTGTCCTTGCGGAATGAAGCGGGCCCACGTAACCCGAGGAGCGATACCTAACTCGCGCGCCAATGTTTCCAGCTCATCCTGCAGCGGACCTTCCCCCAGAACTTTGAGCTGGCAATCGACGCCTCGTCGGGTCAGCTCCGCAACCGCTCGCAGCAGCACATCGACGCCCTTGCTCCGCACCAGGTTTCCCGCGTATAGGATGCGCGGTGGTTCCACTTTGACCGTTCCAGCCGCCTGGCTGAAGAGGGTGACATCGACCGGCATCGGAGTCACCGACACCGCGGTCTCGAGCTGGGGAAGGAGGCGCGCAATATCCCGGGCCAGAAAATCGGAAACCGTGGTGATACGCGCGGCTCGGCGGAAGACCCCGGTCGCCACCTTCCGCACCAGATCGGCGCGTTCGAGGAGTCGTACGTCGGATCCATGGCAGGTGATCACGTAGGGCACCCCCCAGCGCCGCGCGAACCAGCCGCCCGGCACCCACCAATGAGCGTGGATGACATCCGGAGCGAATCGGCGAACCGCAGCGCTGACGGCGTGACCAAAGGCCATCAGAAAGCCCGGAAAGGCAAGCGCCGCCAGTGGGGTCAGCAGCGCGCCACGGTGGAGATCCCCGGTGTAAGCCACACGCTCCATCGCGTCTGGTCCGTAGCGGAAGCGATGCACTCGAAGATCTCCGAGCCGCTCGCTGGTCGGAGTTCCAGGTGCGTGGGGGGCCACCACCTCGACTTGGTGGCCCTGAGCCGCCGCGCCATGCGCAATTCGGGCGACGAAGGCTCCGGCGGGGTCGCCTACAAATCTAGGATAGTTATGCGTGAGGGTCAGAACCCGCATGCGTCGTCGCTATCGGACCATGCTGATAGCATTGGCCTCGTTGGCGATGACGGCCGTGGTACCATGGGCGTCGAATGCGATGCGCCGCGGCATTCCCCCGAGCCGGATAGTTCGGCTGATCGTGAGAGACGCGCGGTCGAGCACGAACACCTGGCCCGCGGCAGGGGCGGTGATCCAGATCTGACTCTGATCGGGGGTCACCGCTATTCCAAAGCTGCTCGCGCCCAACGGAACCCTGGCTTTCTCTGACCCGGTTTGCAGGTCAAGCGCGATAAATTCCCCCGCCTCTCCCGCGACATAGATCTCCTTCCCATCGGAGAGCAGCGCGAGACCCTGCGGCCGTCCCGGAATAGCCATCTTACGGATTACTTCGCCGCCGGGGCTGAGCTCGTAAATCGCCCCATCCACATCGCCGACATAGATACGCTCATCGGTGAAGTTGATGGCGAGCCCGTTAAGATTTCCGCCGAGGCTGACGACCCAATTTACTCTCCGGGTCTCGGCGTCGATCTGGATTACGGTGCCCTGGTTCGTCGTCACGTAGACTCGCTGACCTTCAGGTCCAACGGCTACGCGAAAGGGATCACCCTCAACCGCGATGGTAATGACCTGTCGGCTCATGCGCGTATCGATCACGCTCACGGACTGGGCGAACTGATTGGTTACGTAGGCCCAGTTTCCCGCGGGACTAAAGGCTACATCAGTCGGCACGGCACCGGTCGGAATTAGCCTAAGCGAATCGAGTCCCAGGGTGGACCGTACCAAGCTCCTCGAGTCCAGAAGAGTACAGTACACCACTCCGTTTCTGGACACCGCTATACCAAACGGCCGTCCGCTGCTCCGAGCTGAGGAGACAACGGCACCGGAGGGATGGGTCCGTTTCGTTTCACTAGCGGAAGAGTCAAGATTCCGGTGGGCGGGCCGCGAGGGATACGCCTCGGGAACCGAATGGTTACGCTCGCCACACCCGCTCAGGTAAGCCAGAAGAAGTAGCGCAGGCGGAGAACTACGTCGCCAGAGCATCACGGTACCACCCTTCGCAGACCCCGGCGACATGATCCGGAGCGAGCCGGGCACGCCAGGATTCTCCGACCAGTCGCGCCATCGCAAACCGGTCAGGATCGGCCTGAAGCTCGAGGATGCTGTCCGCCAACGACTCCGGAACCGGCAACGTCAAACGCCCTGCGCCGGACTCGGGAACCACGTCCACCGCTGCTCCACTATCCCAGCACGCCACGACGGGTATCCCCGAGATCAGGCCCTCCAGAGCAACCAGCGCCATGCCGTCACCTTTGGCAGTGAACAGCATCAGGTCCGCGCGTTCCAGATAACGCCGTGCCTCCTCGGGCCCCAAATCTCCGACGAAACGGACCAGCGCCGATACCCCGAGCCCTGCCGCGCGCTGCTCGAGGGCATCTCGGTCGGGGCCGCCGCCGATGATCGTCAGCGGCAGATCATGACCGCAGGAAGCCAGCACGGCTACCGTCCGGATGGCCAGCTCGACCCGGCCCGAGGCTTCCAGAGGCGAAACGACGACGACACCACCCCCGCCCCGGGTCCATGGGTGGCCGCGGCTATCTATCGGCATAGGGTGGATGTGCGAAGCTCCGATGTGCCGCCCCGCCCCGCTTTCGATCCAGGTGCCGACTTCGCGGGAGACCGTGGTCACCACCGCCGTGCGCCGGAAGAGTCGCCGGGCCAGCGCGCGAGCGATCCGCGATTGCCGGAGGAGTGAGGCATCGACGCTCTGGACCGTGAGTACGACCGGCACGACCGAGGGTGTGGCCAGGCCGGCAGGTGCCCACCCGTGCGCATGAATCACATCGACACCAGCGGCTATTTCCTGACGCACCGCCGGGCGGAGGGCACGCCACAGCCGAGCGAGGTGACTCCAGGCGGGTGGGCCGCTGGGCGGTCCGGCGAGGGTGTGGCTTCGGGACGCACTAGCCTTCGCTGCGGCCCCGGATCGCACCAGGTGAACCGGCACCCCATCGATCTCGGTCGTTCCCGACTTGTCCTCGCTGACCGCAACCACCCGAACCGAAATGCCTCGACGCACGAGCGCGCGGGTCAGGATGCTGAGGGCGCCGGTTCGATCGCCTGACCAACGGGGAAAGTCGTGGGTCAGGAAGACGACCCGCACCCGTCAGTCCCCGACGTCGGGCTTCTCGAGCCGGGCCAGGGCTCGGGCGATCTCGCCGGTTTCCTCGCGCATGCCGGCGATCATCTCGCCCAGGAATCCAAATCCGAAGAGCACGATGCCGCTGATGACCATCACCTCCACCAGATTGAGTAGCGGCCGCAGGCCGATGCCGTAGCCGAAGCGGAGGACCAGAGCCACGATGCCGGCCAGAAAGCCGATGAGGAAGAGCGCCACTCCGCCGACGCCGAAAAACAGCATGGGCTTGCGTCCAAACCGGAGCTGGAACCAGACCGAGATCAAGTCGAACAGCCCGACCGGAATCCGTCTCCAGTTGAACTTCGATATTCCGGCGCGGCGGGGATATAGCGGGACGGGAAGTGAGGTGAGGCGGAATCCATCGGCGGCCGCGATCACCACCATGTAGCGATGCCAGTCGGGCCGGAGCGGCACGCCCAGCATAACTTCGCGCCGGTAGGCCTTGACCGAGTTGAGATCGGTGACTCGGACGCCAAAGAGCCAGCGGCAGAGTCCGTTGTACACGCTGGAGACAAACGCCTTCTCGTATTTCCCCTGCTTGGTACCGGTGACGATGTCGGCCCGGTTTTCCAGAATCGGCGCGACCAGCGCCGGGATGTCCTCGGGAAGGTACTGAAGGTCCGCGGGATAGAAGACGAACACGTCCCCCCGGGCGATGTCCCCGGCCGACCGCAGCGCCTCGGCAATTCCCCGCTGGCGCCGGTGCGTGACGACCTGGAGGAAGGGATATTGGTGCCTCAGTTCCCGGAGCACCCGGTCGGTGGCGTCACGCGAGCCGTCGTTGACGACGACGACCTCGAAGGAAAAGCCGGCGGGGCCGAGCGCCCGGGCGCAACGCTGGAGAAACTCGGGGAGATTGTCCGCCTCGTCCTTGGCCGGGACGAGCACGCTTACATCCAGCGTCTCGACCGGAGCGACGGTCATACCCGTTTCCGCATTCGCGCCGGGAGAATGCCGAGCTGGTCGCGGTACTTCGCAACCGTGCGGCGGGCGATCTGGATGCCCTGTTCCTGGAAGAGGTGGACGATCTGCTGGTCGGTCAGCGGCTTGCCGCTGTTCTCCTCGCCGACCATCTTCTCCAGTTTGGCCCGGATCGAGCGGGCGCTCGCGTCCTCGCCCGACGCGGTGGATAGAGCGCTGGAGAAGAAGAACTTGAGCGGGAGGACGCCGCGTGGTGTCTGGACGTACTTCTCGTTGGTCACCCGGCTGACGGTGGACTCGTGCATGTTGATCACCTCAGCCACTTCCCGGAGGGTGAGCGGCTTGAGGTATTCGATCCCCTTTTCGAAGAAGTCACGCTGCCGGTCGACGATGAAGTTCATCACCTTGAGCATGGTCTGGCGCCGCTGCTCGATGGCCTGAATCATCCAGTTGGCGCTGTTCATCTTCGAGGCGATGAACTCACGATTCTCCGGAGTCATCTTCTTTTTGTCCCGGGCGATCTCCTGATACGAGCGGCTCAGGCGGAGCCGGGGCATGCCGGTATCGTTGAGGAACACCTGGTACCGGCCACCGATCTTCTCGACGATAAGATCGGGGATGATGTAACCATCGCTCTGCTCGGAGTACTTGAGGCCGGGCTTCGGATCCAGCCGTGAAAGCTGGTCGGCTGCCGCCTGGACCGCGCCCGGCTCGACCCCGAATCGTTTGGCCAGATCGTTCCAACGGTGGGCGATGAGGTCGGGGAATGCTTCGGAGACGAGCCGGAAGGTCAACGAGGTGGTGTCGGCCAGCTCGACCAGCTGGATCAGGAGACACTCACGGAGGTCCCGGGCGCCGGTCCCGGAGGGATCCAGCCGCTGGATGATAGAGAGCATCTCTTCGGCTTCTTGCGTGGTGTAGAAGGGCGGCGAAGACGGTAACGAAGCGGCGGAAGAAGCGGACGGAACCGAGGCGGAAGCGGCGGACGGAAAGCTGTCAGAGGACATTTCCGCACTATCCGCCACGTCATCTTCCGCCGCTTCATCTTCCGTCCCCGTAACATGCCCGGCCATCAACTGATTCACCGAGCCCAGGATCTCTTCGAGGGACGCGGCGAGGTAGCCCTCCTCGTTGATGTTGCCCAGAAACTCCTCCGCCAGCAGCAGCTGCCGGGGGGTGAGGATCAGCATCTGGAGCTGTTCCCGCAAATGGTCGATCAGGTTCCGGGTCTCGACCGTGACCGGCTCGTTGTACTCCAACTGTTCGTACTGCTCACGAGTGCCCCCCACCTCGAACCCGTTGAGCAGAATCTCTTCCCAGTCTACCTCTTCTTCCTTTTCTTTTTGCTCCTTCTTCTCTTCAGCGGCCGGCTGCTCGGCGGTCTCCTCTTCCGGTTCGAGGAGCTCGAGGAAAGGATTGGCCAGCAGCTCCTGCTTCAAGTGCTGCTGGAGATCCATCATGGGCATGTAGAGCATGTCCATGGCCTGGTAGAGCCGGGGATTGACCCGGAGCTCCTGCCGGAGGCTGGTGTGCTGTGATAGACCTGTCCTCATGCGACCGCCTCGAGCCTGGCGCGCAGACGCGCGGTGAGTGTCGGTCCCAGGTAGAGCTGGGCCACCCGGTCATCGTAGACCAGGTCTCGTACCGTTCCGGATGCCTGCACCTTGCCTTCGAACATGATGTAGGCGCGATCGACGATATCGAGCGTCTGCTCCACATTATGGTCGGTGATCAGCACGCCGATCCCGCGATGCCGGAGCCCGGCCACAATAGTCTGGATATCGTGCACGGCGATGGGGTCGACCCCGGCGAAGGGCTCGTCCAGCAGCATGAACTTCGGCTCCGAGACCAGCGCGCGGGTAATCTCCAGCCGGCGGCGTTCACCCCCGCTGAGCGCATAGGCCTTGCTCTTTCGTAGATGCTTGATCGACAGCTCATCGAGCATGCGGTCGAGCTGGCGGTGGCGTTCGTCTCGCGCCAAAGGACGGGTCTCCAAGATGGCTAAGATGTTTTCTTCGACGGTCATCCTTCGGAATATGGATGGCTCCTGAGCCAGATAGCCGATGCCGGTCCGAGCCCGCTGGTACATTGGAGCATCGGTCAGTTCAACCCCGTCCAGGAGTACGCGGCCCTCATCGGGCCGAATGAGACCCGTAATAAGGTAGAAGGTCGTGGTCTTTCCCGCCCCGTTGGGGCCGAGCAGCCCGACGATCTCGCCCTGCTCGACCCGAACGCTGACCCGGTCCACCACCGGACGCCCCTTGTAGCTCTTGCGCAGATCCAGCCCCTCCAGCAGGCTCGCCTTGGTGCGCTGCCGGGTGAACGACTTGGCTCGCTGAACCGCGCGCCGGGCCGAGGTAAGCAGCGCTTCGTATACCGCCTCGCGCTCCGGCTTGGTCGGTCCCCACCAGGCGACCCGGGGTTTGACCGTCTGCCAGTATCCGCCGGCGGTATCGAGGATCCATCCCTCCGTCGCCAGGCGGGGAAGCACCGACTGGGTCAGGTAGCCTCGCACTTCGTCCCCGGACACTTCCTGGTCGCCGTCTCCGCTATAACAGGCGAGATAGGCCTCCCGATAGCCGAGCACCAGATCGGAAAACGCAATGCTGTCGGACGGGCCGGCGGCGCGAACGACCGCGGCCAGCGCGATCGGGACTGAGGGATCCCGGTCGCCCAGTGCGGCGACCCATTCGGGAGCGGCCGGCGCCGTCACGGATTCCTCCGCGCAGGTGAGGCGGAGTCGGGCCGGGTCCGGGTGGAATCGGCCGGCCGCGCATCGCTCGGCTCGAGCTGGATGCCATCCACCTGTCCCCGGATATCCACCCGGTCAACCCCGGTGCGAACCCCCTGCTTCATCGTCATGACGATCACGTCGCCCCGGGCGTAATTGATCGAGGGCCGATCGGGATGATTCTGGCTGGGATCGATGTGATACGACTGGGCTCCCTTTCGAGCCACGATGCGGCTCAAGGCGGAGCGCCTGGTACCGGCCGAATCTCGCTGAACGAACTGGGCGACGACGGTATCGCCCCGCATCCAGTCGCGCTGCCTGCTGGGGGCGTCGACCGAGCCGCCCAGCCACGCCTTGCCGAATCCGCGAACCTCCTTGAGCTGCTGCCCCGGGGTGTCGAGGGCCAGAGAGTCGGCGCGCATTGCATACGACGGCGAATTGGCGTAGGGACGGGTCGAATCACCCCATGCCACCGTCTGCTCCAGCTTGCGGTTATTGAGGTCGAGACCGATGGTGTCGGCCACCAGATCCCACTCTTTGCTGACGGCGTGACCCGAGCCTTTGGCGGTGACGAAAGTGACCTCCCGGCGATCGAGCTTGAGATCGAGGCGACGTCCCGCCACCGTAAAGCTGTCCCGGCCCAGCCCCCGCATGACCGGGTTGCCCCCGATCAGCGTGCCATCGCTTCCTTTGCCGGTATCGAGCCGAAGCGAATCGCCCCGGGCACTGAAGTCGCTGCGGTCGATGGTGACTTTGCCGCCGGCCCAGATGCGATCGCTGCCTTTGAATCGGACTCTGTCACCGACGATGATGTAGGGCTCGGCCGGCTTGGAGCCGGAGTCGGCGCTGGCGTACTGAATCCGCGGCCGGCCGGTGGCATACATCTCGACGGTGTCACGAACCCCCTTCACCACCCGGAAGTAGTCCAGCGCCGGCCCGGTCAGGGTCGAGCCCGACTTCAGATTCCGGGTGATGACCCGTCCCCGCGCCTCCCACTTCTCCCCGCTCTTGGTGTACACACCATTATCGGCATCCATCGTCACGGTAGAGTCGCGGTACTTCACGTTGCCGATGAACTGCACCGTGTTGCCACCATACGACGCGACGCTATCGCTCTGCATGGTGATCTGCGAGCCCCGGCAGCTCAGGCGGACGTTGCCCCCAGCGAAGTAATTGGTCCCCTTGGACGTCTCGATGACACTCCCCTGCCGCTCGACGTTGTCGATCTGGAAGACGCAGCGGTCGCTCTGGGCCGCTACCGGGCTGGGGAAGAACCAGGCCAAGATCGCGAGGGCCGCCCAGAGGGAGGCGGGTAAGCGGGTAGGCGGGTAGGCGGAAGGAAACGACCGCGATCTCGTCGTGCGAGAGCTTACCCGCATACCCGCATACCCGCTTACCTGCCTTCTCATTGTCCCGGCAGCAGCATGCCGTTCCCGGAGACGCCGCGCGGGCGATCGGTCACGACGTTCTTGAAGTCAGGATCGGAGCGGAAGCTGTTGCCCTCGAGGTGCTCCTCGCCCTTGTCGAACGTGAAGTGTCTGTCCGTCAGGATGGTGTTGGTGGCATTGTCGTACTTGAGGACGTCGGTTGAGAGCTTCCGCCCGTCGGGCGATACGACCACGACGTTGCCGGAGGCCTCCATGGATCCGTCCTGCCAGCGATACCGGCCGCGTTTGGCCGTCAGGGTGGAGCTCTCGTCGCCTTTGATATCGAAGAAGACCACCTTCACGTTGTGCAGCTCGTTCATCTGGGTGGACTCATAGAAGAACGCCGTGTCCGCTTCGACCCGGCTGCGCCGGATGCCATCGTTGGTGACGTAGTGGGAGAACCCCTCCAGGATCTGGTCGGCACTGTCGGCCGCCTGAATCGTGGTGGTCGGCTTCACCCCGGTGTCCTCGCAGGAGGCAGTAAGGGCGGTCACGGCGGAGAGGGCCGAAAATACCACTCGCCGGCTCATGGATGAGCGGCCTGTTGGGCTCACCCGCCCGCCCATGCCGCCTCCTCCGCCTCTCTTCTTTCCGTCCCTCACACCGCGCCCGCTCTCATCAGATCATGCAAATGGACCACTCCCACGATGGCTCCTCCTTCGTCGACCACCGGCAGCACCATGATGCCGCGATTCTGCATCGTGCCGACCGCCGCGCCCGCCAAGTCCTGGGGTGAAGCCGTTTGCGGCGACCGTGTCATCACCTCGGACACACCGCGCTCGTAAAACCGGGGATCGCGCTCGGCCAACCGGGTGAGGTCGCCGGTGGTGAGTACTCCGGTCAGGTGTCCGTTCTCCGCGACCATGGCGAGCCCGCGGTCGTGCGCCAGGCTCACGACGGCGTCCTTCATGGTGGCATCGGGCCGGAGCACCCGCCCCGCGGGCAGCATCACATCGCCGACCCGAAGCAGCAACCGCCGTCCGATGCTTCCGCCGGGGTGCAGGACGGCGAAATCTTCCCGGCGGAATCCCTTCACCTCGAGTAGCGCGACGGCCAATGCATCACCGAGCGCCAGGGCCACGGTCGTGCTGGCGGTTGGGGCCAGGTCGTGGGGGCAGGCTTCCTCGATGACCGAGCCGTCGAGTGCCACCGTCGCCACGCGCGCCAGAGCCGAATCGGCGGCCCCGGCGATGGCGATGATCGGAACCCCCAGCCGCTGCAACGAGCCTACCAACCCGAACAGATCCTGCGACTCGCCGCTCTTACTGAGCACGATCGCCACGTCATCCTTGCTAACGATGCCCAGATCGCCGTGCAGGGAGTCCACCGGGTGGAGATAGGACGCAGCCGTTCCAGTGGAGGTCAGCGTTGCCGCAATCTTGCGGGCCACGAGACCGGACTTCCCTACCCCGGAGACTATTACCCTCCCGCGCGCCGCCGCCAGGAGCCGGACTGCCCGGGCAAACCGGTCATCGAGGCGAGTCGCGACGGCTGACACGGCCGCGCCCTCGAGCTGGAGCACTCGGCGGCCGAGCTCGGTCAGAGCGCCGTCGTCATGCGGCACCGGCTGCCTGCTCCGCGAAGTAGCGCGCCAGAATGTCGGGCCACTCACCCCGGGCCCTGAGCAGCAGCTCGATCACCTCGCGCACGGCTCCATGGCCACCGGCCGCGCGGGTGACATAGGAGGCCACCGCCTTGACGTCCGACACCGCGTTGGACACCGCGATCGGCAACCCTACCCGCCGGAGCACCGGCAAATCGGCCAGATCGTCGCCCACGAAAGCGACTTCGCTCCACTCGATCCCGCGCCGCTGCAACAGCTCATCGAAGGCAGCGAGCTTACGAGGACCTGGCACCTGAAGCACTTCCTCGACCCGAAGCTCGGCCGCCCGGAGCGCGGTGGCTTCGGAGCTTCGACCGCTGAGCCAGACCACGGGGAGGCCGGCGGTCCGGAGCAGGATTTGGCCGAGTCCATCCTGAATATCGAAGCGCTTCAGCTCGACCCGATCTCCGGCTATGGGTCCGATGTAGACGCCGTTATCGGTCAGCACCCCGTCGACATCGAGACCCAGGAGGCGAATCCGCCGGGCGGCGGCGGCATCGATGCCGCTCATACCCGGGCCCGGCCCCAGATCTCGAGCGTCTGCCCGACCAGCTCCGCCAGGCCATCGAGCGGCCATTGAGTCGCGGCGTCGCTCAGGGCTCGGGCAGGGTCAGGGTGAGTCTCGAGAAAGAATCCATCGGCTCCGGCGGCGGCCGCAGCGGCCAGGAGCGGTGGTATGAACTCCCGTTGTCCTCCGCTGGCGCCGCCCTCGCCCTGGCCCGGCTGCTGAACCGCGTGCGTCGCATCGAAGATGACGGGGCCTCCGGTGGCTTCACGCAGTCGTACGAAATTCCGCATATCCACCACCAGGTCGCCGTAACCGAAGAAGGTGCCCCGCTCGGTGACCGCGACCTCGGGAGCGCCGGCGCTCCGAACCTTTTCGACCGCTCCCCGCATGCCCTCCGCCGGCATCCATTGGCCCTTCTTCACATTGACCGGCCGGCCCGTACGCCCTGCCGCAATCAGAAGGTCGGTCTGCCGGCAGAGGAATGCCGGGATCTGAAGCACGTCGGCCACTTCCGCCACAGGGGCGGCCTGATGGACATCGTGGATATCGGTAAGGATCGGCAGTCCGCTCTCGGATCGAGCCCGCTGCAGTAGCCGAAGACCCTCCTCCATGCCGGGACCTCGGTTGGCGCCGAGACGGGAGCGATTGGCCTTGTCGAAGCTGGCCTTGAGACACACCGGAATTCCCAGATCGCGCTCGATCCGGGCCAGCACTTCCGCTACCCTGGGCAGCACGTCGCCGGGCTCGATGACGCAGGGCCCGGCGATAAGAAATGGCGTGCGTCCGAAGGACCACCCCATCAGCGCGTGCTCCGGGCCAGCTCCTCCGCTGCAGCACGCGCGGGAGCGGCGGCCCGGCGGCGCAAGGCCGCCGCGATGAAGCCCGCAAAGAGCGGGTGCGGCCGGGTGGGCCGTGACTTCAGCTCGGGATGGAATTGACAGCCGATGAACCAGGCGTGATCGGGGAGCTCGATGACTTCGACCAGCCCACCATCGGGCGATTGTCCCGACAGGCGCAGCCCGTACTCGGCCAGGACGTCGCGGTAGGCATTGCTGACTTCCCACCGGTGGCGATGCCGCTCGCTGATCTCGGCGGTGCCATAAGCTTGCGCGGCCCGCGAGCCGGGACGAAGCCTTGCGGTATACGCCCCCAGACGCATGGTGCCGCCCAGATCGGAGACATCCCGTTGGGAGTGCATGAGCGAGATGACCGGGGTTTCGCAGTTGGGCTCAAACTCGGTGCTGTTGGTGTCGGGGAGGCGGCACACGTTACGAGCGAACTCGATGATGGCCACCTGGAGTCCGAGACAGATACCGAAGAAGGGAAGGTCGTTCTCCCGGGCCCAGCGAATGGCCTCGACCATGCCAACGATCCAGCGCTCGCCGAAGCCGCCGGGAATGAGCAAGCCGTCATAGGGGCTGAGCAGCCGTCCGGCGGTTGCCTGGTCGGTGAACTGGTCGCTCGCGAACCATTCGATCTCCACCTTGGCGTCGCTCGGAATGCCGCCGTGGATCAGCGCTTCCTGAACCGACTTGTATGCGTCGCGAAGATCGGTGTACTTCCCCACTACCGCGATCCGCACCCGCTGGGTTGGATGCAGGATCCGCTCGGTCATGGCTCTCCAACCCTGGAGATCGGGCTCGCGCGTCTCCAGCCTGAGCCGTTGGCAGACCTCGCGGTCCAAACCCTGCTCGAAGAAGCGCACCGGGATCTCGTAAATCGACTTCACGTCCGGACTCTCGATGACGCACCCGAAATCCACGTTGCAGAAGAGCGCGATCTTGCGTTTGATGTCGGCGGCCAGCGGCTGCTCGCTCCGGCAGATCAGAATGTCGGGCTGGATTCCGATTTCCATGAGGTCGCGCACCGAGTGCTGGGTCGGCTTGGTCTTGAGCTCGCCGGCGGCGGCGATATACGGCACCAGTGTCAGGTGGATGAAGAGTGCGTTATCGCGGCCGATCTCTTGCCGGAATTGCCGGATGGCCTCGAGGAACGGCAGCGATTCGATGTCGCCCACCGTCCCGCCGATCTCGGTGATGACGATGTCGTGGCCCGGCGCGGTCCGCCGGATGGCATTCTTGATCTCATCGGTGATGTGGGGAATCACCTGGACGGTGGATCCGAGGTACTCGCCCCTCCGCTCCTTGGTAATCACGGTCTGGTAGATCCGGCCCGTGGTGACGTTGTTCTGCCGTGAGAGCGAGCGGTCGATGAAGCGTTCGTAGTGGCCCAGATCGAGATCGGTTTCGGCGCCGTCGTCCGTGACGAACACCTCGCCATGCTGGAACGGCGACATCGTTCCCGGATCCACATTGATGTAGGGGTCGAACTTCTGCATGGTGACGCTCAGTCCCCGCTCGACCAGCAACCGTCCAAGAGAAGCGGCGGCGATGCCCTTCCCTAGAGAGGACACGACGCCGCCGGTCACGAAGATGTATTTGGTCGCGTTGGGACCCGTCGTCATTAGACCTGTCCTTGGTAAGCGTGCCAGTGGGCTTCCGCCCGTCGCAAATCGTCCGCCGTATCGATGCCGGGAAGCGCCGCCTCATCCAGGCGGGCGACCCCGATCGTCATTCCGTAGTGCAGGGCCCGCAGTTGCTCGAGTCGCTCTGCCTGCTCTGCTGGACTGGGCGGCAGCCCCACCCAGCGAATGAGGGCGGCACGGGTACAGGCGTAGATGCCTACATGCTGCCAGTACAAACCGTCGCTCGAGTCATCCGGCTCGCGACGATGGGGGATCAGCGCTCGCGAGAAGTACAGCGCCCGCCCGTTGGCATCCGTTACCACCTTGACCAGGTTCGTCGCGGCGGCCAGCGCCGGATCGAGCGGGGCTGCTGCGGTCCCGATCTCGTCCCCCTGCTCTACCCGGCCCAGCGCGCCGGCCAGCGCTTCGCGGGAGAGAAAGGGCTCGTCCCCCTGGATGTTCACTATGGTGTCAAACCCGGCGAATTCGGCCCGGCCGGCCACTTCGGCTACTCGATCAGTCCCCGTAGCGTGGGCCGACGAGGTGAGCACCGCCGGCACGCCTGAGCGTTCGGCTACCCGGGCCACCTTCTCGGAGTCAGTCGCCACAACGAGTTGTCCCACCAGGCCATGGTCCAGCACGCGCTCGACGACCCGGGTGATCAGTGGCTCACCTGCCAGCGGTTGGAGCGGTTTGTTGGGGAGGCGGGTTGAGCCGAGCCGAGCCGGAATGACACCCAGGACGCGCATCACCGAAGCTAATAGAGCGGGGGTTGGGAGTCAAAAGTTGTGCCGCGCGGGCGGAGCGCTAGGAGCGGCGAGCTAGAATATTGTACGTCAAAGAGTTAGACAGTTGCGGGCGAGGCGGCCGAGAGCCGCATTCCAGCGAGAGCGAGGAAGTTGGCGAGCAGGCGTTTGCCGTGCTTCGTGGCTACCGACTCGGGGTGAAACTGCACCCCGAACACCGGGAGAGTGCGATGACAAAGGGCCATGATCTCCTGGCCCCGGGGGCGGTCCCCGGACCAGGCGGTCACCTCCAGCTGATCGGGTAATCCCTCGGGCGAGACCACCAGCGAGTGATAGCGCATCACCTCGACCGGCGAGGGAATCGCATGAAACAGGGGGTGCCCGGTATGCATCACGTCGGTGGTCTTGCCGTGCATGAGCCGGTCCGCCCGGACCACCCGGCCTCCAAACGCCTGGCCGATTGACTGGTGACCGAGGCAGACGCCGAGGATGGGGACCGTGCCGGCGGCGGCCCGAACCAGCGGCACCGAGATCCCCGCCTCGTCCGGAGTACAGGGACCAGGGGAGATCACGATTGCGGCCGGCGCGAGGGCGAGCGCCTCTGCCGGCGTCAGCGCGTCGTTGCGGTAGACGACCGGATCGGCCCCCAGCTCACCGGCGTACTGGACCAGGTTGTAGGTGAAGCTGTCGTAGTTGTCGATGACGAGAAGCATGCCCTACACTAGCGGGAGCGAACCGAGTCCGCCACTCGATGATTGGGCTTTCGCGCGCCGTTCGTACGCCGTGGGATATTGACCCCCAGCGACTCCAGGGCGGGCCGCTTCGCCTCGAGGATGGAATCGGTCATCCGCTCCGCGGCCTCGGCGATCGAGTCTCTTCCCCGGCTGGCAGTACTCGCCGAGTCTTCACCGACGAACACCACCTCGGAATCGGTGAGCTCGCGGATAGCGTCTCGCGGCATCAAGAGCTTGAAGGAATGGCCGCCCCGGGCCACGGTGATGTCGCCGACGACCGCCAGATCTTCGCCCACGGTATCGTCCGGCGCGCCACAGGTGACCGTGGTCTCGGAGTTGAGTCGCTCGAATCCTTCGGCAACCAGGATGCACGGCTCCAGCCGGCTCCACCGCACCGAGTCCGCCAGGTCCACCAGTATATTCACGCTGCTTACGGTCTTGGGTGCGAGGCGGTTGATCTTGATCCGCCGAATGGTTCCGATCTTTTCACCATCGAGCTTGAAGGGCACAAACGCGACCGGTACGGTGATGGGGCCGCTTCCCTCGACCACTCCACGCACCCGGTGCACTCCCTGGCGGGCCAGCGTAACCCCGACCATACCGACCGAGAAGATGGCCACTGCGCCGATCAGAATTCGCAACCAGTAGTTTCTCATAGACACCGCCCGTCCGACGACTGGATGATATGTTTCGTTACGTGACGTTCAGGCAAGGCTGAAAGTTTCACCCGATCCTTCCGGAGACCCGCCCCGTGATCGAGATCGAGGGCCTGCAGAAGCTATATGGCGACTTTCCGGCCGTCCAAGGCTTGTCCTTTCGAGTGGGCCCCGGTGAGGTCCTGGGTCTGGTCGGACCGAACGGCGCGGGAAAGACTACCACTATTCGAAGCATAGCCGGCATCATCATTCCCACCAGCGGATGCATCAGGATTGCGGGCCACGACCTGGCGAAAGATCCAGTCGCAGCCAAGGGAGCGCTCGCGTTTATACCGGATGAGCCTCATCTCTTCGAGTACCTGACCGTGGAAGAGCATCTTCGGTTCATCGGGCGGCTGTACCGGATCACCGATGTGGTCCAGCGCATTCCCGGGCTGCTGGAGGAGCTCGATCTCGGGGACAAGCGAACCTCCCTCCCCGGCGAGCTTTCCCGGGGAATGAAACAGAAGCTCGCCATCGCCTGCGGCCTGCTGCACGAGCCGCACGCCCTGCTGCTCGACGAGCCGCTCACCGGGCTTGACCCGGTGGGCATCCGCCGGATGAAAGCGACGATCATGCGGCGGGCTGCCGCCGGCGCCGCGGTGATCCTCAGCTCGCATCTGCTGCACCTCGTGGAGGAGATCTGCACCCGCGTGCTGGTCATGCGGCGGGGACGGACGGTGGCGTTCGGAACCATCGCCGAAATTGTCGCGGGACGTCCCGAATTGAGCTCGCAAAGCCTGGAAAATGTGTTTCTGGCGCTCATCGGCCAGGCCGAGTCTACCGACACATGATTCAGGTGTTCGGATACCTGGCATGGCGCTCGGCCTATAACCGCACCGCCCGCCAACTGCGACATCTACAGAGTCCGCGCTACCTGGCTGCTCTCCTGCTGGGCGCGGCGTACCTCTGGTTCATGGTGCTGGGCCAGCGGCAGACGCCGACGGCAGGCGAGATGCCCGACCCGCATGCTCTCGAGCTCATCGGTGCGCTGGCCCTGATCGGAGCAGTGGCCTGGAGCTGGATCTTCGGCGTCGAGCGTCGGGTCCTCGCGTTTACCCCGGCCGAGGTCACGTTCCTCTTCTCGGGCCCGGTCTCCCGCAGTGGTCTGATTCACTTCAAGCTGCTTCACAGCCAGCTCCTCATCCTTTTCAATGCCCTGCTCTGGACTCTGATCCTGTCTCGTGAGCGGTTCGGCGTCTCCTCCTGGCTCAGGGTCATCTCGATTTGGGTTCTGCTCACGACCCTCTCACTGCACCGGTTGGGGGCCTCGTTCGTCCGCACCAGTCTCGCGGAGCACGGCCGGCTAGGGGCCCGGCACCGAATCGTCTCGTTGCTCGCGGTTGGGGTCATAGTGATTGCGCTGGTCTGGAGCGTAGCCGACGCGCTGCCGATGATCGTGGCTGCCGGTGGCAATGATGCCCACCACTTTCTCGGTGCGATCGTGGATGCCGCGCAGCGGCCACTTCCGAGCGTGCTGACGTACCCCTTCCGGATTCTGGTCCGTCCGCTCGCAGCGCCGGCGCTGGCGGATTGGCTGAAAGCGATCTGGCCGGCGTTCTTGCTGCTGGCCATGCACTACATCTGGGTGGTGCGGTCTGATAGCTCGTTCGAGGAGACTGCCGTCGAGGTGTCGCTCCGGCGAGCGCGGTCGCTGGCGCAGCGGGGCGGAACCGAGGCCGCTGGGCTGCGCCGAGCCAGCGCCAGCGCTCCACTGTTTCGCCTGGCACCGGCGGGCTGGCCGGCTGGCGCCATCCTCTGGAAGAACCTGGTCGGGGTCACCCGGATGCGCCGGGTGCGGAACGTGGCTCTGGCGCTCGGCACTGCCGGTGTATTGGTCACGGTTCTCTCTTTCGATCCCGACGGTACCCTGGCGGAGATCGCCGGCTGGCTCGCGGCCACGTGGGCCGGGATCCTGATCGTCATCGGTCCCCAATGGGTGAGGAACGACCTTCGGGGCGATCTGTTGAAGCTCGACCTCCTCAGGAGTTATCCGATTCGCGGGTGGTCGGTGGTCATCGCGGAAGCCAGCGCATCGACTCTGCTCCTGACGGTGATGCAGCTAAGCCTGCTCGCCATTGCCTACCTTGCCTTTCTCGGCAATCAAAGTATGACGCCCGACCTCGAGGAGCGAACCCTGCTGCTGTTGGGCGCCGCCATCTACCTGCCGGCAATCAACCTGCTTGGCATGCTGATCCAGAATGGAGCGGCGCTGCTCTATCCCGCCTGGGTGCGCCTCGGTTCGGGCCGGCCGGGCGGCGTGGAGGCCCTGGGCCAGAATCTGCTCATGATGCTGGCCTTCGTGGCTCTGCTCGGCCTGACGCTGGCCCTGCCACTGGCGATTGCGGGCGGAGGCTTCCTGCTGCTGCGATCGGCGCTGGCGGGCTGGGCTGCCCTGCCCGCCACTGTGCTTGCGCTCGGCACGATGGCATTTGAAGCAGCGCTGATCGTGGAGTGGCTGGGAGGAATCTTCGAGCGGACCGATCCAGCAACAGCGGGCATCGGGGGATGATTTAGGACAGTACAACTACTTCACCACGAAGGCACGAAGGTCAGGAAGGACACGAAGGAAACTCAGCCGTTCAGAACTCTTCGGACTCCGTCTCGGACAACCTCTGCGTTGAAGTTAATGAGTAGTCCCAGCCAGAGATTCTGTAGTCTTAAGTAAGTTAGTAGCTGTGCCCTATGCACCGACAAAAGCTTGTCAACAGTTTTTATCTCTACAATTACCTGCTTTTCTATTAGCAGATCGAGCTTGACGTGGCACTCCAAGACATCGCCTTTGTAAATGACCGGCACAATTATTTGCCGATCGAGATTCACACTCCTTAAGCGCAGCTCTTTGCAAAGTGCAGCCTCGTAGACCGATTCGAGAAGGCCGGGCCCAAGCAGCCGGGTGGACCTCAATAGCTGCGCCAATAATCTTGTGTGAAAGAGCTAGAGCCGAGGTCTTCCTGTCCTTCGTGACCTTCGTGCCTTCGTGGTGGAGCATTTGCCAATGCTGCACTCCTAGCCAACGCGCCGCTAACCAAGACTGCTCCAATCGTATCTAGACCACGCCAAGGGCTATCCCCGGGGATGAAATTGCTTGTGGACCGATCGCAGGTATTCCCGGTCCACGTGGGTATAGATCTGGGTGGTCGACAGGTCGGCGTGGCCCAGCATCTCTTGTACCGCCCGGAGGTCGGCGCCGCCCTCCAGCAAGTGCGTCGCGAAGCTATGACGGAGGGTGTGAGGAGTCACGCGCTTGGTTATCCCGGCGCGCTCGGTGGAGCGCTTCACAATGCCCCAGGCACCGACCCGGGAAAGCGGCTGGCCTCGCCCGTTCAAAAGCACCCTGCCCTTGCTTTTCCCGCGATCGAGCTCGGGACGCATCGTGTGCAGATAGACTGACACAGCCCCGATGACGGAGCGTCCGATCGGCACCAACCGCTCCTTTCCCCCTTTGCCGAAAATCCGGACCAGGTTCTCCGATAACAGCAGATCGGTCAGGCCGAGGCCACAGAGCTCTGAGACCCGAAGGCCGGCACCGTATGCCAACTCGAGCAGCGCCCGATCCCGCCAGGCAAGGGGCTCATCGACCTTCGGTGCGGCGAGCAGCGATTCGACCTCCTGCACGGTCAGCGTAACCGGAAGGGTCCTCCCGCGGCGGGGAGTCTCCAGGCGGTCGCTCGGATCATCCTTTACCCGCCCTTCGCCCGCGAGGAAACCGTAGTAGGTCCGGATGGCGGACACGCCCCGCCGGATGGAGGCGGGACTCAAGCCCAGGTCCTTGAGAAGGTAGATGAAATCGCGCAGGTGGGGGCGGGTGAGGCGGGCCGGATCGCGAACGCCGCGGGAGATGGCGAACTCTCCCAGCCTTCGAAGATCCCGGAGATAGGATTCGACCGTGTTGGCGCTGTGCCCGGACTCGAGCGCGAGGAAATCCCGGAACCCTTCGAGCCAGAAGTCCCGGTCGATCTGGGCCCGAAGTTGGGTGACGGTCATGGCGCTCGCGCGGTTCGCAGCCGGTCGCGAATCTCGATGAGGTCGGCCTTGGGAATCCCGAGCAGCTCGCCCGCCAGATGCATGAGACGCTCCTCATGAACCCCGATGGCTCCATCGCTGAAGGCGACAGTCCACATCCGTTCCACCAGGGCCAGGCGTTGATTTTGGCCGAATCGGTCGCGCAGCCGTCCGGCATACCGCTCGAAGCGAGACCGCCGCTCGGTCTCGGTCTCGGGACGGGGCGCCCCGGTGGCGTTGAGTCCCCAGCGGTCGCGCAGGTGCGCAGCCACCAGATTCCGATCGGCTTCGGTCAGGGCGGCATCGGCGTAGGCTAGCTCGAGCACCAGCAGTGCCGCCGCCTGCTGGGCGGAGCCCTCGGCGACATCCGACCCGGCAAGGAAGGACGGCATGGCCGGATCCAACGCATCACGGGTGGCGTGCCAGACTCGCTCTCGTTGTCGCTTCCGGGAGCGTATCAGATAAGAGGCCAGGGCTATCACGATCAAGACTCCCGTCACCGCCGCCAGGGTACGGTTGACGCCCAGAATGATGTGGTTGATCCGGTCCCACTCGGCGCCGATCACCGATCCCAGCAGGGTGATCCCTCCGTACCACAGGGCCGAGGCTACGGCCATCGGTACCAGCGTCCGCACCGGGCTGAGATTGACCAGGCCGGCAAAGGGAGGGACCACGGCCCGGATGCCAGGCAGGAACCGGCCGACGAAGATGCCGGCAACCCCGAAGCGGAGATACTCCCGCTCGATGATGGCCAATGAGCGCGGCGCCAGCAGCCGGCGGCCGGTGGCCGTGGCGAAGAGTTGGCGGCCATACCGGCGCGCAGCCAGATAGACCGCGGTCGCTCCGGCGAGATTGGCCACCCAGGTTACGAAAAACACTCCGAGCGGAGTGGTCACCCCCCGGTTGGAAAGGAAGGCACCCAGGGCAACGGCC
>JBJMPK010000082.1:0-5251 GCA_045803245.1 Gemmatimonadales bacterium
GGCGGTTCTGTCGCTCAACTCGCGGCCGATGACGTAGATGGTCGAGATCCCGGCCACGATCTGCACCAGGGCGACGATGAGAACGAGCCCCACACCGACGGCGTAGCTGACGCCGGGATTGAAGAGCAGCCGGGCATCCACCCGCACCGGCTCCGCCGCCGCTTCGGCCGCTGCCGCGGTACGGCCCCGGCTCCGCTGCAGGCCAAATGCAAGCACACCGGCACCGGCATTGACGGCGCGGGAGACATCAGCCACGATCAGATTCCCCGCCGTGAGATATTGCTCGTTGTACATGAGTGTCACCCGTGGTGAGCGGCCATGCAGGAGATCTCGCTCGAAGTGGCGAGGGACCACGAGCACCGCATAGACCTTGCGCTGCACCAACAGCTCCTCCGCCCGGCCCAGATCTTGAATTCGGTCCACGATGTTCACCGAGCGGGCGGCGCCCACCCAACGGGCGGCGAGTCGCGCAGTCTGGCTGCCGTCGAAATCGAGGATGGCGATCGGCAGCCGGCGTGCCACCTCGGAGTGAAAGACCCCGGTCAGCAGCAGTCCGCCGGCCAGTGGAATCGGGCCCAACAGGGCGGCGAGAACCGGCAAGCGGGGCAGCCGGTGGAGCTCGCGGCGCATCATGCGAAGGAGCCGGCTCATGCGGCTGCCTTTGATCTCCCATCCGGCGACGGCCAGTCGATCAGGGCGCTCATTCCGGGACGCAGGCCGTCGATAGGCCGAAGGGGACGGGCTCGCACCTCGAAGGTCCGCACATCGAAGCCGCCGGACTCTCGGGTGGCCCGCCAGGTCGCGAAGGAGCCCAAGGGCGAGATGTAGTAGACGGTGAACCGATGGCGGTCGGACCCCAGTGCGGGAATCACCGCCGCCAGGGTATCGCCGACCTCGAGGCCGGCCAGCCGGTCCTCGCGGACGTTGACCGTGATCCACTGGTCGGAGAGATCCACGATGGTGAGCACCGGCAGTCCGGGCGAGACCAGCTCTCCCTGCTCCACCACCTTGACCATCATTTGACCGTCCACCGACGAGCGGAGGCTGTTGTCATCGACGTAGCTCGTGGCCTCCGCCACCGCTCCGTCCGCCCTCCGCAGCTCGGCGATTGCGGCGGCGCGATCCTCCACCCGGGTGCCCGACCGAACCAGGTCATACTGCGCCTTGGCCGCCGCCGTCCCCTCACGGGCGGTGCGATAGTTCGCCTCGGCTTCGTCGCGCTTCTGGGTGGGAATGACCCCCTCGCTCCTGAGCCGGTCGTAACGGACGAAGGTGGTCTCGGCGATGGCCTGCGCCGCGGCGGCCCGCTCGTAGTTATCCCGAGCCGAGCGGATCTCCTCGCTGCGATAGCCGTTGAGTGCGCGATCCCGGGATGCCTGGGCGGCATCTCTCGCGGCCTGGGCCTGCACCGCGCGGGCCCGGATCTCGGTCCCGTCCAGCGTGGCGAGCAGCTGGCCTCGCCGCACCATGTCGCCCTCACGCACGTAGATCGAGTCCACCCGCCCCGACACCTTCGAGGCAATGTCGACGTGGGTCGCATCGGTCTCGCCCTGCACCGGATCCCCTCCCCGGCCACATCCGGCAAGAACGAGGGTGCAGCACAGCGCCGGCATGAAACGAGTCATCGTAGTTCCTCCGCGGGCGTTGCCCGGTCCAGGTATTTCAGGAAGCGATCACTTTGACCGCTGGCCTGCAGCAGCTGGGCGAGCGCCACATCGAGATCGTACAAAGCGTTCAGGCGATCGACCTCCGCGCGGGAGAGCGACAACTCCGCGTCGATCACGTCGAGCGAGGTACCCACCGCCGCCTCGTAGGCCTTCCGCTCCGACCGCAGACTCTCCTGGGCCAGCGCCACCGTGGTTTCGAGCGACTGGTACTGCTCCAGGGCGGACTCGTACTCGTCGTAGCGCTGCTGGACCAGCGTGGCCACCTCGTCCTTGGTCCGGTCATGCTCGAATCCGACAGCCTGTTCGAGGTGCCGGGCGGATCGCAGACGATTGACCCGGCCAAAGCCATCGAACAGCTCCCAGCGCGCGCCCACCCCGACGATCCATTTGGGATCGGTCGTGCTGTTGAGTCCCCCTTGGAACAATTCGTGAGTCCCGAACACACTTATCGAGGGAAACAGTTCGGCTCGCGCCGCGCGAACGCCTTGACGCGCTTGGTCCCGCAGAGCCGCCAAGCGCCCGATCGTCGCGTTGCCCGAGTCCGCGGCTGCGGCAAACGTGGTCCGCGGCTCGAGGCCGGTGATCAGGGCGAGTGGAGTGGTCGGCATGGGGTCGAGCTGGTTCCCCAGGGTGGACCTGAGTGCGACGGCAGCCAGGTCCACGTCCCGAGCAGCCTTCTTGAGCTCGCGGTCGGCTTCGGCATGCGCGACTTCAGCCCGAAGCTCATCGGTGCGCGCAATCTGGCCCGCGGCCTTGAGCCGGTGGGCATCGTCCAGATGTCGGGTGAAGGTCTCGAGCGCCTGGCGTCGTACCTCCAGAACGTCCGCAGCCAGGCGGCGCTTGAAGTAGCGGTCTACCAGCTCCGTGGTAACGCCATCTTCGGTCCCCCGTCGCTCCTGCTCCGCCACCACCACACCGGCCTGAGCTGCGCGGTTGGCCGCCAGGATCCCTCCGCCGGCGAATACTGTCCAGCGGGCCGTGAGGCTGGCCTTATATGGATCATTCTGCAACACCGTCGCCTGGAGCGAAGGGATCGGTACGGCAGGGTTGAGCGACGAGAGCAGCGGCCGCAGTCCATTGAGATCCACGAACAGGCGATCGTTCATGTGGGCGTACAGGCCGCTCGCGCTGATGCTGGGGAAATAGAGGCCCCGTTCGGCGGCCCGCGCCGCGCGAGAGCGATCGACCTGAGCGTCAGCCGCGCGGAGCTGCTGGTTGTGCTGCCGGACGACGGCCAGTGCGTCGCGGAAGCTGAGCGGAGTCTGAGCGCGCGACTGTGTCGTCATCCCCAGATGCAGGACGCAGAGGAGCAAGATCGATCGCATGGCTGAACGCCTCCGCCCATTCGAAGCTGACCGTGCTGTCGGGATGGTCTTTACGGCCAATCACCTCGCGGGGCAAGCCGAGTGCCATGGTTAAGTCATTTGAATCAGCCAGTCGACGGAGGGGACGTCGCGAAACACTCACGAAGGATCGTGGAAAACTCGCGAACGGAATCAGCGAGCAGGGATGATTTCGGGTCGGACTCGTCACCCCGAGAGGATTAACCCTTGTGGGAGCACCGGTATTGAAGCGCTGAATCAGACGCGGCCCACATTGTGCATTCCCGAGGTCAGTGGCGCTGGATAGTGCGTGGGGAATCGAGCTCTCGAACGTTGTAATGGACTTCTCGTCGTCAATGGATAGCACCCGGCAATGTCTGCAACTGATTCTGTCGACAGTCCGTCTGCGTACCAGCGCCAGCTAGCCCGGAGAGCGCTCTTCCGGCTGGTGCGATGGTATGCCCTCGTGCTGGTGGTTTTCGGAGTGGGGTGGTGGCTCTTGACCGTGTTGCCGCCGGCGACGGCCAAGGGTGCCAGTTCGGTGCTGACAGGCGAGGGCGCCTTGGCCGAGCCCTCGGCGATGCTTCCGCGCATGGCTGAGACCGGCTCGGTCTGGATCGCGGCCCTGATCCAGATGCTGGCCGCGCTTCTTCTGGTCGTGCCGCTCGCCGGAACCTACGTGCTGACCCGGGCCCGTCCGAAGTACGACCGCACACTGGTACAGACGGTCATCGTGCTGCCGGTTGCCATTACCGCGGTGCTGATGATGGTGAGCCACAGCCTGGCGCTCGCGTTCGGGTTGGCCGGCGTAGTGGGCGCGGTGCGCTTTCGGAGCACGCTCGATGAAGCCGGCGATACGGTCTACATCTTTACCGCGATCGTGATCGGGTTCGCCGCCGGGATTCACGCCGTCGGCATCGCGGTAATCCTCTCCATCCTGTTTGTCACGCTCGAGCTGAGCATGTGGTATTGGGACGTGGCCAGCCCCAGCGCGCGCTATTGGCAGCACGTGACCTCGAGCCAGAGCAGGAACACGGGGCCGTTCCAGGTGCCGGTGTCGGCGGAGCCCGCCAGAGAGCAGATCCTGCGGGTGGATGCGAAGGACCTCGCAGCCGCCGAGCCGCTCACCGCCGAGGCATTGGCGAAATACACCAAGCGCTATCAGTTGGTCGGCCGCTCGCAGGCAGATCATAAGGCCGGCACGCTCGAGTATGCCGTCCGGCTCCGGAAGCAGATGGGGTGGCAGGAAGTGAGCCGGCGGCTGAAGGAAGTCGCGGGCGGGACAATCAGGAGTGTGCAGTGGCACGCGGCCAGCAATGCCGCCCCGCCTGCCAAACAGAACGGAAAACCGGGAGGGAACCCACGATGAGCTCGAGGTCCTTTATCACTGCGCTGGCGCTGGTCTTTGTCGGAGGGTCCGCCCTCGAGGCTCAAACGTCGGGGCCCCAGGCAGCTGCTCCCGCGACGGCGGCGGACCGGGCCGTGGCCGACAGCTTCGTCGTCCTGGTCCCGGGTCCCAGGTACGGGAGGTCCGGACTGTGGACGGTGGTTGCGGGAGAGCATTACCGCCACCTCTGGACCACCCCGATCCGAGTCCCGGTGCTGGATTTTCAGCGCTTCGCCGGTGGTCTAGAACCGATTGAGGAGCACACCGGGAGCCAGACGCAGTCGCTTCGGCTCAGGGGCGCGAACGGGCGCGAGTACCAGTTCCGTTCGGTCAATAAAGATCCCGCCGCGAAGCTCCCGCCGGACCTTCAGCGGACCGCCTATGCCCGGGCGCTGCAGGACGGGGTGAGCGCCTCGTTCCCGGCCGCGCCGCTGGTGGCGAACCCACTGCTCGAGGCCGCCGGTGTTCTGGTACAGAAGCAGTTCCTCGTCGTGATGCCGGACGATCCCGCCCTCGGCGAGTTCCGCTCGAGATTCAAGGGCGTGCTCGGCATGATGGAGGAGCGGGCCGACGGGATGCGCGAAAACAAAAGTCTCTACCGGACGGTGGCACAGGAGGATCGCTCAGGCGTACCGACCCGGGTGATCTCGGCCACCGGGCTGTTCCGCCGCATCGACGCGAGCCCGAACAACCGGGTGGACGCCAGCGCCTTTCTGCGCGCCCGGCTCATGGATATCTGGATGGGTGACCGCGACCGTCACCGCGACCAATTCACCTGGGCCGCGTTCGAGAATAAAGGGTCGCCCACCCTGTGGCAGCCGGTCTCACGGGATCACGATGAAGCCTTCGTCAACCTGGACGGCCTCGCCCTCGAC
>JBJMPK010000083.1:0-14498 GCA_045803245.1 Gemmatimonadales bacterium
CTTGGAGTACGTGGTGAAGCGCATGGCGGCCAGGAAAAGCGTGGACGGTAATAGACGTGAACAGTAAACAGTGAACCGTGAACGAGCTCCTTCTGAAGCTACCCCCGGGCTGTCGCAGGTTCAATTGGCGTCCGGATTACCGTTCACGGTTCCCCGTTCACTGTTCACCGTTCACTGTTCACGTGGTTGGTTATAGTTTCCGCCCGTGCTCTCCACTTCGCTCCGCACCATCTTTGCCGCGCTGAAGCACCGGAACTTCCGGCTCTTCATCATCGGGCAGTTCGTCTCCCTTTGCGGGACCTGGATGCAGATCATTGCACAGGGCTGGTTGGTGCTGCAGCTGACGGATTCGCCCTTCGCGGTTGGCCTGGTGACTGCCTTGGGCTCGCTGCCGATCTTGCTCTTCACCCTGTACGGCGGCGTCATCGCCGATCGGGTCAACAAACGCAAATTCATTCTGGTGCTGCAAAGCCTCATGCTGGCGGAGGCTCTCACGCTGGCGGTGCTGACGGCGACGCATCTCGTCACGGTGCATTGGGTCATGGCCCTGGCCGTCTTCTCGGGTCTTCTCAGCGCCTTCGAGGTTCCCACCCGGCAGTCGTTCCTGGCCGAGATCGTGGAGCGCCAGGACCTGATGAACGCCATCGCGTTGAACTCGAGCGCGTTCAATCTGGCGCGAGTGGTCGGCCCGGCCATCGCCGCGGCCCTGATCGCGACGGTAGGGCTGGCGGCATGCTTCTTCGCCAACGCGGCGAGTTACCTGGCCGTGATCATCAGCCTGGCGCGCATGGATCCCGGCTGGGCACCGAAACCGACCGATTCGGTGGCTGTCGCGCTGAGACAAGGCTTTTCGTTCGTCTTTGGCAACCGGTGGCCGCGGGCGCTGGTCACCCTGATCGCAACGTTCAGCGTATTCGGCTTCTCGTTTCTTCCGTTGATGCCGGTGTTTGCCCGGGACGCGCTGGGCACCGGTGCCAGCGGTTATGGCGCGCTCGTCGCCTCCGTCGGGATTGGGGCGGCCGTCGCCGCTTTCTTCATGGCCGGGTTCGGCCATCGGGTTCGCCGGTCCCGACTGGTGCTCGGCTCGTCGCTGCTCTTCGGTATCATCTTGCTGGCAGCATCGCTGGCGCCGAACTTCCAATCGGCCCTGGTCCTCTTTACCGTCACCGGCTGCGTGATGGCGCTCAACGGGATCGCGGCCAACACGATGCTCCAATCCGAAGCACCGGACGAACTGCGCGGCAGGGTAATGGGCTTCTATTCGTTCACAGTCCTGGGCCTGGCCCCGTTCGGCTCCTTCCAGGCCGGCTGGATCGCCGAGCACTTCGGCGTGCGGGTGGCCTATGCGGTGGGAGCCCTGGTGTGCCTGCTGGTGGCGGGGACAGTGACCTGGCGCATGTCCCGCCTTCTATAGCCATGCTCATCACCATTTCTCGCCAATATGGAGCCGGAGGCTCCGAGGTCGCGCGCCGAGTCGCCGCTGCGCTCGGCTGGCGAGTGATGGACAATGAGTTGGTCGAGGAGGTGGCCGTGCGGGCCGGTCTGCCGGCCCAGGACGTGGCCGAACGGGAGGAGCGGGTGTCGAGCTTTACCGAGCGGCTGGCTCGGACCCTGGCGGCGTCGACGCCGGAGTTGTTCCCGGCATCGGTGCCTGGCGGCACGGTCCCAAAGCTCGCGGAAGCGGAGCTGGTGAGAATGACGGAGACGGTGGTGTCGGAAGCGGCCGCACGGGGCCGGCTGGTGCTGGTGGGCCGGGCTGCCTCCGCGGTGCTGGCGCGGGAGCGCGACAGCCTCCATGTGAAGCTGGTGGCCCCGAAGTCATACCGGGTAGAAGTCGCGGCTGGCCGGCTGGGGGTGAGTCTGCAACAAGCCGCAGCCGCGGTGGATGAATCGGACAGCACCCGCGCCCGCTACCATCGCCAGTACTACCATCGGGACTGGAACGATGCCGTCAATTACCATCTGGTGCTGAATACCGGTGCGCTGGGGCTGGATGGGGCGACGGCAGTGATCGTGTCGGAGGCACGGCGGCGGGGCTGGTGACACCCGCTCACCGCTGAGGTTTTTCTTTCCCCGCTTACGTTTTCTTTACCCGAAACTGATCCCTCCCTTGCCATACCCCGGCTCCCGCCGTTCCGGCTTGGCCCGAGTATATCCCAGCTCCTCACTCCGGCTGATGCGCTTCTGTGCGGCCAGTCCCTCGAGCAACAGCTCGCAGGCCGCGACTTGCCGGAGCGCGTCGCCGGTCTCGGCCAGGCCGGCCTCGGTGACCGCCTCGAGCAGCCCGGGCACGACGCTGAATCCCTTGCGGCAGAGGTCTGAGCGCTCGTCACCCGAGACTTTGAGCGCACCGCCCTGATCGAACCAGGCCACGACTTTGCCCAGGTCGGCTCCGCCCAGCCGCTCTTCCATGACCCGGCCGGCCGCCCGGCGGATGAGGTCGCGGGCGATCGTGTCGCCCCCTTGCAGCTCGCCCTCGTACTCCAGCTCCAGCTTGCCGGTGATCGACGGCACCGCCGCATACACGTCGCTGACCCGGGGCACCACCCGATCCTCCCCGAAGGCCACCGCCCGCCGTTCGGCGTTGGAGACCGCGTTTTCCAGCGTGCTGATGGGCAACCGCTGGCTTACCCCCGAGCGCTTGTCCACTCGCTTGTCTTCGCGCGCCTCGAAGGCCACCCGCTCGATGACTTCGAGAATGAAGTCGGGGACGTCGAGCGGCGCCCCGCCCCGCTGGAGCCAGGCCTCCTGTGAGGTGATCTCCATGCCCAGCTGGACCGTCCGAGGATAATGGGTGATCACCTCGGATCCGATCCGGTCTTTGAGCGGCGTGATGATCTTGCCGCGGGCGGTGTAGTCCTCGGGATTGGCGGTGAAGGCCAGCAGCACGTCGAGCGGAAGGCGAACCGGATATCCTTTGATCTGAACGTCGCCTTCCTGCATGATGTTGAAGAGACCGACCTGGACCTTGCCGCTGAGATCGGGGAGCTCGTTGATGGCAAAGATGCCGCGGTTGGCCCGCGGCAGCAGACCAAAGTGCATGGTGAGCTCATCGGAGAGCAGATGGCCGCCCCGGGCCGCTTTGATCGGATCGACGTCGCCGATGAGATCGGCGATCGTGACGTCCGGTGTCGCGAGCTTCTCGACATAGCGCTGGCTCCGGCGGAGCCAGGCGATCGGGGTTGCTTCGCCGCACTCAGCCAAAACCTCGCGGGCATATTTCGAGATCGGCGCGAACGGATCGTCGTTCACCTCGCTGCCGGCCACGGTGGGAATCCGCTCGTCCAGCAAACCGGTGAGCTCGCGCAGGAGACGGCTCTTGGCCTGACCCCTCAGTCCCAGGAGGATAAAGTGATGCCGGGCCAACAAGGCGTTCACGATCTGGGGAAGGATGGTGTCTTCGTAGCCGACGATTCCGGGAAACAGTGGCTCGCCCGATTCCAGCCGCCGGAGCAGATTGCAGCGGATCTCATCCCGCACCGAGCGACCCCGGAGCGGCGGCTCGGCCCAGCGGCTGTTCTTCAGTTCACCCAGCGTGCGTGGCTCTATCATACGGACCAATCTAAGATTGTTGACATCAATGATTTAATTGTTCGATTCAGGAGGAGTACTGCTCCACCTGGAGACTCGAGGCGAGCCCGGTGCAACTCGACTCATCTTGACAAAGCCGGCCGGGGAGGTACCTTCGCCGCGTAACCGAGGCGGCCACTGACGGTTCCGGTCCCCGATTGCTCTACCAACCCGACCCTGAGGGAGTGACAATGAAGACGATCCTGCTGATGGCCGCTGTTCTGGCTCTGGCTAGTTGTCAAAAGAAGGGCACCACGTCCGGCGCGGATACCTCCGCGATGGCTCCGGCCATGTCCGACAGCATGGGGATGACGCACTCGGATTCCACCATGGCGCGGGACACGGCCAAGAAGTAACGCCGGCGAATCCAACCGCTGCATCGAGCCCCGAGCCCCGCTCGGGGCTCGCTGATTTCCAGCGTTCACCCGTCGAGGTCCTCGGGTCCAAACGGCAGCGCCACCACGGTTGCGGGACGGCCACCCGCCAACAGCTCCTCGCCAACGCCGACCTCCCGGCGAATCAATCCCAACCCAATGGCGCGGTCTTCCAGACTCAGGGTCGAGCGCACGCTGCCGACTTCCCGTTCACCTTTATGGATGCTCCGGCTGGCAAAGGGTTCCGCCCTGCGCCAGCGAAGGCCCCGCAGCTCACGGTTGGTGTGACCGCGGAAATGCAACCGGGCCACGGTCTCCTGGCCGGTATAGCAGCCCTTGGTGTACGACACCCCGCCGATCTGATCGTAGCGGACTTCCTGGGGGAGGGTGCGCTCATCGATTTCCGCGCCTAAGGCCGGCCAGCCGCAAAGTATGCGGGCCGCGTGGAGATCGCTTTCCCTTCCCGGAAGGGCTCCGGCGGATACCAGCCGGGAGCTCAGCGCGGCCACGGCGGGCTCAGCTCCAACGGCGAGCGCGACGAACGGAGCCGCTTCCGGGGCGAGAGCCAGGGCAACCGGACTCACCTCACCTCCGACCGACGCCACCCGGCCGGACGCCTCCGGCATGCCGACTCCGGATTCGGCGAGAGTCTGGAACCCGTGGGCTCCCACCAACCAGGCGACCCGAGCCTCTCCGGTGAGGTCTACCACCTTGGCCAGGCGCGGAGGGAGCTGGCGGCGGAAGAGATCGAGGGACGCCTCGTGTCCGGTCCGTGGGGCGACCAGGGTGAAGGCATCGGCCTGGCGGATGACCCAGTAGTCGACCACCAGCGCGCCTTTCGGCGTCAACAGCGCGCCGTAGACCAGGCTGTTGTCCCCCGGCTTAACCAGATCGTTGGTCAGCAGGCCCTGCAGGCAGGTCAGCGCGCCTGGCCCCTGAATGCGGAACACCGCCGGCTCGGTCGTCACCAGGACCGCGCCGTGCCGTACTTCAGCGAGTCGCTCGCGGTCGAGGGTCAGATCGAACTCAGACATGGGCCCAGGGAAGCTCGGCCGCGTCGTGGCCGACAAAGTCTCGCCACACGGCGTCCGCGTCGCTGCAGGCGTCTTCCGGATGCGAGGTGGCGAGCATGGCGCAGCGCAGTCCTGCCGCGCGAGCGGCACTCAGACCGGGAAGCGAATCCTCGATCACCACGCAGCGCCGAGCAGCCAGCTCGAGCATCTCCCGCGCCCTGGTGTAGCCCAGCGGGTCCGGTTTGCAGACGCCCACGTCTTCCGCGGCAACGATCTCGGCGAAGTGGGGCCGTAAGCCCGTCAGACCGAGCACCAGATCGATCTCGCTTCGCAACGCGCCGGAAACGATGGCGAGCTGAAAGCCGTCGAGCGCCGCGTTCTCGATGAACTCGGCTGCGCCGGGCACGAGACGCATCGAGCTCCGGATGGCACGCTCGTACTCGGCATGCTTCCGGGCGACCGCTTCGCGCAAGGCAACCTCGTCGTGAGGCCGGCCCATCCGCTCAAACGTGAAGCGGAAGCATTCCCGGTCGTCGAACCCCAGATACTCCCGGTAGTAGGTGTCGCGGTCGAGCTCGTATCCGTACTGCGAGAGCGTGGCGATGAGCGCCTCGCAATGCTGCGATTCGTCGTCGACGATCACCCCATTGAAATCGAAGAGAATGCCGGAGGTCATTGAAGAAGGTATAACGGGGTAGGAGGTGAGAAGTAAGAAGTGAGAGGGTGCCCTTGCGCATTGTAATCTACCTCTAACCTCCGCCTCTCACCTCTCACCTCTCACCTCTCACCTCTCACCCATAGTACCCCGCGTCCCGATAGGACAAGTCCAGCAGCTCTACCGGGTGAGCCACGCCGATGGGCAGCTTTGCCGCGCGGAGACCGGCGCCGATCTGCATCAGACATCCTGGATTTCCGGTGACGACGAGATGGGGCAGCGGAGTTGCCGTCCGAAGCTCGGCGATCTTGGAGTCGAGTACGTCCCGTGCCATCCCCGGACGCAGTACGGAGTAGATGCCGGCGCTCCCGCAGCAGCGGTCGGAGCCGGGAAGCAACTGGACCCGCAGCCCGGGGACCGCACTCAGCATGGTGAGGGGTTGCTGGTGCACTCTCTGAGCATGTTGCAAGTGGCAGGGCGCGTCGTACGCCACGTCCAGATCGAGCGGCGCTCCCGGGCGGGGCCCATGGTCGGCGAGGAGCTCGGACACGTCTCGCACCTTGGCGGCCAGCCGGGCAGCGGGCTCGGTGCCGACGAGGTGGCCGTAATCCTTGAGCAGCGCCCCGCAGCCGGCGCTGTTCACCACCACAAATTCGGCCGCTTCGGCCAGGGCTGCGACGTTAGCCAGAGCAAGTGCGCGGGCGGCCTCTCGATCGCCGGCGTGCTGGTGCAAAGCGCCGCAGCAGACCTGGCCCGGAACCTCGAGCACGCGATATCCGTTCACCTCGAGCGTTCGTTTGGTCGCGTCATGTACGTGGTCGAACAGCGTGCCCATGACGCAACCGCGGAAGAGGGCGACGGACCGCGGGGGCGGCGAAGACGGCAAGGTAGGCGAGGTGATGTCGGCCGCCGGCGTGACAGCCGGTGTCCTCGCCGTCCTCACCGTCTTCCCCGTCCCTTCCTCCCTTTCCGCCGTCGACGCGAGCATTCCCAGGCCGAAGCGCATCCGTCCGCCGCCCGCGAGCAGGCTCGGAATCCGGGTGGCGCGGAAGACCCGAGCCAGGCTCAGGATCGGCTGCCAGAGGAGCCGATGGCGAAATACGCCAAGGATCGCCCGCGCGGCGGTCGAGAGGCCGCGGGCTTCGAACAGCTGTTCGCGGGCGGCTTCGAGTCCTCGACCGTATTCCACTCCGGAAGGGCAGGCGGGCTCACAGCCGCGGCAGCCGAGACACGCGTCCAGGTGCTCGAGCAACGCAGGATCGTCTGGGTCCAGCTCGCCGCGTTCCAGGGCCCGCATGAGCACGATGCGTCCGCGGGGGCTGTGGCTCTCGTTGCCGGTGACGAGATAGGTGGGACAGGCGGGAAGGCAGAAGCCGCAGTGAACGCAGGGATCGAGTGCGGCGTAGGCAGAAGGCGGGGCAGCGGGGCGGCGGGGCAGGGAGTTCCCCAGGGATTCCTGTGAGAGGATTGGCTCCTCGTGGCGGCCGTTACCGCCCCGTTGCCCCACTGCCCCGCTTTCCACCTACTCCACCCCCTCGAGTGCCACATTGAGGCACTGTCCCGGATCGAAGGTGTCGCGCAGGCGGCCTACGATCTTCCCCACGCCTTCGCGGTAGGCGCCAAAGTGACCCAGCGCTCGGCGGACCGGCCAGGGCGCCCGCTCGAGCGTCAGCGGAATCTCGCGGGCCGCGGCGGCCCGGCGCAGCGCCCGGACGCGGTCGACCGCGGCATCGCCGGTCCAGCGAATCGTCCCCTGGCCCGCACCGGCGGAGACAAGGCCTTCGTCCAGGTCGTGCGCCAGCAGGTCGATGGCCTCGTCGACCCCGTCGCCGAGCACACCCAGGCGTAGGGTGATCGGACCAGCCAGGGTTCCCCGCGCGGCTACGCTCCAGAAGGCGGCAGTGCGATCGGCCGGGAGGGGAAGCCAGGTCAGATTTCCCGTCGAGGCAAGCCGCCGGACATCGGCCTGGACCGCGGCATCGGTTCCGACGAAGCGGGCGGCGAGCACCCATTCGGGCTCGGCTGCCAACGCGGGTGAGATCAGCTCCAGCGCGCCGGGCAGGAGATGGGCCGCGGTCAGCTCCCGACCCGCCAACGTGAGCGAGTCTCTGGGTCCGCGCGCGATGAGGGTGACGTCGGCTCGGGGAAGGGCGCGGAGCCGCAAGTGCACCTCGGCAATGATCCCGAATCCTCCGAAGCCGCCGACTTGCAGCTTGGTGATGTCGTAGCCCGCCACGTTCTTGACCACCCGTCCCCCGGCGTTCACCAGCCTTCCGTCCCCGGTGGCCACCGTACAGCCGAGCACGTGATCCCGCACCGGTCCGAAGCCCTGCCGTAAAGGCCCGGAGGTCGCCGTCGCCACCACTGAGCCGATGCTCCGCTCGGGCCGGCCCGGCGGATCCAGCGCCAGCCACATGCCGTAGTCCGCCAGTCTTCGCCTCAACGCCTCGAGCGAGGTGCCGGCTTGCACGGTCGCCACCAGATCGGCCGGGCTGACCGAGACGATCTGCTCCAGACCGCGGGTACTGACGGCCAGATCGGCCGGCGCGTCCGCGGGAAGCCAGGTGCCTCTGCCTTCAACCCGGATCTTCCAGCCCTCCTCATGGGCCAACCGGCACACCAGGGTGAGCGCGTCGGCGCTGTCGGGCGTGGCGCGGGGGACTCCATCGCCATCGCGCTCCACGCCGGTGGTGCCGAGGAGAGCGCGGAGCCGAGTGAAGATGGTGTCACTCATACCTGCTCCGAGCGAAGCGGGGGGGACCGGAGACTCTTGACCACACACCATTCGCGGCAGGCGTGCAGCGGCACGACCTTGCCCGGGTTGGCCATCTCCGTGGGGTCGAATGCACGGCGGACTGCCCGCATCGCGCCCAGCGTTTGGGCGTCGAAGATCCAGGGCATGTAGTCGAGTTTGTCGTTCCCCACGCCATGCTCGCCGGTGATACTGCCTCCCGCCGCGACACAGGCGGCCATGATCTCCCGGCAGGCCTTCCGGACCCGCTCGGCTACGGCCGGGTCACGCCGGTCGAAGCTGATGTTGGGGTGAAGGTTGCCATCCCCGGCGTGGAATACGTTGCTGATGGTGAGGCCGTGGCTCAGGCGGATCTTCTCGATCTGATCCATGATGTCGGGCAAGGCCGAGCGGGGCACCACGGCGTCCTGCACCGCCAGATCCGGAGCGATGCGGCCCATGGCGCCGAATGCTTTCTTCCGTCCGAGCCACAGGCGGGCCCGATCCGCCGGGGTGGATGCGCTTCGCACCTGGCGGGCGCCGCGACTCGCCAGAATTTCCTGAACCGTCGCCGCCTCAGCGACCACCGCCTCCTCTTGTCCATCGAGCTCCACCAGCAGGACCGCGGCGGCATCGGTGGGATATCCGGCCGCATAGATAGAAGCCTCGACCGCGGCAACGCAGGCGCGATCCATCATCTCGAGCGCGGCCGGGACGATGCCGGCCGCGATGATCGCCGATACGGCTTCGCTCGCGCTTCGCACCGTGGGGAAGTCGGCCAGCATGGTTCGCACGCTCTCGGGGATTCGCTCCAGCCGTACGGTAATCTCGGTGGCGATCCCGAACATCCCTTCGCTCCCCACGAATAGACCGACCAGATCGGGACCCCAGGGTTCGCCCTGGCGCGATCCCAGCTGCGTGACCGACCCGTCGGGAAGTACCACTTCCAGCGCCACGATGTGGTTGGTGGTGACGCCGTACTTGAGGCAGTGAGGTCCACCCGCGTTCTCCGCGACGTTTCCCCCTACGGTGCAGGCCGCCTGGCTCGAGGGATCGGGGACGTAATGCAGCCCGAGCGGCAGCACCGCCTCCGAGAGGCGCGCGTTCACGACGCCCGGCTGCAGCACGGCCCGGCGCTGCACCGGATCGACGCTGATGATGCGGTTCATTCGAGTCAGCGCGATCAAGACTGCGTCGGGATCGGCCAGGGCTCCTCCCGAAAGGCCAGTGCCCGCGCCCCGGGCAACGAAGGGAACCTGGACCAGATGAAGCAGGCGGACGATCTGCCGCACCTGCAACGGAGTCTCCGGCATCACCACCACGCCAGGAAGCGATTCGTGGGTCGGTAGACCGTCCATAGCATAGGTCGCGAGCTCGGCGTGCCGGTGGCGGACCCAGCGCGGGCCCACGATCCGGCTCAAAGAAGTGAGAAGGGATTGGTTCATTGGGCCAGAACGTCCGGGAGCACTCCACCTTTGCCGTTGCTGTGGGCCTGCCGGTGCACCTTCAGTCCCGACTCGACTGCGCTGGTGAGGACCGGAAGCAGCAGCATCAGCGCCTTGATGCGGCGGACGGTCGAGCGCTCTCCCAACAGACGCTGCTTGACCCCCAGGTCACACTCGATGGCACCCGCTACGTGAAAAGAGAGGGCGGCACCGTCGTCGGGAAGGGCCGGCTCCTCCGGCATCGTGTCGTTGAGCTCACGCAGCCCGGCCAGATAGCGTCCGAACAGCTCGCGCAGGGCTTCGGCTTCATCGGTGTCGGGATCGGTCCCGGAATCATCGTCGAACGTTTGGACCAGCGCCACCAGGTAGGGTTGAGATTCGTCCAGCAGGCGCGACAGTACGAATCGGGAGCCTCCGACGACCACGATGTTGGAGCGGCCATCCGGGAGCTCCTGGTTGACGCGGATCTCGGCGACGCAACCCACCGCTCCCGGTTCCGGAGCCTCACTGCCGGGGCGCATCGGGGTAATGCCGAAGCGGCGGTCGGCCAGCAGACAGTCGGCTAACATGCGCTTGTAACGCGGTTCGAAGATGTGCAGCGGCAGCGGAGTTCCGGGGAACAGCACGACCGACAGGGGGAAGATTGGTAGCCGGAAAGGCATTTTGGAAAAGTAAGCAGTGAGAGGGGCGAAGTGAGCGGGGGGCCCCCGAGTGGAACCCCCCGCTTACCGCTTACCGCTCACCTCTTGCCGCAGTCAGGCCGCCCCCCAGAACCCGCGCAACGCCCTCACGTCCGGCGAGTCGCGCAACTTCTCGAAGGCGCGCTCGCGGATCTGCCGGATGCGCTCGCGGGTGACGCCGAGCAGAGCGCCGATCTTCTCCAGGGTCAGCGCCTCGGAGCCTTCTTCAAGGCCGTAGTAAAGGGAGAGAATCTTGCGCTCGCGGGGGGTGAGGTGGCGTTGGAAGATGCGGTCGATGAATTCGCGCTGGAGGCGAACGTCGGTCATCTCCTCGATCTCCATGCCGCCGCTGCCTGCTACCCGCTCACCGAAGGTGCTGGCGCCGCGGTCCTGCCGCTCGACCGGGGCATCGAGTGAGACCTCGGTGGAGGTCATCCGATGAGCCGAGCGGACATTCTCGACCGAGTCGTTGAGAGCGATGGCGATTTCGCCGTCCGTCGGCTCGCGTCCCAGCTCCTGGGCCAGGAAGCTCTTGGCCCGGGACATCCGCACCAGCGCCGAATTCTGGTTCAAGGGAATCCGCACGCTCCGGGTCTGCTCGGCGAGAGCCTTCAGGACCGCCTGCCGTACCCACCACACCGCGTACGAGATGAACTTCACCCCGTGGTCGGGATCGAACTTCTTGACCGCCTTGAGCAGTCCCTCGTTCCCGATGGCCACCAGCTCCGACAGGTCGAGGCCGTGCCCCTGATACTTCTTCACGTAGGAAATGACGAAGCGCAGGTTAGCCGTGACCAGCCGCTCGGCCGCCGTCTCGTCGCCGGCTACCGCCCGGCGGGCGAGCCGCTTCTCCTCATCGGGATCGGAGATCATCGGGAGCTTCTGAATATCGAGCAGATACTGGTCGAAGGCGCCGGAAGGATTGGAGCGAGCAAACGGGCGGGCTTTCCCGGTGCGGACATGCGTCATAGACAACCCCGGCAGAGGGAACGGGCTGCAATTGTGTCGCGGTGACCAGAACTAAGGAGAGAAAGGAGAAGAGAATATAGGAACAACCGGGGGTACGGTCAAGCAAAAAAAACTTTCCACATCACAAAACGTTTGTCCACAGCCGCTTCGTCGCTTTATCCACTTTGACCACATTCCCAATTATCGTGAATCCTATCGCGTCGCTGCAACTGCTTGCGCTTACGAAAGATAGAACGGTCATCCGGAGCCTGTCATACTGGGGGGTAACTCACTCGAGCAGGGCCAGGGCGCGACCGATCGCGGACTCCGGTACCGCTGTGGTCCACCCGTTGGCGCGGTGCACGCGACCCAGGTCAGCCGGCAGAGCAAAATGAAGCTGGCCGTCCCGGTTCTTCTTGTCGCTCCTCATACCTTGGAGCAGCGGTGTCCGGTCCAGCTTCTGATTCCACCGGGTGGGCAAACCGAATCGGGTAAGCAACTGGGCCACCCGATCCCGCAATCCGGTCTGGGCAACGCCGAGATCCTCCGCCAGCTGGCACTCCACCATCAGTCCGAGCGCGACCGCCTCGCCATGCGGCAGGGCGAACCCGGAAGCCTGCTCCAGGGCATGCGCGACCGTGTGGCCCGCGTTGAGAATGGCGCGCCACCCCGCTTCACGCTCATCGCGACTGACCACCTCCGCTTTGATCTCCACGCTGCGCCGGATGAGGTGGACGAGCGCTTCTTGGTTGCGCCCGCGAATCTCCTCAGCCTGGGTCTCCATCCACTCGAAGTACCGGCGATCCGCGATCAGCCCGTGTTTGACCGCTTCCGCCAGCCCAGCTTGGAAGGCGCGCTGCGGCAAGCTGCCGAGCACCAACGGATCGGCCATGACTGCATTGGGATGGTGAAAAGACCCGACCAGGTTTTTCCCCTCGGGGGTATCAACGCCGGTCTTCCCGCCCACCGAGGCGTCGATCATGGCGAGGAGGGTGGTGGGGACTTGGATGTAAGGCAGACCTCGCATGTAAGTGGCGGCAACAAACCCTGCCAGATCGCCGGTCACTCCACCACCGAGCGCAACGATTCCACTGTCGCGGCCGAAGCCACGTTCCAGCAATTCGTCGGTGAGCCGGGTCCAGGTCTCCCGGCTTTTCGAGGCCTCACCGGCCGGAAAGGTGAGCGTGTCGCCATTCCAGCCCTGAGCTCCTAACCGGCCTGTCCGGTAGAGCTCATAGACCTCGGCGTCGGCCACCAGGGCCACGCGCCGGCCGGGCAGGTACTCCTGGACCAGCTCGAGCAGACGGCCGAGCCCACCCGGCTCTATGTAGATCGGGTAGCTACCTCCTGAGTGCCTGACGACTATGGGACCAGAGGACATGCGGTTGCCGGTCGGGTTCCTCCGAGGCCTCTCACCAGGTCACGTCGCTCACGCCGGCACGGTGGTTGGCCAGACGCGCCAAGGTAAACAAGAGATCGGACAGACGGTTCAGATAGGCTATGAACAGCACCGGCACATCGCTTCCCCGGGCCAGATGTACCACGCTCCGTTCGGCCCGGCGGCATACGGTCCGGGCCTGGTGAAGCGCAACCGCTTTGGGTGTGCCGGCAGGAAGCACGAATGACCGAAGCGGCAGCAGCTCCAGCTCCGCCTCGTCCATGATCCGCTCGAACTCGCTCACGCGGCCGGATGAGAGCTCGGCCTTCTCGAGTGCCTTGGCGACGCGTGAGGGATCCGGGGTTGCCAACTGACCTCCGATGGAAAACAGATCGCGCTGAATGGTTTCGAAGAGTGGATCGAAGAAGCCGCGGGGCTCTGTCGCGCGAACGGTGCCCAGCACGGAGTTCAATTCGTCGACGTCTCCATACGCGGCCACCCGGCCGTCATCCTTGGGAACCCGGCCTCCGCCGAACAGGGCGGTCTGTCCGTCATCACCGGTGCGAGTATAGATCTTCATGAGCAGGGTCCTTCCACCTCGGCGGCTGCCACCACCACGTTGCCTTTGGGCTGAATGATTCCCCACAGCACGCTGCCATCGCGAACGTCCACCTGTTCCATCCAGAGATTGTCGCGTTGAAAGCCGAAGTCGTTGATCGGCTGAAGCCGGCGCCAGAAGAGTCCCCGGCGCAGCGTACCATATGGCGCCAACCGGCCCCGACGAAGGGAGACGAGAGCCGGCCGGAAGATCACCTGTTGCCAAGCGCCCGCGCTGTCCCATGCCATTACGGTGGCGGCAAGCAGGGTGTCGCCGCCGGCTGTGATGCGCCGCAGCCGAAGCGAGATCGCGAAGCGTACTGCCCCAGGAGCCGCGCGGTAGGCGACGATGTCGGCCGCGTCGATATCGGCCAGGGTATTGACCTCCGGCTGCGTACCGGTGGGCGGCCAAATGCGCAGAGAGGGAAGCCGGGAGTCGAGGGTCGAGTCCATAACCCGAGCGGTGCGCCCGATCAGCTCATTCCGCAGAGACATGCCGGCCTCGGGGAGCGGATCGCGCCAGCGAAAAGGCTGACGGCTGCCGCCCGGCGGGTTGGTGACATCCGGATGGGTGAGAGATCCCAATACCGGCCCGCGCAGCGGTGGCTCCTGAGCTCGGTGATCATCCTCGACGATGATTTCGGCCTGGGCGCCACGCCATCCGCACCAGCTCCCGTGCAGCAGGATGGCCGACGGGGTGACGGCGGTCTGGCCCGCCGGCCCACCCGCGACGGCCCGCGCCACCAGGGGCGTCCCGGTCGTGGCGCGACGGGGTCCGCCGGGAGCCAGGGTCACCACCCGCTCCCGGGCGAGTGAATGCCAGAGATCGTCCTCCCGTCCCAGTGACGGCCGGTAGCGCCGGGCCAGGGATGCAATGAAGCCGGTATCGCTCGAGAGCAGATGTACCGCCCGGCTGGTTCCCTCGCCCACGAAGCTGCCCACGATGTAACCCAGCGAGTCGATTCGGGCATCGCTGGCCACGCTCATCGAATCGAGTGGCGTGGGTGGCCGCTCCCGGAATGCTTCTCGTAGGAACCGGCCCGCGCCGCTGCAGCCGGTCACTATCCCGGACAGCGCGAGCGCTGCCAGGATCCGGAAAGGCGCGAC
>JBJMPK010000084.1:0-10259 GCA_045803245.1 Gemmatimonadales bacterium
ACAATATTTACCTACACTACTATCTTCCCATCAGGCCCTTCGATGGCGCGGGCCACCATGCCCGCCTTGTCCTCGCCGGTCGCGATCACGGCCACCTTCCGGGCCGCCGCAATCACCGGCGGCGTGATGGTCAGCCGCTCGGCCGGCGGCTTGGGGCCGACCACCGGCACCACCAACCGGTGCCGCTCATCCAGCGCGGCCGAACCGGGAAACAGCGATGCGGTGTGCCCGTCCGGGCCCATGCCAAGGAGGAGAATATCGAGTCGGGGCGGGAGCGCACGTTCGTATTCTTGCGCCGCGGCTTCCCGGTCGGGGCGCTCGGCCTCCATCCGGTGGACCTGTCCGGAAGGAATAGGCACCCGGGAGAGCAGGGCCAGGTGCACCATGCGATAGTTGCTGTCGGGATGGTCGGGGGGGACCGCGCGCTCGTCGCCAAAGAACACGTTCACCTGCTGCCAATCGATGTTCGATCCCAAGGCCAGCTCCCGATAGATCGGCTCGGGTGTCCGGCCCCCAGCCAGAGCCAACGCGCACCAGCCTCGCTCGGCGATGGCCCTGGTCACCTCGAAGTCCAGCCACTCGGCCGCTGGCCGCACCAGGCTCGCTGGATCGGACATCACGATCGATTCCGTCACGCAGGGCTCATGATGACCTGGCGGTCGGACCGGCGCTCTGTCGGACGCAGGGTCTGGCCGCAAGCGGCGCAGAGGCTCGCGTGAGAGTGCCGGTCGATGTATTCCCGCACCGTCCTCACATACTCCGCCTGACTCCAGGTGAGCGGCGAGACCGAGAGCGGCTCGCCGGTATACGGATGCAGCTGCTCCGCCATCGTGCCGGACGGCAGGGCCCGCTGGGCGGCCCACTCCAGCAGCTTCAGTCCCGGGGCCAGATCCTCCAGGGTCTTGGCTCGCTGGAGCCGGTAGCGGGCCAGCCACATGGTGCAAACGAACCAGGGATTCCCGGGCACCCGCGCGGTATCCTCTCGTTCAACCTGGTAGTAACGGTCGTTCTGGTAGCGAGCCAACCCACCGATGTCGGTATGCACCCACAAGCGATCCACGACTTGTTGCAGGGTGGAGACCGCCTGGGGATCGTCTGCCGGCAGAGCGCCCAACATGACCAGCCCAAAGAGGCTCGAGTCCACGGTCATGTCGAGGGTATAGCCGCTTGCCTCGAGTGTGGCCGTCCGGGCGAAGCGCTGCTCCTGCTCGTTCCAGAGGACTGCGCGGACGCTCTCCAGCATTCGGTCGGCGGCGGCCAGGTAACGCGCCGCGCGGTCGGCTTCGCCGAACTCTTGCGACAGTCGCGCGGCTGCCCGAAGCCCGGCAATCACGGCGGCGACGGTGAAGGTGTGCACGCCCCAGCGCTCCTCCCAGAGGTCGTACGATGGGAGCGGCAACCCGGTGCTCTGGTCCACGTGCTTCAGCAGGAAGTCGGCCGGCCGAGTCACCAGTCCCCGATAAAATGGAGCCGTCTCCTCGATCCGCTGATACAGATCGAAGTACTCGCCCAGGGCCCAGATCACCAGCGCGGTTTCGTCCTCCTGGATCGGAAGCACCGGCTTGCCGTCGCGCACGTAACCGTGCCAGCTCGAGGCGAGACTCTCATCCGGGTTGTACTTGTGGCGCAGGTAGCCGTTGGGCGATATGACGCGGGCACAGAAGCCGAGAAATCGCTCTGGCGCGCCGGCATGGCCCGCGTGCATCAGGGCGCTGGAGACCAGGGCTCCGTCGCGGGGCCACATGTAGGAGTAGGTATCCCGGGCGAACTCCGTGATATCGCTGTCGTTCGCGGCCAGGATGGCGCCGTTGTGGTTGATCTGGCTGTGAATGATGAGCAGGCTCTGCTGGTACCGCTCGATCACCGGCAGCGGCAGGCCGGCGGTGCCTCGCCGATCCTTACTGACCCAGAGCCTCCAGTAGTTGCTGGTCCGGCGCAGCAGCTCCTCGGGCGATTTGTCTCGAACGACCTGGTTGATGGTGGACACTGCGTGGAAGTCTCTGCCGGCCGCCATCCAGTAGTAGAATTCGGCGGTCTCGCCCGCCGGCACCATCAGCGAAACCCCGAGTGTGGAATCGACCGAGCCCTGGGCCACGGGGTTGCCGCTGAGAACGCCGTCTTCGGCGTCCCGCCAGGTGCCTTCCGCGCCGGCTAGTTCCTTGGTCCCGCAGGCGTAGTGCTGCACCCCGACAATGCCGTTGACCTTGCAGTTGATCAGGAAGTAGCGGTCTTCCTTGTAGTGGAGTAGGGCATCGGTCTCGGGAGAGTAAAACGCAGTATCGCCAACCTCGTTTCCGCGGATATGGAAGTCATGATGGAAGAAGCAACGGATCTCCCGGGGCCGGTCGGCCAGGTTGATGACCCGAACCCGGCGGATCAGCACGTTCTCGTAGAAGTCCACGCCGTCGTTGCAGAGCAGCTCCACGCCCAGCCTCGGATTCAGTGCTCGGACTTCGGTGACCATCGACGAGTCGGCGTAGCGCATCTCCGGGGTCCACTCGGCGCCCATCCAGCTGAACTGGCCTCCCACCCAGACCCCGAAGCGGAACGGGTGCCCGGTTCCGTGATTCTCCTTGCCGACGTGGGGAAAATAGAGGTCCCGGATCCGGTACAGGCGATCGAACATCACCAGCAGCCGCCCATTGGAGACGGCGAGATCACGGGGCATGGCGACGCATCTCCTCCTCCAGCGCCCGGATCTTGCCGAGCCGCCGCTCGTGGCGCTCCTCATGAGTGAAGCGGGCCTGGAGAAAGGCCTGCACCAGTTCTCGCGCCAGCTCCACGCCAACCACTCGGGCGCCGAGGACCAGAACGTTCATATCGTCGTGCTCGACGCCTTGGTGGGCTGAGTAGGTGTCGTGGCAAATGCCGGCCCGGATGCCGGGGAACTTGTTCGCCGCCACGGAAGCTCCCACTCCGCTCCCACAGATCAAGACGCCGCGCTCCACCACCCCGGACAGCACCGCACGGGCCAGCCATGCGGAGACATCCGGATAATCCACTGGCTCCCGGCTGTCGGTGCCGAGATCCTCCAGCCTGTGGCCCAGCGAACGCATCGAGGGAATGAGCTCCTGCTTGAGCGCGTAGCCCGCATGATCGGCGGCGATGCCGACCATCATCGGACCGGCACCGGCTCCGGCCGCCGCGCAATCTGGGCCCGCGCGGCCTCCACGACGCGCTCGACGGTGAAGCCGAACTTCTTCTGCAGCTCCTTCAGCGGGGCGGATGCGCCGAAGCTCGCCATCCCGATCATGGTGCCGGTGCGGCCCACGTACCGCTCCCACCCGAACGTGCTGGCCTGCTCCACCGAGACACGGGCGGTTACCTCGGGCGGAAGGACAGTGTCACGGTAAGACTGGTTCTGCTGCTCGAACAATTCCCACGACGGCATGCTCACCACCCGGGCCTGCAGTCCCTCGGCCGTGAGCCGCTCGAACGCGTCAACGCAGAGCGACACCTCGCTGCCGGTGGACAACAGAATCACCTCCGGCCTTCCTCCCTCGGCGTCGGCCAGGACGTAAGCGCCTCTGGCAACTCCGCTGGCCGCGGCATAGCGGGATCGGTCGAAGACGGGGATGGGCTGTCGGGAGAGCACCAGGGCGACGGGCTGGTGCTGGAGCTGCATGATGACACGCCAGGCCTCCACGACTTCGTTGGCGTCGCCCGGACGAATGGTGATCAGGCCGGGAACGGCCCGGAGCGACGGCAATTGCTCGATCGGCTGGTGAGTGGGCCCATCCTCTCCTACACCGATCGAATCGTGGGTGAAGACGTGGATGGTGGGGATCTCCATGATCGCGCTCAGCCGAATGGCAGGGCGGGCGTAGTCGCTGAAGATGAGGAAGCCGGAACCGAAGGCACGCACCTTGGACAGAGACATCCCGTTCACCGCCGCGGCCATCGCGTGCTCCCGCACCCCGAAGTGCAGGTTCCGGCCGCCAGGATTCAGTGGCGTCAGGTCTCCGGCGCCATCGAAGGTCAGCCGGGTCTTGGTGGAGGGGGCCAGGTCGCCGGCGCCCCCAATCAGCCAGGGCACATTCTTGGCGACTGCGTTCAACACCTTGGCCGACGCGTCCCGTCCCGCCATCCCTTTGGCGTCGGCGGGGAAGGTCGGCAGGTCGCGATCCCAGCCGTTGGGCAACTGGCGGCGCTGCATCCGCTCGAGGTGATCGGCCAGCTCCGTGTACTCCTTTTTGTAGTCCTCGTAGCGAGCTTGCCAGGCCGCGTGCTGCTCGCGCCCGCGCCGGCCGAACCCGTCGCGCAGGCGCTCGCGAACCCCGTCGGGCACCAGGAACCTGGCGTCCTCCGGCCAGCCATAGAACCGCTTCGTGAGGCGAATTTCCTCCTCGCCCAGCGGCTCGCCATGGGCGGCGCCGGTGTCCTGCTTGTTGGGCGCGCCATAGGCGATGTGACTGTCCACGATGATGAGGGTGGGACGGTCGTTCGTGTGCTTGAAGACTTGGAGCGCCCGCCGCAGCATGTCGAGGTCGTTCGCGTCCCCCACCCGAGTCACATTCCACCCGTAGCCGATGAAGCGAGTGGCGGTGTCATCAGAAAAGGCCCAGTCGGTGTGGCCTTCGATCGAGATCTTGTTGTTGTCGTAGATCCAGCAGAGGTTGGACAGCTTGAGGTGGCCGGCCAGTGAGGCTGCCTCACCGGAAATTCCCTCCATCATGTCGCCGTCTCCGCAGAGCGCGTAGACGTCATAGTCGAAAAGCTCAAAGCCGGGCCGGTTGAAGTAGGCCGCCTCCCAGCGGCCGGCAATCGCCATTCCCACGCTGGTGGCCACGCCCTGGCCGAGCGGTCCGGTGGTGGTCTCGACCCCGGAGGTCAAGCGGTATTCCGGGTGGCCGGGCGATTTGCTACCGAGTTGCCGGAAGTGCTTGATGTCTTCCAGCTTCACCGCCAGCTCACCGAGCCGCTCGTATTGCGAGCTCACCGCCTTCACCCCGGTGAGATGCAGCATGGAGTAGAGCAGCATCGAGGCGTGGCCGTTGGAGAGCACGAAGCGGTCGCGATTGGGCCAGATCGGGTTTTCGGGATCGAAGCGAAGGAAGTCTTGCCACAGGGTATAGACCACCGGCGCCAGGGCCATGGGGGTCCCGGGGTGACCGGAGTTGGCGGCTTGCACGGCGTCCATGGCGAGGGTGCGGATGGTATTGATGGCCAGGAGGTCGGGGTCTGAGGGCTTGGGGGGCATGGCCTCTATCCGTTCAAAGACGAACCAAACAATGCTGAGTTCTAATCGGTTTCACACCCAGGATCAAAGTACCCTGCATTGCGCCGGCTGCTAGAACGCGGATGCTCCGGTCCCGGTGCTGGCCAGGGGTGGCCTATGCGGCTACTGTCATCTTGGTGAACGGAGTCACTGAATCGCCGATGGATCAGACCTCACTGGCGGTCCCCGCCTTCCTGTTCGACCTGGATGGGACCCTGGTGGACAGCGTGTACCAGCACGTGCTCGCCTGGCGCGAGGCGCTGGAGCGCGCCGGGATCTCGCTCTCCGTCTGGCGCATTCACCGGCGGATTGGGATGAGCGGGGGACTGTTCGTCAACGCTCTACTGCGCGAGACCGGCCATTCCGTGACCCAGGAGCAGGTTGACCGGCTGCGGCAGTTTCATGCGGAAGGCTATGCCCGGCTCGTTGGCCAGGTGCGTCCTCTCCCTGGTGCTCGCGAGCTTCTGGAGTATCTCACCCGGGTAGGCGTTCCCTGGGCCATCGCGACCAGCGGGTGGCGCGAGAGCGCCCGGCCCGCTCTCGACATCCTGGGTGTCGGCCCCACTGTCCCCGTCGTGACGCGAGATCAGGTACGCCATGCCAAGCCCGATCCCGATCTGTTCCTGGCGGCCGCGCGCGGGCTGAACGCACCGATCGAGACATCCCTCGTGGTAGGCGATAGTGTTTGGGATCTGCTCGCCGCCCGGCGGGCGCGGGCCCTGGGCGTAGGACTGCTGTCGGGCGGTTATGGAGAGGATGAGTTGATGCGTGCCGGAGCGTACCGCGTATATGAAGACCCTGCCGACCTGCTGCGTCACCTCGACGAAGTGGGAGTGCGTACTCCCTAGGCAGCCGGGTCTTTCAGCTCCTCTTTGACCGTAGCCAGCATCTGCTCCAGGGTAAATGGCTTCGCGATGGTACGGACCGCGCCCAGCACCTCCGAATACGTCAGCGGATTGAGATTCTTGGACCGTCCGCCGTCCGTCATCGCTATCACTGGAGTCGAGGGGCTCTGGGCCTGAAGCTCCCGGATCACTTGAAGACCGCCCTTCTTGGGCATGTAGATATCCACGACGACAAGATCGGCCCCCGCATCATGCCAGAGCCGAAGGGCCTCCTCTCCGTCGCGGGCTTCGGACACCTCGTAGCCCGCCTTCCCGAGCCCGATGTGGAGCGTGCGACAGATAGTCGGATCGTCGTCGGCAATGAGGATCCTCTGCTTTGTCATCGGCTTTCCTTTCGCCATCATGGCTCCCCGGCAGGGTGCGCCGCGACCCGCGGCAGCTCGATCCAGAAACGAGCTCCTCCCCCGTCCGCGTTTTCGACCCCGATTTGTCCCCCATGGGCCTCGACCGCGAGCTTGCAGAACGTAAGGCCAAGGCCGGTCGATCGCATACTGCTGCCTTGTCCCAGCGGCGCCTGCCCGAACTTTTCGAAGATCAGCTGGCGGAATTCGGCCGGAACGCCGGGTCCATTGTCGGTGACGCTGAGACGGACGCAGTCGCCGGCGGCGGTCCCGCTTACCCGTACTACTCCCCCGTTGCGGGCGAATTTGAACGCGTTGCCCACCAGGTTGATCATCACCCGTCTGATCAGCTCAGGGTCGCATGCGATGGTCGACGGCGGTCCCAGTTCGTAGCTGATGCCGATTCCCGACGGTGGCGGACCCAGGGAGGCCACGGCGGCCGGAATCAGCTCTCCCAGATCCGTTTCCTTCAGCGAGAGCGGCATCTGGCGCGATTCCAGCCGGCTCACGTCCAGGACCTGGCTCACCATCTCATTGAGCCGCGCCGCTATCCCGGTGGCTTCGGAGGCGTACTCCACAACCTCGGCGTTGCCGTCGGCGACGGTGCGGAGCAGGTCCAGGTAACCTTGCAGCCCGGTCAGCGGGGAGCGCAGGTCGTGCACGATCATGTGGGTCAGGGTGTCGCGCGCAGCCTCCAGCTCCTGAAGCCGGTGCAACTGGGCCACCACCTGGTCGTGGAGTCGCTTGGTGGCAATCGCGTTCCTTACCCGGAGCAGGAGATCGCCCGCGTCGATGGGCTTGGTAATGAAATCGTTGGCGCCCGCGTCGATTCCGGCCAACCGGTCCTGTCGCGCATCCAGCGAGGTCACCAGCAGCACCGGGATCATCGCCGTTCGCTGATCACCTTTGATCTGGCGGCAGACGTCGAACCCGTTGAGCCGAGGCATCATGACGTCCAGGAGCACGACGTCCGGGTTGCGTTCCCGAGCCAGGGCGAGGCCCTGCTGGCCATCCGGCGCGGACAAGACGTGATAGTTCCGCGATTCCAGCAGATCGGTGAGCAGGAGGACGTTGCGGGACTCGTCGTCCACCACCAGCACCGTCGGCCTCCCGTTTTCGCTCACGCGGGACCTGCCTTGCCGTCCGGGATGCCGGCGCCGGTGGCCGTCCGCGGCACCAACCCCAGCCGAAGGAGTGCGTCCAGGATTCCGTCCACACCGCTCTTGGGTACTATGGTCTGCACGTGGCGAAGCAGCGATTCCCGCTCCGCGGCCGTGAGGTCGAGGGCGGTGGAAACCAGGATGGGCGTGTGCCGGGTCCGGGGGTTGGCGCGGAGCTGCTGGGCAACGGTGAAACCGGAAACCCCGGGCATACTGAGATCCAGGATGATCAGCGCCGGTAAGCGCTCCAGGGCCACGCTCAATCCTTCACTCCCGCCGAACGCCTGCAATACCTCGAACCCGCGCTGTCGCAGAATGTCCGTTGCCAGCTCGACCGCCTCGGCATCATCGTCCACCACCAGCGCCAATCGGTTGCCGTTGGCGGTGCCGTTGGGCATGAGGTTATCGAGGGCGTCGATGAACTGCCGCCGCTGCACCGGTTTCACCAGCCAGGCCGCGGCGCCCGCGCTCAAGCCGAGCTCGCGGTCATCGGTTATGGAGACGACGATGACGGGGATGTTTTTGGTCTGCGGATCCGCCCGCAGCTTTCCCAGCACTTCTAATCCGTGCTCGTCCGGCAGCAGGATGTCCAGAGAGATTGCCGCAGGCTGTAGTCGACGGGCACGCTCCAGCGCCTCCGCCCCGGTGCTGGCGTAGCTCACCGCATAGCCATTCTCGACCAGATAGTGCGTCAGCAGCTCCCGTCCGGTGGATTCATCTTCCACCACGAGGATCAGCGGCCGTTCCTCATGCCGGCCCGGGCGCGCGGGGGAAACCTGGGCCGACACCACGTCACCCAGCGGGCGCGACCCGGGGAGCACAAAGGTAAAGGTGCTTCCCTTCTCGACGGCGCTCTCCACCCAGATCCGGCCTCCGTGGGCCTCGATCAGCCGCTTGGTGAGCGCCAACCCGAGGCCGGTGCCTTCCTGCTCCCGAACGTAGGAGCTATCGAGCTGCTCGAACTCGAGGAAGAGCCGGGGAAGGTCGTCGGCGGCAATGCCGATGCCCGTATCCCAGACCGCAACCTCGATTTGAGGCTGGCCGTGGTCGTGCTGAACCGGACTGGCCCTGACTCCCACTCGCCCACCCTCCGGGGTGAACTTGATCGCATTGCTCAGCAGGTTGTACAGCACCTGCTTGAGCTTCCCCCGGTCGGCAATCAGGGTCAGGTTCTCGGGGACCTCGAGAACAAAGTGTTGCCGCTTGGCGACGGCGAGCGGCTCCAGCCCACGCTGCATGTCTCCCAACAGGACCTTCAGATCGATCGATTCCGGCTCCAGGACCAGCCGCCCGGCCTCGATCTTGGCCAGGTCCAGAATGTCGTTCACCAATTGCAATAGATGGCGACCGCTGGTGTGCACATTGTTGACGTAGCGTCCCTGCTTCTCATTCAAGGAGCCAAACGTCTGGTCCTGCAGTAGCTCGGAGAATCCAATGATGGCGTTGAGAGGCGTGCGCAGCTCGTGGCTCATATTCGCCAGAAAGTTGCTCTTGGCCTGGCTGGCTGCTTCCGCGGCTTCTCGGGCCTGCCGCTGTGCGGCCACCAGGCGGCGCTCGGTGATGTCCTGGTAGACGATGATCGCTCCGGCGATCCTTCCGCCCCGTTCGTGCAAAGGCGCATACGAAATGCTGACATCGATCCGGGAGCCGTCCTTCCGGACCCGATGGCTCTCGAGGCCGACGATCGAGTCGCCATGCCGCACCCGATTGCGGAGCGCACGGAACTCGGCCTCCTTCTCGGGAGGGACGTTGGCCAGTGGATGGCCGACCGCCTCGTCGGCGCTCCACCCGAACATCGCTTCGGCCCCGCCGTACCAGCTCAGCACGGCGCCATCCAGGTCGATGCCGACGATCGCGAGAGGGGATGCCTGCACCAGGGCCTTGAGCTCGTCCGCGGTCCGGCGGAGCTGCTCCTCCGCCAGCCGCCGCGCGGTAATGTCGGTGGAGACACCCAGCACCTGTCGCTCTCGACCCTCGGGAGTTTTCAGCGGCACCTTGATCGTGTGAAACCACCGGGTCAAGCCGGTCTTGCCGTCGGTGACCGCCTCCTCGGAGACATTCAGAACGCGGCCCGAAGCCATGACCTCCCGGTCGGCCCGGAGGAAGCTCTCTACCTGGGCCGCATCGGGGTTGAAGTCGGCGTCGGTTTTGCCTTCGAGCTGCTCCACGGTGGTCCCATAGGCATCAGCGACTGCCCGGTTGGCGAGGATGAAGCGCCCGTCCCAATCCTTGATGAACACCAGCTGCGGATTGGCGTCCACGACGGTGCGGAGGAAGTTCTTCTGGACTCGGACTTCGGTCTCGACCCGGCTGCGCTCCTCGACCTCGATGCGCAGCTCCTCGTTCAGGCACTCGAGCTCCTCGGTTCGTTCCGCCACCCGGGCCTCAAGCTCCTCATTGAACCGGCGCAGTCTGGCTTCGGCCCCGATGCGGCGCTGGTTCTCTCGAATCGTCAGGATGGCGCTGCCTATCAGGAACAGCAGGCCCAATCCGGCCGCCAGGACTATTGCGTGCTCGGTTTGCCGAGCCAGTGCTTCGGCGCGCTGCGAACGGGCCTCCAGAAGGTCTCGTTCCGCTTTCTCCATACCGCCAATGACCACCCGCATCGAGTCCATCAAGATCTTGCCGTGGTCCT
>JBJMPK010000085.1:0-3537 GCA_045803245.1 Gemmatimonadales bacterium
GCGAAAGAGGAAAACGACCTGACCCTTCTTCGGCACCGGGTTCAGATTGGCGGTCGCTATCAGCGTGACCACCGAGCCAGCCGGTGAGCCGTTAATCGACGGCAATGTGGTTATAGGCAAGTCTGGTGCAATCGGAGCACTGCAGAGGGTCGGGGTGCCGCTGACGGCCGGCGGGTTGTTAAGTGTCGCGCTGGTATAGTAAGTGTACGTGCCATCGTCGGCCCGCACGGCAAACCCTGAGTGGCCGAGGGCACTGTACATGGTGGCGTCAACCGGAAGCAGACTCACTGTGGCCGTCGTGGTGGCGGCGGAGCAGACGACCCCAAAGGCGTAAGGAACCCGAACCGTGAAGTCCTGTCCCCCGGCCACGGCGGCCTGGAGTCCACCCGTGGCCTCCACCGCACGCAGGTCGGAGACCAGCCGATTGATCCCTCCCCGGGCAACGCTCCGAGCCCCTCGCCAGGCTTCCTGCTGGTCCATGAAGCGGGCCTGACTCAGCACCATCCGAACCAATGCCGCGCCGACAATCGCAGTCACGATCAGTGAGAGGAGCAGCTCGACCAACGTGAAGCCGCGGCGGGCCATGGCTCGTGTGATCATTGAGTCTTCAACGGATTCCCGTTGCCTGAGATTGTGCGGGTGAATGAAGTGGTGATCGGGTGCAGCAGCGGGTTACCCGAAGGCGTGACCACCACGGTGACTTGCTTGATTTTGGATGAGACGTTGTTGATGGTGGTGCAACGGGTTCCGGGAAACGGGGTAGTCACGGTGACGCAGGTTGTGCCCACCACCAGCAGGTCGAACGGGGTTGCCCCCAGGCGGCTGGTCTCACCGGAAATCATGGCGCTTTGATAGGAGGCGGTGGATGCGGCGCCGGCCTGGCGGGCGGCCCGAAACAGCAGGCTCCCGAGGGCCAGAGACGCCACCGAGAGCATGGTCATCGAGACCATCACTTCGACCAGGGTAAAGCCACCGGTCTTTGGAGCCGTCTCGGTCTCTGGGCTCATGGAATGATCCTCACTAAGCCGGCCGTCGAGAGAGTCACCGCGCGAGTACTGGCTCCGGAGGTGATCCGTGCCGTCAGCGCCACCGTAGACACACCCGACGGGTAGATGTCCACCGGGGAGTTATCGAAGGCCAGCGTGACGGTGCCCAGGTCGGCGTCCTGACCCAATGTCCGGCTCAGGCGCACGGTGCCACCATTGAGGTCGGCCACCGTGTAACTGCCACCGAGTCCGCAGGCGCAGGAAAGGCGCATCGGCTTCCGCAGCCGGCCGGCCAGGGTAAAGGCCTGTTCCAGATCGCCCGCTATGATGGCGGTCTGCCGGTTGACCCGGGTTGCCTGCATGACCCGGCCGATCTTGGGAATCATCATGGCGGTCATGATGCCGATCACGACGAACGTCAGCGCCATCTCGATCATGGTGAAGCCGCGGCGCGAGCGGATGCCGCGCTGTCCAGGAATCGGTCGGGGGCTCATGTTGCTGGGATTGAGCACGAAGGGTGCCGTTGAGGTGAGGAGGTCTAACGTCTTGTCAGTTCAGAAGCTCTCAATCCGGAAAGGGCCGAGCTGACAGCCCGACTGCCGCAAAGTGAATGACCCCCGTACGTCAGCTTTTGCGCGACGGGGTTAGGGTTGCTGCGCCAGTTTTTGCGCTTACTGGTTGGCGGCGAACCAGCCGGCGACGCTGAAGCCCACCGGATCGATCTCGTAGTACCGGTTCTTATAGTATCGGCCGGTGGTGGGGAAATACGGTGGCGGCTTGATCGCATCGCACCGGTCGTAGGTCCATTGCGGATTCCAGCCGGTTCCGCCCTGCATTCGCCCGGCATTCCTACCCTGAATGGCGGCGCCGACCATGTTGAAGCAACCGCGGCCGATCGGGGCGCCGGCACAGACCTCGGAGTTGGTCGAGCCCGCGCCCAGCGCCTCCGACATCACCGAATTGAGGGTCAGGACGGCTCCGTGAATGGTCTCGTCCGGGGTCTCGTCATGGCCCTTGGCGTACGCGCCATTGACCAGGAAGGGTGAGTTGACGTTGTTGTCCTCGATCACGAAGAACTGGGCCGTAAGTACGCCCAGCATGTCAGCCCACGCATTGACATTCTGATAGCAGTCGGGAACGCTGCCGGGCGCGGTTACATAGATCAGGTCGTCGGCCAGCAGCACGTTCCCGCTCGCCGCCACGGTTACCTGTCCCCGCACGACACCGCTGATGCCGACGCTGCCATCGACGTAGATCACCCCATTGAAATCTGGGTTGAACGGGCGGCTGATGGGCCACAGATACTGGGCCATGTCGGCTCCCACCGGACCACCGCCAAAGGATGGATGGATCGTGGCATTGGCTATGGCAGCCGGCGCCGCGCCTCCGCCGTACCCGGGCCACGGCACCCAGGCGCCGTAGTCGTACGGGGGCAGCGTAGTCGCCTGCCAGCCATTGGTGAGCCGGGGATCGCCCCCGAGGTAACAGCGCCGGCTGGCCGCGGTGGCCAGGGACCACCGCTGGTTGGTGGTTGCGTTGGCGTTGTGGTTATGCCCCGCGGGCCCACCCGCGGTATGGCCGGCGGCGGGCACAAATCGCAGCGGTGCCCCAGCCACGTCGCCGCAGTTCGGTGAGCTGGAGTTGGGGTCGTTGGCCGAGCCCGGGTTCCACTTGCGGGCCGTGACGTAGTCGAGTGTGTTCGGGGCGTCGTCCTTCCCGCGGTAGACCCGGAAGAACCCTTCGTTCTCGTCGGCGAAGTCGCCGTCGCCGTTGATGTCGAGCGGCACGAACTCGATTCGGGTGCGGGGGTCGTACACCGCGTTGCCGAGCGCGCCTCCGGTCACCGCCAGCTTCGCGGTAGTCGCGTACCCCTGCAAGGTGGCGAGGTCGGCGGGCGTCGGCAGGTTGATGCGGGGGACGCCGGTCTTGTAGCCCTGCCTGAAGGTGCCGTTCGCGGCGCTCTGGATCGTCGCGCTCGTGGTGGCGACGCCGTTGAAAATGGCCGGGTTGCCGGGGCTGCTTCCAACGTAGAGGATCCCGTTGGTGTGGATCGGGCCGAAGACCTGAATGCCACTGGCGAACACCACGCTGGATATGGTGATGTCGTCAAATCGCGCGAACCGGGCGAACGACTCCTGCGCCAGCTCGGCGCGCCGGACCACCACCGCACGGCCGGCCGCGTCGTCGATTCTCGAGATCACGCTGGCAAAGACGCCGAACTGGCCCGTGGTCGTTCCGCTGCGGCCGGCAAACACGGAGCGGGTGAAGCCGGGAATCACCGTCCCGCCCGCATCGCGTACCGGCTGCTCGAACTGCAGGATCTGAAAGCTGGTGGCCGGAAGAATCCCGGGGGTTCCGTTGATGGTGTCTCTGGCCCACTCGAGCCCGGCGTCGGCTGCCGCCCGCATCTCGGCATCCTTGGCGTGGTACTTACCGAGCAGGCTGGCGTTTCCCGACAGCATGATCGCCCCAACCGACAGGGTAGCGAGCACGGTCAGGAGCAGCAGGGCGACGAACAGCGCCACACCGCGTTGGTTTCGGATCGCCTGGA
>JBJMPK010000086.1:0-23086 GCA_045803245.1 Gemmatimonadales bacterium
CCCGCTCCCCCGCTTCCCCGCCTACCCGCTTCACAAACACCACCTGGTCATCGCCGGGGCCGTAGAACTCCGGGATCGTGGCCGTGGCGCGATAGCCCCGGGCCTCATAAAAGGCGCGGGTGGGCGCGTAGTCCGGCCGGCCCGCGGTCTCGACGACGATGAGGCGGGCGAGGTCCGACAGCCGGCGCTCCATCTCGCACAACAGCGCGGTCCCGATGCCGGAGCCCTGGAGCGAGGGCTCCACGGCCATCCAGTAGAGATCGTAGGTGCCAAGGGTGCAGGGGGTGGGACCCCAGCAGATCCACCCCACCAGCCGGGAATCGGCCTCGGCTCCGAGGACCCGGTAGGACTGGTCGGGCGGGTCCCCCACCGCGGCGTCGAACACCTCGAGCGCCACCGGGATCTCATCCTCGCGAAACCGGCCTACCGCACGAGTGATTTCCTCGATGCGGGGCCGGTCGGCTGCGCGGAGGTTTCGGAGACGAGCGGCTGTCAAGATGCCGCTCAAGCGGCTGACACCCCGCTGACGAGGGCGGCGGCGGCCCGATGGCTCTGCGAGCGCATGAGAGCTTCGTCGACGATCTGCATGACTAGCTCGTCGTAGCTCCAGCCGAAGGCTCGGCCCATGCGGGCCAGGCCGGCGTTGCTCGAGAGATCGGGAGTGGGGTTGACCTCAAGGACGTAGGGCTGTCCCTCCTCGGTGAGGCGCAGGTCCACCCGGCCGTAGCCCTCGAAGTCGGACATGTGCCCCCACGCCTTGCGGGCCACCTCACCGAGATGCTGGAACAGCTCGGGTGGAACCTCGGCGGGGCAGACCGGGACAGTCCCCTCGTCCTCGGGACTTCCGGGGATCCACTTGGCGGCGTAGCTCACGATGGGCCATGTCCCCTGGGGCAGGTCTTCGAAGCGGACCTCGGCCAGGGGGAGCATCCTCCTGCCGATGAAGCCGACGTTGAACTCCCGGCCGGCCACGTACTCCTGGATCAGGACCTCGTCGAACTGTTCCAGCATCTGGGCAACGCGCCGCTTGAGCGCGCGCTTGCTGGTGCAGACGGCGCCGTTATCGATCCCCACGCTGGCGTCTTCCGCCGCGGGCTTCACGATGGCCGGCAGCGGGAACTCGACCGGCGTCTTGTTGGCCTGGGCCAGGGTGAAGGCGGGAACGGGAACACCAGCCGCGGAGAGCAGGGTATTGGCGACGTGCTTGCGGTGGCAGAGGCTGGTAGGCCAGGTCCGGCAGCCGGTGAAGGGCACGCCGGTGAGCTCCAGGGTGCCGACCACCAGATCCTCGTAGCGGGCGTGACCGTTGATCCCCTCGCAGAGGTTAAACACCAGGTCGGCGCGCCGCAGCCGGGAGAGCCAACGGAAATCTCCGTAGCGCACCGGCAGAAGCTCGACTTCATGGCCTCGACGCCGGAGGACATCTCGGACCTCGTGGACGTTGGCCACTACCGCCGCGACGTCCTGAGGACTCCACTCTTCGCTGCCCGCGTCGAAGAGGATGGCGACTTTCATCAGGCTACCTCCGCCAGGAGTGAACGGCCGCTGATCCGCCGCCAGGCAATATCGGCGACGACGCGGATGAGATCGTCGTAGCTCATTCCGGCCGCGGCCGCGGCCTTGGGAAAACAGGAATGATCCCGCGGGTCAGGCAAAATGCCCGGCAGCGGATTGAGCTCGACAACCATCGGACGACCGGCGGCGTCACAGCGGACGTCGACGCGGCACCAGTCGCGGCATTCCAGAGCGTGGTAGGCTCCCAGCGCGGTTTTCCGAATCTCCTTGGCAAGACTCCCGGAGATGTCGGCCGGGCACTCGTAGATCTCGAGCGGATTGCTCGGCGTGTCCCAGATCCACTTGGCCTCGTACCCATAGATGGGTGGCGCACCCGGGGGCAGCATATCAAATCGCATGCCGATGAGGGGCAGGCAGCGAGCCTCGTCGCCGTTGCCGAGTATGGCAACGGTGAATTCCTGGCCAGGGAGATAGGTCTCGATCAGCACCGGCTCGTTGTAGGTGGCGAGCAGATGAGAGACCTCCCGCACGAGTTGCGAGCGATTCCGGCACAGGCTCCGGGTGGTGATCCCTTTTCCCGAACCCTCGTAGGCCGGCTTCACGAAGAGGGGAAAGGGGAGCTTCACCTGGCGGGCGTCGGCCGGTGAGTGGGCCACCACGAAAGGAGCGGTCGGTACCCCGCGATAGGAGAGGATCTCCTTGGCCCGGCCCTTATGCAGCGCGATGCCGCAGGTGAGCGGATCGGAGGCGTGGTACGGGACGCCAAGAAACTCGCAGACGGCCGGCACGTGCGCTTCTCGGCTGGCCCCGTAGAGTCCCTCCGCGATGTTGAAGACGAAGTCCGGCCGGAGCAGCGCCAGGCGGGCGGGGAAGCTGCTGTTTGCCTCGAGGCGATAGACCTGGCCCACCGTACTCAGCGCCCGCTCCACCGCATCGATGGTTGCGGGCTCGTCCCACTCAGCGTACAGGTCGGGTTGGTGGAGGTCGGGTCGGAGGGCCCGACTGGGAGGCTCGTCGGACGAAGGGGATTCGGAGTTCGCCCCGGCTGGGTTAGCCGGCGCCTCGGGTTTGAGATTAAAGGCGAGTCCGATCCGAACTGCCAAAGGCATCCTCTACAAAAAAGGCCGTCCGCGAGAGACGAGCCAGGACGAGTTCATGCTTCGACGCAACAAAGGTAAGAAAAAGGTTTTGATGGCACAATAGTTTTTGGTGGGAAAGTCGGAATGAGTTTTTAATGAGAAGGAGGTCTAGGGTCTAAAGTCTAGGGTCTATGCTCGAAGATTCAGCGTCGAAGCGCGAGGACCCTCGACCCTCGACTCTAGACTTTATGAAAACCAACCCGTCCCGCCTCGCCTCCCTCGGGCGACTGATAGATCTCGAAGTCGGCGAAGAGCGCCGGCGCCTCCTGCTGGAGCAGGCGGAGGCAGGCGACCGCCATCCGCCGGATCTCCAGCTCGGCGCCCTCGCCCAGCCGGAGCTCGAGCATGGTGCGCCAGGCGCGGATGTTGGCGCTGACCACGATCTTCACCTCGGTGGCGTTGGGGAGGACGCTTCGCGCCGCCTCGCGGGCCAGCTTGCGGCGGTGCACCTTGTCATCGACCCACGCGTAGCGCGACATCAGCCGCTCGACCGCGGCGACATAAGCGGCCTGAGCCACCTGCATCTGCTCGCTCCACTCGGCCTCGAGCGTCGGATCGCCTACGATCGCCGTCGGCATGACGAACGCAGCGTGCGACTCGTCCACGTAACGCTGGGAGAGCTGGGAGAAGCCCCAGCCGGCCCGATGGCGGACCAGCTCGTGGCTGCAGGAGCGGGAGATTCCCTCGATCAGCATCACGTAGCTGGAGTGCTCGAAGACCGAGCCATGCCCCTGCCGCAGAATGTTGCGCAGATAATCCGCGGTGCTGCGGCCCGCCGGGTTGTGCTGGCTCATGTAGCAGAGCCGTCCGGCAAACTCGGCGATCCGCTCACCGTCGGTCGAATCTCCCTTCCATTGGACGGGGAGATGCGCCGGCTCCAGGAATTGGGGCCGGGCGATGAGGGTGACGCGAGGCTGCCGGATGATGTCCATGGGTGTCGATCGTCTAGGGTCCAGGGTCTAGGGTCTACGAATGCCTCGACCTTAGACCCTCTTCACCGGCAAGTTCCAACCTGCTCCTTCCATACCCACCCATCCGCTCGATCTCGCGCAACGAGCGCTCGATGTCATCGGGGATGGGGACTGCGGCCGATCCCACCTTGAGCCGGGCGATCGGAGGGTCGCCGGCTGGAAGGATAATCCCGGGATTGAAAATTCCATGGGGATCGAAGCTCCGCTTCACCAGCCGGAAGAGCTCGACTACCTCCGATCCGTATACCCGATCCAGCGTGTTGGCCCGGAGCCGCCCGTCACCGTGCTCGCCCGAAGGGGTGCCGCCGAGCCGGATGACGACGGCGGTGACGTCGTCCATCAAACCGGCGATGGAGCCTTCCCAGCCCGGCCGGGTCACGTCAGGCAGCAGATTGACATGGACGTGCCCGTCTCCGGCGTGGCCGAACATCACGACCGGCACCGCACGCTCGGCCGCGATCCGGCGGACGGCCCGGATATACTCGCCCATCCGAGCGACCGGCACGCAGGCGTCCTCGATCACCTGAAGCGACCGCTGACTCTCCGGAAGGGCCGCCAGTAGCGGGCTCGCCGCATGGCGAATGGCCCAGAGCCGTTCCGCCGCGGCGGGAGTAAGTGCCGTGTCGACCGACTGGGCCAGGGATCGAGTCGCGGCCGTAGTCTCCTCCAGAGCGTGGCGCAGCGAAAGATCATCCTCACGCTCCAGCTCGATCAGGAGCACCGCCTCCGCTGCGGGAATGCGTAGGCCGGCTTCCGCCAGCCGGTCGGCCCCCACCAGATCGAGAAAGCTACGATCCAGCAGCTCCACTGCCGACAGCTGTAGCCGGCTCAAGATTGCCACCACAGGGGTCAGGTCGTCGAGCGACGCGAGCGCCAACCGAAGGCCCGCACGGCAAGCCGGCCGCCCATCGAGCCGCCACTCGATTTCAGTGACGATGCCCAACGTGCCCTCGGCACCGATGACGAGATCGAGCAGGTCGCCGGAAGCGAGATAGGCATCGAGGGCGTATCCGGACGAGTTCTTTCGAGTCCGGGGAAAGCGGGCGGCGACCATCTGGGCTGCAGCTTGGATCCTGGGAGCCGTTTCCAGCTCAAACCGGGCCAACGCTTCTGGGACACCCGTTGTGGAGCGACGCTCTCCCCGGCGCCACGTAACGCTCTCTGCGTCGGCGGTAACGAGCGTCAAGGCATTTACCCAGCGCCTTACGCTGCCATAGCGCACCGATCTCGCTCCGGCCGCGTTGGTCGACAGCATGCCACCCAGGGTGGCCCACTGGCCGCTCGATGGGTCAGGAGGAAGACGGAGACCGTGCACTGCAGCGGCTTCGTTCAGCTCGGCCAGCGTAGTGTTGGCTGAGGAGAGAGCCCGGCGTCCCTCTCGATCCACCTCCAGTCGGCGCGGGCTGAAGCTGCCGAGATCGAGGATGACACCGTCGCCGACGTTACCGCCGGCCATGGCACTCCCCGCTCCCCGGGGGATCAGCGGAACCCGATGGTCACCGGCCCAACATATGAGGGTCCGGAGGTCTTCAGCATCAGCAGGGAGGCAGATAGCCTGCGGAAGGATCCGGTAGATGCCGGCGGCCTCGGCGTATGCGGCCCGGGCTCTCTGATCGGTTCGGTAAATACCCCGGATGGAAGGAGGAGGCAGCATCGCTAAAAGCTAACTATCTTCTCCCCTATGACTGACGGTCCCCGGGCGCAGCTCATTCACATCGACGTCGACCGCCGTCTCGGGCATGAATGGGACGAGTGGGACGGGCAGCCATTGCCGAATCAAGGCAACTACGACTCCTCGCCCTCCCTCTTCTTCGGCTGGTCCGCAATGACCCTCGTCATCGGACTCGGCCTGCTTGGCTTAGGGCTGTACTTACTGACACCTCGTCTGGGAACCATTCATCGCGCCGCTCCAACTTTGCTTTGGAGCGCCCTGCTGCTGGCCGGATCGCTGCTCTGGGTCTGGTGGAGCCTCCTCTTTCTTTCTCACGAGCTGGGCCGGCCCCTCCTGCCCGAGAGGCTGGCCGAACGCGGGCCGTTCCTCAGGTTGATGCGGCTGACCTCCCTGGTGGCAGGGCGATTGGGCCGGCGCGACTGGGTAGAAAATGCGGCCGTGAAGGTGTACAACAGCTTCGCGGTAATGCGGGGACGGAAAGTCGATCAGGGAGAGTTGCTACTGCTGATCCCCCGCTGCCTTTCCAAGATGACATTGGACGGAGTGCTCGGCATCGCCGGGAAGTATGGCGTGCCGGTCTTCGTTGCGACGCGGGGTCAGTTGGCGCGGAGGGTTATCCGGGAGCGCCGACCTCGAGCCGTGGTAGCAGTGGCTTGCGAGCGCGACATGGTCAGCGGTCTGCACGATGTGGCAGGCAAGATTCCAGTGCTCGGCCTGACGATGACCCTGCCGTCGGGCCCCTGCAAGGATGCTTCAGTCGACCTGACCCAACTGGAGCGCTGGGTGAGGGCCTACGTGGTGTGATGGACGGGCGGGCGGACAGGCGGACGAGCGGACAGGCGGTCTGATAACGAGTCAGCCAGGTGACGGATGAATGAAGGGATGCCGACATGGAACGGACTGACTGTCCGACTGTCCGCCCGTCCGTCTGTCCACCCGTCCGCCCCTACTGCGACTCGTCCGACTGATCCGGCAGCTCCGGCTCGGGCTGTTCCCCCTCAGCAGGTTCTCGACCGCGGGTGGGCGCTGCCTCAACCTGGGGACCGGGTGACCCACCATAGCGGTCAACCAGCTTTTTCAGTACCCCTTCCACCCTGATCGCCACCGGATGACCCCGCGGCACCTCCCGCTCCAATTCGCGCTCAGGCAGTGAAGGGTCCACCAGAGGCCGATAGAGGGTCTCGACCGTAAGCTGCGCGCTTCCTGGTCGTGCTGGATCGGCCCAGGCACGGATCCGCACGACCCCGGTGCCCAGCGGCCGGCCGGCAGGGCGCCGTCCGGTCCGAGCAAGAAACCATCTCGTCTCGATGTAACCATCGCGCAAACGAACGGTGCGAACCGGGATCGAGTCCGCTCGCAGCGCCTCCGCCAGCCGCCGCGTCGCCTCCGGCACCGGAAGCCGGACTTCGCTCCCGGCCGCCTCGGGATAGGGAGTTATCGGCGGCCGCGTGGTCGAAGGGCGACAGGCAAGCGTCAGGAGCACGCATCCCAGCCAGAGAGCGGGTGATCGCACCAATCAATCCTGGTGAGGGGGCGTCCCGGGTGGATGCGAGTGGGTGTGAGGAGCCGACCCGGGAGGGTCCACGTGTCCGCTGGCGCTGTCTGCTTCATGACCGCCGGTCAAACCAGCGTTATGATGATGGCCCTCACTCCGTTCGTGCAGCTCTTCCTGGAGCACCGGACTGGGAATTCCCGCCGCGTGCTCGAACACCAGTCTGCCTCCGAACAGGCCGGTCGCGAATAGGACCCCGGTGCCGGCCAGCGATAGGATCACGACCAGCGTCCGCTCCGCCGAAGCCATCCGCTTCTCACGCACCAGCCGCCAAAGCGCCAGCACCCCAAACACGCCCAGCGTGATCAAAGCGAACCGCTCGTGAGTCTCCATGACCCGGTGAACGGCTTCTCCATGATCGATGTGCTCCTCTGCCTGTAGCCCCGAGACCACGGCGGCCACGGCCCCGAGCACCCCGACCATCAGCAGCGAAAAGCTCACCTGGCGAAAGACGACTCGCCGGGTGGCCAGAGCCATCAAGTCGAAGAAGACGGCCGTAACCAACAAGGCGATGGGGAGATCGTTGAGCAGGGCATGAAGTCGCGGCCAATCGTAGCCGAGCATGGTAGCTCCTAGAAGCGTGAACGTGCTATGTAGGGGCAAGGCGTGCCTCGCCCTACAGGCCCAGATCTAAAGGAACTGGTGGATCCGCGCCGTAATCATAAAACCCTCTGCCGCTCTTTCGGCCGAGCTGGCCGGCTACGACCATGCGCCGCAGCAGCGGCGGCGGTGCGTAGCGGGTGTCACGATAGGCGTCAAACATGATGTCGGCGATGCGCACAACGGTGTCGAGTCCGATGAAATCGAGCAGGGTGAGGGGGCCCATGGGATGCCCGCAACCCAACTGAATACCCCGGTCGATATCCGAGGTGGTGGCCACGCGCCGTTCTAAAGCCCGGGTGGCATCCAGCAGAAACGGAACCAGCAGCAGGTTGACGATGAATCCGGGCTGGTCCGACGCGGCTACCGGCTCTTTACCGAGTGCCCGGGCAAATTCAACCGCCTGATCGAAGGTCGCGTCACTGGTCGTAACGGTGCGGACGACCTCGACCAGGGGCATCAACGGCACCGGATTGAAGAAGTGGAGGCCGACGAAGCGGTCCGGCCGTTCGGTGGCGGCCGACATGGCGGCAATAGTGAGGCTCGAAGTATTGGAGGCAAAGATGGTGCGAGGCGGGCAGAGGCGATCGAGCTCCTGCCAGAGACGATTCTTCAAGTCGAGGTCTTCGGTAACGGCTTCAACCACGATGTCGCAGTCCCGCAGCGCGGCCAGATCGGTTTGGAAGGAGAGGCGGGAGAGGGCGGCATCGCGGCCGGCGGTGGTCAGCTTGCCTTTCTCGACCAGCTTCCCGAGCGACCTGGCAATCCCCGCGCGGCCCTTCTCCAGGAGCGGTGCGGTGACATCGCGCGCGACGGTGGTGAAGCCTGCCGCGGCCGCCGTCTGGGCGATGCCGCTGCCCATCAGCCCACAGCCAAGGACGCCGACTTTGGAGATAGTCATCGCGAGCGGGCTGTCATTTCAGTGCCTTCCGCACTTCATTGGCCAGCAGCCCTAGAATGCCCGCCGTACGCTCGGTCAATTCGCGCTGCGGCTTACCCGCACTCTGCTCCAGAAAGTCGAGCGCGCGCTCCAGGCCGAGCTGGATCCGTTCGACCGTGGGGCCATATCGGCGCACGACTCCGTAGCCAAGGCCCAATGCGATCGGTAGCGGAAGGAGGGCCAGTGGTAACATGGCGCCCAGAGCCGCAAGGACCAGGGTTCCGGCAGCGCCTGAGGTAGCCAGGGCGACCCCTCCCCCGAGGTATCCGCTCCGCGCGCCGCGGCCGTCCGCCGCGAGGGTGACGTGGGTATACCCGGACTCGAGTGGAAGTATGGCTGCTGAGACGGTCGCGGCGCGGGAGAGCATATACGGACGAGGTCCGGTGCCCAGCGCCGCCGTCGAGCGCCGGAACGCCGCCTGGATTCCTCCGATCGGCTCCCAGGTGATTCGCCCCGGCAACGCGCGCTGAATGCAGAACAGCTCGTTGTTCTCCATCCACTGAATGAGCGATTGCTCGACGGCGCCGGTATCGGCGGCAACGACGCGTTGTGCGACGGCCTGGGCCGGTCCGGCAACCCGGTCCAGCACCCCTCCGGCCCCGGCCACACCAATGCGGGTGCGCTCTTCGAGCAACGCCTGCTGCAGATAGCGGATCGGGATCCCGACTTCTCGTCCGAGTGCGATCAGCTCGTCGGACGTGAGCGTGTCCCCGATCTCACGCTCAGCAGTCTGAAGCTCGGCCGCACGCTGTATGATCCGCTCCAGTGCGGCGCGATCGATCCGCGCGGTAGAACCCTCGCCCATGCTACTCCTGTGCGGGGGTCTTCGCCGCCTGGATCCTGAGCTGCGACATCAGTGAAGAAATTTCGGATGCCGGCAGGGCGGGGCCCGACGGCTCCGACGAGCCCCCGGTCTTGGGGGCGGCCGCCGCGGCCTGCTGGAGGAACGGCCGAAAGAGCTCGATGGGGATCGGGAAGATGGTGGTCGAATTGTTTTCGGCAGCGATCTCGGTGACCGTCTGCAGGTAGCGGAGCTGAAGCGCGCTCGGTTCGACGGCCAGCTGGCGGGCCGCCTGGGCCAGGGTCTCGGAAGCCTGGAGCTCACCTTGGGCAGCGATGACCTTGGCCCGCCGCTCGCGCTCGGCTTCCGCCTGGCGGGCCATGGCACGCTTCATCTGATCCGGCAGATCCACATCCTTCACTTCGACTGCGGAGACCTCGATCCCCCAGGCTTCGGTGCGCTCGTCGATGATCTTCTTCAGGACCGCGTTGATCTTCTCCCGATCGGACAGCAGCTCGTCGAGCTCGACCTCACCCAGAACTGATCGCAGTGTGGTTTGAGCCAGCTGGCTGGTGGCGTAGTGATAGTCCTCGATCTCGAGCACGGCTTTGGAAGGCTCGCTCACCCGCATGTACAGAACGGCGTTGACCTTCACCGAGACGTTGTCCCGGGTAATCACGTCCTGCGGCGGAATGTCCAGAGCCACGATCCGGAGAGACACTCGCTTCTGGTTAGCAAAGCCGGCGGGAAGGAAGATGAGGCCCGGTCCCTTGGTGCCCCAGAAGCGGCCCAGGAAAAACGCGACCCCCCGCTCATACTGGCGCAGGACCCGAAGGCTCATGAAGGAATAGATGACGGCAACGGCGAGTGCTGGAATCAGAAAGTCCATAGGTCGCTCTTAACTGGAGAAGGCTTCCACGATCACTGCGGCACCCTGTCCCCCACCGATGCAGGCGCTGCCCAGCCCGAAACGGCCTCCCCGGCGCCGCAATGCGTGCAACAGGTGAAGGGTGATCCGGGCTCCGCTGGCGCCCAGCGGGTGACCGATGGCAATCGCCCCACCGTCCACGTTGGTGCGTTCCCGATCCAACCCGAGCTCCTGCTCTACCGCGAGATACTGGGCGGCAAATGCCTCGTTGACCTCTACCAGGTCCATGTCCTCGAGCTTCAGGCCGGCCCGGGCCAGCGCCTTGCGGGATGCGGGTGCGGGACCCAATCCCATGATACTCGGCTCGACGCCGACGCTGGCCCAGGCGACGAGGCGGCCGAGCGGACGGAGCCCGCGCTGCTCTGCGAACTTCTTGCTGCTGAGGACCAGGGCCGCCGCCCCGTCGCAGATGCCCGATGCATTGCCGGCGGTAACTACCCCGTCCTTCTTGAAGTAGGGCGGCAACTTTGCCAGAGCGTCCGGCGTGGTGTTGGGACGCATGTGCTCGTCCGCCCCCCACTCCTCCGTCTGCCTGCTCTTCTTATTCTGAATCGGAACCGTCACGATCTCATCGGTAAACGCTCCCGACTGCCACCCTGCCGCGGCGCAGGTCTGGCTTCGCGCGGCATAGCAGTCCACCGCCTGCCGGCTGACCCGGTACTTCTCCGCCAGCTTTTCGGCCGTTTCCGCCATCGACAGTCCGCAGCTCGGATCGCGCAACGCCTCCCACAGGCTGTCTTCGAGGGCGGCTGCCGGACCGAGCCTCAGACCCCAGCGGGCGCCCCGAACCACGTGCGGCGCCTGGCTCATCGATTCAGTCCCCCCGGCCAGGACCAGGCCGGACTCGCCGAGCACGATCTGCTGCGCGGCCTGGGCGATGGCTTCGAATCCGGAGCCGCAGAGCCGGTTGACCGTCACCGCAGGCGTCTCGATCGGGGCGCCGGCGCGCAGCCCGACGTGGCGGGCGAGGTAGATGGCGTCGGGCGAGGTCTGAAGAACGTTGCCGAAGACGACGTGGTCCACCGATTGAGGGTCGACCCCGCTCCGCTCGAGTGCGCCCCGGGCGGCGAAAACTCCCAAGTCGGTTGCGGACAGATCCTTCAGGGTCCCGCCAAAGGTCCCGAAACCGGTGCGCGCTCCGCCTAGAAAGACAACTCCAGGATCGGGACTAGGGGAGCTCACGGAGTGAATTCCGGGAAGGAGGGACAGGGGTGAGGTGCATCGGAGGTCGAAATATGGGCTGAAGCCGGAGCCACTTCAAGCAACGACCGACCCAGGCTAACCGCCGTTCACGGCTGTGCCGCAGCTGACGCAGTGCCTCCAGCCCGCCTCCAGTTCAGTATTGCACGTTGGGCAGTGGGTCACGGCCTGGGTCACCCCGCAGTGGGGGCAGAATTTGATCTTCCGGCCAACCGGAAGCTCACCACCGCAATGCTGGCAGCGAGGGTGGGTCGGTTCCGGCTGGGAAGTAGGTGGAAGCTCCCCCGGCGGCTCTAGTCGGACCCTCTGGGATGGGGGAGCGAACGCCAGATCGGTCGAGGGAGCCAGCGCCCGAGCCAATGGCTCTGGTTCCAGAATCAGTACCGCGTTCTCGTGCCGGAGGACGACAGTAAGATCGGGGTTCGGGCTCCCCGCTTCGGCCGCGAACTCGGCACGGGTCTCTTCCGGCTCGGTTCGGGCGAAGCCGCCCTCGCCGGCGCAGAGGCGCATCAGGACGAGCTCGTAGTCTTCGCTACTCTCGAGTCGAAGGGCCCGCCGGTTGGCTCTATAGGGGACGATAGCTTCACGGATGTCAGCCAGCGGGAGCGGCCGGTGCAGGCGAGCGGGATCGGTGGCCGCCAGGTTGCTCACGAGCTGATGGAACAGGCGTTCCAAGTCAGTCATGGCCTGCTGATTCGGCCAGGGCAAAGCTCTCGCCGGCCGCGATCCGCTGCGCGAAGCGGTCGAATTCCAGGTCTGGGTCGTAGCCGACGTACTTCCCCTTCGCTTGTCTGGCTGCAAGCCACTCCAGAAAGCCGGACTCGACTGCGCCATCGGAAGTCTTCTGCTCCCGCGCGGCCGCTACGGCGAGCCCGTCGACGTACTCGTTTTTGGGGTGGCCCGCGTGCCCCCGGACCCAGGTCCACTGCACCTCATGCTTCCGGGCCGCGGCAAGAAGATCCTGCCAGAGTTGAAGGTTTTCGATCGGGCCTCCGGCGCGCTTCCAGCCGCGCGCCTGCCAGCCTGGCGCCCACATCCGCATCCCCTTGACCAGGTACTCGGAATCGGAGACCATCAGCACCCGGATCCGGGATCCTTTGCCGCCGAGGAGGTGCAGTGCCCGGGTGGCGCCGCCGAGAGCCATTCGGTTGTTGGTTGCGGCGGGTGCGTGGCCGTAGAAGTCTCGCCGCTGGATTCGGGAGCGGGTGCGCACCTCGATCAGCCCGGCGTAGCCGCCCCGGTTCTCACCTCCGCGTCCGTTACCCAGGCAGCTCTCATCGAGGTGCACCACGGCGATGGCGCTCACTCGATGACCTGAAAGCTGTCGATCTCGCCCAGTCGGAAGGTCAGGTCCTCACCCGTCATGGGCAACCTGCCGATCAACGCCTCGTGCTGATCGACCGAGGTGACGCGCAACGCCACGACAATGTATTCCGTGCCTCGCCGGGTGAGGGCCACTCGATGCCCTCCCCGGGCGGCGCGCTCGAGCTGGTCCATCCGGTCTGCAGTCCAGCGCACTGGTGACATCCTTCTTCCTTTCCCAGCCCCTCCCACAATAATCACGAAAACACGAAATCGTATTTTCGTGCTTTCGTGATTGCTTTTGCTTTGGGGGACTGCGACCGGCCGCTCAGCCCTGGTGTCGAGCGACACGAATCTGCCCCGGCTTGCCGGCGACGACCCGCCCAATGAGTGCCGCAATTGGGGTTCGCTCTTCGGCGAGCGCTGCCAGAAGGAGGGCCTGGTTCTCCGCGGGCACAGCGATCAGCAATCCGCCTGAGGTCTGAGCGTCCACGCAGAGATAGCGGTCGGCCGGGCTGAGATCGTCGGCCCAATCCACATTCGTGGCGGCATCGAGGTTTCGCTGGGTGCCGCCCGGGATAATTCCACGGGACGCGAGATTCCGGGCGTGCGATAGTATAGGTATGGCATCGAAGAAAACCTCGGCCGCCACCTTGCTCGCCTCCAGCATGCTGGTGAGATGGCCAATCAATCCGAAACCAGTCACATCTGTGGCCGCGCTCACTCCGACCCGCAGCGCCGCGCGCGCGGCACCGTCGTTCAGCGTCGTCATGGACCGGACTGCCTCCGCCATGCCGGTCTCCAGCAGTGCGTCACGCTTGAGCGCCGTGGCCAGAATACCGGTACCCAGCGGCTTGGTCAGGACCAGCAAGTCGCCGGCACAGGCGCTGGCGTTGGTCAGCATCCGGTCGGGGTGTACCTCACCGATCACGGACATCCCGAAGGTCGGCTCGACCGCATCGATCGAATGTCCACCCAGGATGAGGCAGCCCGCCCGCTGCGCGACTTCGGCCGCTCCTCGCAGCAGCTCGCCCAACATCTCGAACGGCAGCCGGTCCCGGGGCCACCCGACCAGGTTGAGACCAAACAGCGGGGTGGCTCCCATGGCGTAGATGTCGCTCAGCGCGTTCGCGACCGCGATTGCGCCCCAGGCCGCGGGATCGTCGACGATGGGGGTGAAGAAATCCACGGTTGCGACCAGGGCGCGTTCAGGGGACAGTAGAAACACCGCGGCGTCGTCGCGGGTGGCGGCGTCGATCAGGACCCGGGGGTCACCTACGTTGGGGAGGTGGCGCAGGACCTGCGCCAGATCGGCGGCGCCGAGTTTACAGGCTCAACCGGCGCCGTGAGAGAGTGCCGTGAGTCGAATGCGGGGCTTCTGGTCGATCGGGGTGTCGGGCATATGCGCTCCGGTGAGCGGATCGAATCAAGCAGTCTATCCCTCCTGCTCTGCCCAGATCAACGCCCGCAGGGCAATCAGCGAACGTTCCTGCTGCGCCGTCGAGCCAAAGCTTCCGTCGGTACGCTGCCGGCCCAACAACACCGGAATGGCCCGGCGTATGGCCGCCAGCGCATCCCCGGACCGGACCGACAACAGCGCATCGATGGTGTGGAAGAGGTCCGCGTTGGGCCAGGTGCCATCTTCGGCCTGGTTGGAGACGATCCCAATTCCGAGCCGGGGCACCATCTGGCGGTGCGAGTTGGAGGCAAAGGCAAGGGCATGAACTCCGGCGACGATCACGTCCGGAGCGAAATACCCGCGCCAGTCCCCCCACTGCGGCTGCAGTTGTACCAGGCTGAGGGTATGCTGCTCGACCTTCTGGCGAGGGGCAAAACCTGCCCGGAGGGCTGCCCGCAGGGCGAGACAGCTGATGGCGAACCGCGCCGCCGGCTCAGCGCGGAAAACCTTTCCATTGGGAAGCATGACTGGAGCGATGCGCTGCTCCGGCACGCCCGGCGAGAAGAATCCGGAGATGAAGTGTTCGCAGGCGCGGTAGGAGTGGCGCGCAGGAGTGCAGCCCTGGCTGAAGGAACCGCGCTTCCGCTGGAGATCGACCAGCCAGCCCATGAGCCGCCTCAATAAGGGGTCGTCGCTGGCACAGCCGAGATCGAGCAGCTCGTGGGCTCGCCAGACGGTAGCGACCACACCGCCGGGGACGCTTCCATCGGGCCCGATTTCCGCCAGCATCCGGCGCGTGAGATCTTGGCTGAGCGTCTCATCATCGGGGCCCGGTTGCCCCAGGGCCTTGCGTGCGAGAATCCCTTGCCGCGTCGGCAGGGGCGCAAAATACAGCCGGAGCTGCTCGATTGCGTCGATGGTTGCCTGCTTCATCTGCTACCAGCCCGCGCGAATTGAGTCGGGCTTCAGCAACTTGCCCCGGAGCATGACCGACTGGATGGCCCGGGTGTTTCGGATGTCCCCTAGGGGATTCTTGGTGAGGACGACGAGATCGGCCACTTTTCCCGGGGCGATCAAGCCGAGGGAATCCACCCCGAGCAGCACCGCGCCGTTCCGGGTTGCTGCCCGCAACGCTTCTCTGGGCGAGAGGCCCGCGCGCACCAGCAGCTCGAGCTCTTGGTGCTCGCTGTATCCGGGAACCAGCAGCGGGTTGGATGCATCGGTGCCCGTCGCTATGCGACCACCCGCAGCGGCAAAGGCCCTCAGAAACAGGTCCTGTTTCGGCCGGGCGCTGCGAAACGATGCGAAGTCGAGATCGGTCCATCCTGCCCGCGCAATCAGGCCGGGAACATCCCATTCGTGCTGCTGCGCCGCCGGTACATCGGGAAGCGCAGCCGCTTTCAAGAAGGCCGGGTCATTCAGCCGGCTCAACGTTTCGTGCAGGATGAGGGTGGGGATGATGGTGACCTTCTCCTCACTCAGCCGGTCCGCCACCCGAGTGAGGGCAGCGGAATCCAGCTCGGCCCAGCTTCGCTCGGAGGCGGTCCAGCCGGGGAAGAACCCGCGGTAGTGGGCGGTGATCAGCGCGGAGGGATCGCGGGCGGCGGCCTCGGCGACGCCGCTCATGTGCTCGATGGAGCCTATACCGGCGCCGGCGGCCGTGACCGCATCGGTCATGCCGAGATGACCGGTCACGCTCAGGTTGAAGGCATGCGCCTCATCGATGATGGCCCGCAACGTGGGGGGATCGATTCGGGTATACACCTTGATGAGGTCGGTGCCAGCGCTGACCAGCCGGTCCACCGCCTTGCGTGCGTCCTGCTCGCCATTGACTCCTATGGCGTCCGGGTAGGTAGCCGGCAGTCCATCGATCATCGCTCCCGCGGCATACACCCGGGGAGAACGAGGCGGGCCGAGGTTGGCACGCCGGCGAATCGCCAGAATGGTATTGAGGTCGCCGTGCACGTCGCGCACCGTGGTAACGCCCCATGCCAGGTAGCGCGCCGGCGCCCAGCTCGCGGCCGGTGCCAGGTGGACATGGGCATCGATCAGGCCGGGAATGATCCAACGGCCGGCGACGTCGACCTCACGGGTTTTCCCGGGTAGCTCGAAACCCGCTCTCGGGCCCACCGATTCGATCACGCCCCGACGAACCACGATGGCCCCATTGGCCAGCGGCGGACCCCCGGTTCCATCGATGATCGTTGCGCCAACCAGCGCCAGCCCATCCGATGGCGACTTGCTGCACCCGAGCAGCAGCAGCCCGGAGACGAAGCCGGTCGCGAGCCGATAACTAATGGGGATCACTGGAAGTGTGATCGTGCAGAATCCGCCAGCCTTCAGGACGCAATTCCATTACCAGGGTGAATGGACCGCTGGCGGTGGTCTCGCCCCCGCGCTGGAGGATGAATCGCCCCGTGACCAATGCCAACGCCGGGCTGAGCGAGCGAGCCTCGATCTCCTCGAAATGGAGGCTATCTCTCCGCACTCCAGGCTGGAAGCGGAGGCCGTACCGGTCATGGATGTACTTGAATCCGCGGCGAGGCCGGTAGCCGTCCACGAAGGTGGTGGTACTCTCGGGCGCGTAGTCGGAGACAAAACCCTCGAGATCGCCCCGGTTCCAATCGGCAGCGGCACGGGTCAACTGTCTCGTCATGTGATCGGCCAGGGCCGGGTCATTGGCCCGCGGGCTCACGCCGGCGGTTGGCGCGGCCGCGCGGCAGGCGGCGAGGATGCCGGCCATCAATAGGGTAGAGGCACGCATGATTATCGGAGAAAAGGTGCTGGAAGGTGAACACGCGGGCCTGGTGATGCAAGATCCGCCACATCGGACTTATACTTGGGCGATGACCGAGGTCCAGCCCATCGCGCCGGCCGAAGACCCCGCACGGCGCTCCGGCGCGGCGCGCCCCCAACCGATCTCCGACTACGGCCTGATTGGGGACATGCGCACCGCCGCACTGGTGGGGCTGGATGGCTCAATCGACTGGTGCTGTCTCCCCCGGTTCGATAGTAGCAGTGTTTTCGCGGCACTGCTCGACACCGAGCGGGGCGGTACCTGGTCGGTACATCCAGAGGCTAGGTGGACCTCCTCCCAGCGGTATCTCCCCCGGACCAACATCCTCGAGACCACGTTCCGCACCCCGGAAGGAGCGGTGGTGAGTGTCACCGACTTCATGCCGGTGGCGGAAGACGGCCGTCCCTCGGGAGCTCACCCGGAGATCCACCGCCGCCTGCGCTGCTCCCGGGGTCGCGCGCTGATGAGCATGGTGTTCATGCCTCGCTTCGAGTACGGCGCCCGCACCACCCGGCTGGAGGTCCTGCGGGCCGGGCTCTTCGCCACCGACCGGACCGACCAGGTCCTTACCCTGTCGAGCGCCCAACCCTTCGACTGGATAATCGAGCAGTCGATCGCCACCACCCGCTTCCAGCTGGCAAAAGGCGAGGAGCGCTGGGTGGTGCTCCGCTACGATGATGACGACATCCATCCGGCGGTCCGCTATGAAAGTGCCCGGAAGCTGGACAACACGGCTGCCTTCTGGCAGCAGTGGTCTTCCAAGGTTCGCTATCGCGGCCCGTTTCGCGGCATGGTCAAGCGCTCTGCACTGGCCTTAAAGCTGCTCACCCACGCCGAGTCCGGAGCCATGATCGCCGCGCCGACCACCTCGCTGCCCGAGACCATCGGCGGCCTGCGGAACTGGGATTACCGCTTCGTCTGGCTCAGGGATGCCGCCTTCACCCTCGCGGCCCTCGATGCGGTCGGTCACTACCGCGAAGCCGATCAGTTCATGCGCTTTCTGAAGAAGGTGTGCCGCCACGAAGGTGGAGGGCACCTCCAGATCATGTACGGCATCGATGGGCGACGCGACCTGATCGAGCGCCAGCTCGACCATCTCAGCGGCTACCGAAACTCCCGGCCGGTTCGAGTAGGAAACGGCGCGGCGGGCCAACTCCAACTCGACGTGTACGGCGAGGTGATGGAGACTGCCGACATTTGGCGCCGCAACCACGAGATGACCGAGGGCACCTGGAGGGTCCTCCGGGGTTTGGTGGATTGGGTCAGCAAGAACTGGCACCTGCCCGACTCCAGTATCTGGGAAGTGCGGGGCGAGGTCCGGCACTACGTGTTCAGCAAGGTCATGAGCTGGGTTGCCCTGGACCGCGGGGTCCGCATGGCGGAAGAGCTGAGTCTCGAATCGGATACCGCGACCTGGCGGGTGGCGCGGGACGCGTTACATGCGGAAATAATGGAGCGGGGGTGGAGTGAGAAGCTCCAGTCGTTCGTCCAATCCTACGATAACGACGCCCTCGACGCGGCGGCGCTTGCGATACCGATGTTCCGTTTCCTGCCGTGGAATCACCCGCGGGTACACAGCACGGTGCGGGCCGTGGCGCGTGAGCTCACCACCATGGATGGTGAGCTGGTGTACCGCTACCGCCATCCGGACGGGCTGGAGGGCGAGGAGGGTGCGTTCTCGATCTGCACGTTCTGGCTGGCCCAGGCGCTGGCGATGATCGGCGAGCGGGAACGGGCGGAGCGGGTCTTCCGCCGGATGCTCCGACACGCCAACCATGTCGGACTCTATTCCGAGGAGATCGATCCGGCTACCGGTGAGTTTCTGGGCAACTTCCCCCAGGCTTTCACCCACATTGCGCTGATCAACTGTGCCGCGGCGCTTGCCCGGCTGGAAAAGCGGAGCTGAGCCGCCCTTACCGCCGCCGGCCGCCGCGTCCCTTCTTGGCCCGCTTCCGGGATGAACGGCGCGCGCTTTTCTTGGCCGAAGACTTGCGCCCACCCGAGCTCTTCCGGGTCGAATGCCGAGCGCTCTTCTTGGCGGACTTCCTGCTGCTCTTCTTGGCTGACTTCCGGGCCGACTTCTTGGAGCTCTTGCGAGAGGACTTCTTGGCTGATCTCCGTGCGGATGATTTCCTGCTCGACTTCTTGGCCGATGTGCGCCGCGACGATGCCGGAGTCCGACTGCCCGCCGACTCGCCGAAATCGTCGTATGAAGAAGGCGTGGAGGCCGGAGAGGGAGCCGGAGTGTTCTCCATCGGCAGCGGATCCATCCACCCCGAGCCGGACCAGCCCATCTCCATATAATGAAGCTCGGCCATCTTAGCTCCCTCCCAACGCAGGTGCGGCGCTACCCGCCGCTGGTGTCGAGGCGCGTACGCGCCCTTCCGGTGAACCGAACATATAACTTGCACATCATCATAGCTTCTGCAAGCGGCTTGGGTCCACGCTGCAGTGCGGGCCGAGCCAGGCCGCGCTATAATTACCGACCACATCCTCTACCCGGAACCACTACCCGGTGATCCCAGCCCCAATCGTCGGGGTCCGCAATCCCTGCGGGCTCCCGCCGTGGACGCATCGCTATCTCTACGCGACTCTTGCGGTTATAGCGTTAATTCCGGCGTGGCCAGCCTCGGCGCAGACCGTCTCCGAGGTACAGGTAACACCGGAAACCATGACGCTGGGGGTGGGCCAAAAGCAGACGATCTTCGCGACCGCGTTCGACCAGCGGGGAAATCTCATCGCCTCCGCCAAGATCTCATTTTGGAGCTCGGATACCCTGGTAGCGCAGGTCCAGAAGGATGGGACCGTACTCGGTGTCAGTCCGGGACTCGCCAAGATCGAAGCCCGGTCCCTGGGGAGGCGGGCATCTCTGGCGGTTCTAATCACCGGTACGGCCCGCGGCTCTCCCGGGGCATCGGTGCTCACCCTCGAGCCTCCCTCCATCGTTCTGCTGCCCGGAGAAAATACCCGGGTCTACCCTCAGGCATTACGGGAAGACGGGAAGCCGGCGCCACTCGGCCGGACCAGCTGGAGATCGCTCCGGCCGGAGATCGCCTCAGTCGACAGCCTCGGAAATATCACTGGAGTGGGAGCCGGCCGAACTATCGTGCAGGTCACCACGGGCAGGCTCATGGCGACGTTGCCGGTGGAGGTAGCCCCAGCCGACTTCGTGCTTTCCCGCAGCAAGCTCTCCCTTGCCCCTGACGATGTCGACACGCTGCGCGTGTTGGTTCCCAGCCAGGGGAACCGCGAGATCAGGAGCCCGGTGCAGTGGCGCTCGACCGATTCGACGGTGGTCTCGGTGAGTCCAACGGGAATCGTGCGTGCCCGGGCTCCGGGCCAGGCGGAGATCGTCGCGGCAGGAGCCTCCCAGGAAAGAAAAGTGAGCGTCTCGGTACATCAGCTACCCGAGGCGCTCGTTGTCTCTCCCCACCAGGGCGGCACGATAGAAGTGCCACTCCGGTCGACCCGGCAGTTTACGGCGGAGGCGCAAGCAGCTGACTCATCGGCCATTCCGGAGGCAAAGGTCACCTGGCAGCTGAGTGACAGTGGTATCGCGACGTTCGATGTCGCCTCCGGCACTCTTACGCCCAAAACACTGGGCACGACGACCCTCACCGCAACCCTTCCCGGGATCACGCCGGCGGTCTGGACCGTCCGGGTGATTCCCGGGGATATCCTGCTCGACCCTTCCAGGGCGGGACTCCTGGTGGGGCAGCGCATCTCGATCACCGCGTTCCTCCGAGACGATCAGGGTAACCCATCCAATAAGGCCCTTGGGGTCCGCTGGAGCTCCGATCGTCCGGAGGTGGCCCTTGCGCGCGAAGGAGCGATCGACGCCCTGAGCGTCGGGCATGCGGTGGTGACCGCTACGGCTCCCTGGGGGAAGAGTGCCAGTGCGGATGTGTACGTCATGGGCGACCTGCTGGTGGTGTCGAACCGCAGTGGGCCGTACGGCATTTATCAGATGCGCTCCTCCGCCCCCGGCAGCTTGCTTCCGGTGCTGGTGGACAGTGCCACCAATCTGCAGGCTGTCCTCGCGCCGGATCGTACCAGAGTCGCGTTCAGCTCCAATCGGGCGGGTGCCAATTACGACATCTACGTCGTCGACGCGGACGGCCGGAACCTGAGACGGCTCACCAGCAATCCCGGCAACGAAGGCGACCCCGCCTGGATGCCGGACGGCAAACACATCGTTTATACCTCGACCACGGGCTCGACCTCTCAGCTCGCCATCGTGTCCACGGAAGGCAGCGACAATCGCCAGCTGACGTTCGGTCTCAGCAGAAATACCTCGCCCGCGGTGTCCGCGGATGGACGTACCATTGCCTTCGTTTCGAGCCGGGACGGAAACCAGGAGATCTACACCATGAGTCCGGACGGGAGTAACCAGCGGCGAATAACCAAGAGTCCGGGACGGGAGTGGAACCCCCGGTTTTTCCCCGCCGGTGATCTCCTGTATGTCGCCGAGGGGGGAGGCAAGTCGAAGGGGTCGAGAGTCATGCGTGGTGGCGCCGCGGGGAGTGCGGGCCAGCTGTTCGTGACCGAACAGCCCATTTCCTCGTTGGGTTTATCCCGCGACGGCGAGCGTCTCGCGTACGTCATCGGCCGGATCACCGATGCGTCCAAGGGACGAGTCGAATTCAGCGTCTTCTTGCAATCTACGGCGCCGGGAAGCCCGCCGGTGGCCGTTCCGCTCAGGCCGGGAGAACAGATCCTGACCCCGTCGTTCTGACGCTGCGGCAAGGATGAAGGCCCTCACCCTGGTGGGCACCGGAGGGCTGGAGTCTCTCCGGGTACAGGAGTTGCCTGAGCCCACCATTCAATCGCCTGATCAGGTTCTGGTCCAGGTGCGCGCGGCGGGCCTGAACCGCCTCGATCTGCTCGTGGTAGAGGGGCTGCCGGGCGTCACCTACAAGTTCCCCCACATTGTCGGATCGGATGCTGCCGGTTTGGTCCGGGAGGTGGGATCCGCGGTGCAGCGGCTGGCCCCGGGTGAACGCGTCATGGTGAATCCGACGCTTTCCTGCGGCCAGTGTCCCGCCTGCGGCGCCGGCGAGGAGTCGCTCTGCGCGCGCCTCCGGGTGCTGGGTGAACACTGTCCTGGAACGGTAGCCGAGTACCTCGTCGTCCCAGCCGCGAACCTCGCTCGCGTCCCGGAGACGATGCCGTGGGCCAAGGCAGCCTCGTTTTCACTGGCGACGCTCACCGCGTGGCGGATGCTCAGGACCCGCGCCAACCTTCAGGCCGGAGAGACCGTCCTCATCTGGGGGATCGGTGGCGGTGTGGCGCTGGCAGCCCTTCAGATCGCCCGGCTCCTCGGCGCCCGGACCATCGTGACCAGCGGATCGGCCGGTAAGCTGGAACTCGCGACCAGGTTGGGTGCCGACGTCGTCCTCGATCATGGTCAGGCCGACATCGCCGCCGAGGTGCGGAGGCTGACCGCCGGACGCGGGGCCGATGTCGTCGTGGATAGCGTGGGTGAGAAGACCTGGCCGGCATCGTTACGGGCCATCAGCCGCGGCGGGCGGCTGGTGATCTGCGGGGCCACCAGCGGGCCTATGGTCTCGCTCGACCTGCGCCGGCTCTTCTGGCATCAATGGAGCCTGCTCGGCTCCACTCTCGGTAACCAGCGAGAGTACGCAGAGATCGTGCGGTTAGCAGAAGCGGGACAGCTCTGGCCGGTCGTGGACGGCGTCGTGCCGCTCGATGACGCCCTGACCGCCTATGAACGGCTCAAACACGGTCAACAGACCGGCAAACTCGTCATCGAGGTAACACAGTGACCGAGCTCTGGGATCGCATTCTGATTGGCGCCGAGCAGATCGGCAACGTAATCCCCGCTCTGGTAGGCGCGGCGGTCATCCTCCTCACCGGGTATTTTCTGGCCCGTCAAATCCAACGCTGGGCCGACGACATCCTGAAGCGGCTCGGGTTTAATCGTATGGCTGCGGCGGGCGGGTTCGATGAGGCGGTAGGCCGGACCGGCTCTCGGCTGGATCCGGTTCGCGCGCTGGCCAAGCTGATTTTCTGGCTGGTCATGCTGGTGGTGATTCTGCTCGCCAGCATGGCTCTGGGACTCGAAAGTATTAACCAGATGTTCGGGACCATGCTGGCCTTCATACCGACCCTGATCGCCGCGATCGTAATCGTGATTCTCGGCATCATCGTGGGTGAGTTCGTGAGGGGACTCATCGTAGCATCGGCGGGCAGCGTCTCGGGCGTGCCAACTGTGGCCAAGATGGCGAAGGGCGCGGTGATCGTCATCGCCCTCTTCATGGCATTGCAAC
>JBJMPK010000087.1:0-5996 GCA_045803245.1 Gemmatimonadales bacterium
ATGGCGGAGGCCACCTGCTGCTTGGCCTTGGCCAGCTGGGTCTTCATGTCCACGATCAGCTGATTCAGCATCTTCTCCGGGTTTTCCGCCCGGGAGATGAGATCGTTGATGTTCGACCGCAGCATGGTGGAGAGACGATCAAAGATTCCCATGACGCTTCACCTTTCGCGGTAAGGCGCGAGCGCGCCGAGATGCGAAGCCAGCGCCAGCGTGATCGAATCGAAGCTCGCCTCGAACTCGCTGTAGTCCAGGTTCTCCAGCTCCAGCGTATCGGTGAGCACCACGTGATCGCCTTCCAGCCCGTAAGAGCCGTGGACCAGTTCCCTGGCGTTGTACTCGAGCAGCTGCCGGAAAAGCTCGCCCCGCCGCGGCTCGCTGGCCGGCAGCTCCATGACTCGTACCCGGAGGATGACCACCGGCGGCGCGTAGTGAATGACCACCTCGGCGTCGTCAGCGGTGCGGGCGAGCCAGAGATTGGGCTCGATCTCCCTCACCATTAGGCTGCCGCCGTCGAGCCGATCGAGAAACGACTGGATGTCCTCTCGGGTGATCATTGGCTGGCTCCTCCGGGCAGCTGGTCTACTTCTCGGCCGGCGGCGAGGAGTCGCTCGGCGAAATCTAACCGCTCTTCAACCTCATCCAACCGGGCCCTGAGCGCATCCATCTCGGCCAGAAGGGTGGCGTCGGCCCGGGTACGGGGACCGTGGCGAAGGCGATCGGCGAAGGCATCGCCCACCGGTCCCCGAAGAATCTTGGTGATGCCCAGCGCGAATATGACGATCGCGATCACCACTCCGGCTCCCAGATCCATCAGATTCTCTCCTCAGCTCTGAAGCCGGTCGGGCTCGCGGGTCTGGGCCAGCAGGCGCTCCGTGAAGTCGACCCGCTCCTCCAGCTCGGCAACCCGGGACTGCAGTGCGTCGACCTCACCCAAGCGGGCATGAAGCTGCTCCACATCCGACCGCAAGGCAGGATCTCCACCGCCCTTACCCTCCAGCCGCCGGCCAAACGCCCGCATTATCGGCCACAGGATGATGACGGTGGCCGTGAGGGCGGCGATCACGATCAACAGCACCATCGGGGGGCCACCGTGATTCATGAAGATCAGGTTCGGATCGAACGGAACCTGCGGCGGCGTCGGAGGAACCGCTTGCAACATCGTCAGCATCAAGCACTCTCTCCCTTCCCGATTTCCTTGCGCTCAGGGCTGTTCAGCAGGATCCGCTCGGCGAAATCGACTCGTTCGTGCAGCTCCGCCACTTCCTGCCGGAGGGCATCCACCTCGGCAAGAAGCTCGGGGTCCTCGGCCGGGGGAGCATTCCGCCGGATCCGGTCCGCCAGGGCTCTTCCCACCGGGCTGACCGACAGGAGAAAGAGGGTACCGCCTCCGAAGAGGAATACGATTGCGAATATGCCTTCCATGTCCATTCTAGGTTTGTCCTCAGCCGCGCGCCTGCCGCCTTATTGGCACCCGGGAGCTCGGGCTTCTCGCTCTCGGCTCCTGGATTGACTTATGATGTACGGGCGAAGACGTTTCGTTGTTTCACAACGAAACGGCGTCGTGCAGGCGAGCAGGGGAGAGTTACACCAGCTCCACAGCCTTAATGGCTGCCAGCGAGACCGCAATCTCCGTATCGTCGCTGCCTTGAGGCCGGAGGTAGACCTCGTGGGCGGTGACATGAGTGTCCACGCTCATCGGAATGCCGACGACCTCGGAACGGTCCGTCGTAGTTATGCGGACCGGCTGCTCGTGACCCCCGGCATAACCGAGAAGGGTGATGATGTCCTCGTAGGTCATCTGGACTCCCTTGAGGCAGGAAATCATAATCTAGGCTTCACCGGGCTGGCTCGCCATGCATACGGGGGCTGCAGGAACACCGATCCAAGGAGGATGCATGCGGAGATCCGTTGCCGTGATCGTCGTACTTGGTGCTCTCCAGGTCGGCCTGGCGCACGGCGCGGCTGCACAGCGCCGCAAGCCCGCGGCCCCGGCCGGAAGGGCGGATCAGGCGACATTGGTGACGATTGAAGCCAAGCTGGGGGGGAAGAAGTACAAAGCAAACGGAATTGGCGAGTGTAAGCATGCACCGGATGCCTCGATCCGGGGGATGTCGGCCGCGCTGTGGGTGGTTCGATATACCAGCGCCAAAGACGGATCTCTGCGCCAGCTGAGCCTGACGCTTTGGCGTCCCAAAGACGGAGCCCCCGATCAGCTCTCACTGTCGGTAGACACGAAATCCGGCTCACACCGCATCGAAATGGGAGGGTCGGGCCAGAAGACCGGCCAGGGCAGCGTCACGATCCTGCCGAGCGGGCCGGGCGGCCGGCTGGAGATCAGCGGCAAAGAGGGCCGGGGAAAACCAGTCCAAATTACCATAGACTGTCCGACATTCGCGGGCATAGAGGCGGAAGGCGGATGATGCGTTCACTTTTTTCGGTTGCGCGGGCAGCTACCCGGCACCGCGGGGGGACGAGTACCTAAGCATCACTCGCAGGCGCATACTTAGCGGGCACCCATGGCAGCCCGGTCCGTGGGGCCTGACAGCGGCCCTGCCTTGAGATTTTGATCGAGATAGCGGGTGATCAGCTCGAAGAGATGGGCCTGAGTGTTCCGCCCCTGGCAGATACAGTGGGTCCGGTTGGGGTATTCCATCATAGTGAACGGCTTATTCGACGCGACCAGGGCGTTGATCAGCATCTCGCTGTTTTGAAAATGCACGTTGTCATCGCCGCTGCCATGAACCAGCAGCAGATTCCCCCGGAATCCCTGGACGTACGTGAGCGGCGATCCCCGGTTGTATCCCGCGCGGTTCTGACTGGGGAGGCCGTTGAAGCGTTCGGTGTAGACATTGTCGTAGAGCGCCCAGTGGGTCACCGGCGATACCGCGACTCCGGTCCGGAACAGATCGGGGTGCTGAAACAGACTGTTGAGGGTCATGAAGCCGCCGTAGCTCCAGCCCCAGATACCGATCCGGGCTCGATCCACATACGGTCGTTCAGACAGCAGCCGTGCAGCCGTGGCCTGATCCCTGGTTTCCATTACCCCAAGCTGGCCGTAAATCGACTTCCGCCACCGGCGCCCCAACGGCGCCGGGGTTCCCCGGTTGTCGATGCTGGCGACGAGATATCCCCGCTGCGTGAGCATCAGGTGCCAGAGATAGTATCCGCCCCAGGCATCGTTGACCGTCGTGTTGCCGGGGCCTCCATAGACAAAGAGAAGCAGCGGATACTTCCTGGCCGAGTCGAAGTCCGTCGGCTTCATCAGGTAGGCCGGCATCCGTGACCCATCCTCCGCCGCAAGGTTGAAGAACTCCACCGCCCCCTTGCGGAGAGCTGCGACGCGGTCTCGTAGCAGCGCGTTGTCGACCAGGGTGCGAATCACCTCATGGCCGGGAAGACGCACCACCCGGGTGACCGGTGGCTGGCCGAAGCTGGAATAGGTCTCGAGAGCGTACCGGAAATTGGGTGAGCGGTCGTACTGGTGAGTACCGGCTTCGGTTCCGGGAGACAGTCGTTCGGCCGTGCCCTTTCCGTCCAGCCGCTTCCGGAACAGATATCGTTGTGAGGGCTGGTCGGGCGATGCCACGTAATACAGCCATCCAGTCTTCTCGTCTGCGCCCACCACTTTGGAGACGTCGTACGCGCCCCGGGTGACCAGCCGAAGCGACTTGCCGTCTCGCGAGACCGTGTACACATGGTTCCAGCCGTCGCGCTCGCTCACCCACAACAAGCTCTTTCCACCCTTGAGCCAAGTCAGATCATCGACCACGTCGACCCAGGTGCTGTCGCGCTCGGTCAGCACGGTCTGCACCCGGCCGCTACGGATATCTCCCAGCATCACCTCGTTGGTATTCTGAAGCCGGTTGAGGCGCTGGAGCACGACTTGATCCGAGTTGTCGGCCCAGTCCATTCTCGCGATGTAATGGTTCCGCGGGTCGCCCTCGATGTCGAGCCACCGGGTGGGACCGCCCGAGACGCTGACGACCCCGACCCGAGCCGCCGAGTTGGCTTCTCCCGCCTTGGGATACTGGACCGGGTTGACGCGCGAGTACAGCGAATCGGTGTTGTTGATGAGGTTGAAGTCCTTCACCGAATCGGCGTTCAGCTGCCAGTACGCGATGCTCCGGCCATCCGGACTCCAACGCCAACCATCGGCGTAATAGTTCATCAGCTCTTCTTCGTATACCCAATCGAAGGTGCCGTTGATGAGCGTCCTCGAGCCGTCGCTGGTGAGTGGCGTGATGGCTCCGGTGGAGACATCCTCCACGTACAGATTGTTTTCTCGGACGTATCCGACGCGTCTGCCGTCAGGAGAAAACTTGGCGAACATGAGCGTGGAGGGCTTTGCGCCGGGCCCGCCCAGCTTCCGGAGCTTGCCGTTGGCGCGCTCGAGCACCCAGTAATCTCCCCGCGTGTTCAGGCGCCACACGGGCTTGCTGTTGGTAAAGATCAGCAACATCCCGTTGTCGGGAGACCAGGCATAGTCTTCCACCTGCAACGCGACGGTGTCACCGGGCGGAATGAACTGCCGCGCCGCGAGGAGTACCTGGCGGCCCCCATGCTCCGTGTCGTAACGGACCAGGTTCTGCCCGCCCTCCTTGTCGGCATCCTCGAGCGTGGTATAGGCCGAGCCATCGCCCAGCCAGCGCGCCGGCCCGAAGGTTTGGGCCCGGAATTCGGGCGTGCCGTAGATCCGCTGGATCGAGAGCAGGGTCGAATCGGTTTGCTGCGCCTGCAGCGGAGCAAAGCCGAGAGCGAGACCGAGGGTCAGGGCGAACCGGATCACGAGAAGTCCGTTGGTGTGAAGAGGAGTTGGGCGACCGTTGCCCCCGGCCTGAGGCGGGGGTATCACTTCATCGATAAGCCCAGCCGGTTCGATGGCTCGGCGGAGCGTGCATTATACATCTGAGAAGTGAGACGTACATGTCCAGGTCCTTACGGCAGCGAGATCGGAATTTGTTTCTCGCCGGCATCCTGGCCGGTTTTTCCATCGCCTGCTCCAAGCAGGAGGCCAACCGAACGCCGAGCACGGAGAGCGCGGCCTCTACCACCGCGCGCGATACGGCGAGTGCCGCGCCGAATACCGCCGCCCCCCCGTCACCCCCGGCTCCCAGCGCCACTCCTCCCGCGGCAGCCTCCCCGTCCCGGCCCCTACCCCGTCCTTCCGTGGATCCAGGTCGGATCCTTCCCAAGGCGGCACGGGACTCCGTCGCGGCGGCGGTAAAACCCTCGACCGACACAACGGCTGCTGCCGCCGCCCCCGCGCCAAGCTCGCCGAGCGCGGCACAGGGCCAGACGGTCAAGTACGACCCGGCCAGCAATACGGTCACCTTTGGGCTGATGGCGGGACCGTTCAACTTCAACGGCTACACCAACGGCGGAGCCACCCTTACGCTGCCCCCGAAGGCGAACGTAGTGATCAACTTCGTCAACAAGGACGGCACCCCGCATAGCGCCGAGGTCATCTCCGGCGAGGGCCCCATACCCAATGCCGCAGTGGACCCGGCAATCCCGCGGGCGTACACCAACAAGCTGTTGGAGGGTCTGCCCCAGGAAGCGTCCGATGACATCCGCTTCACGGCTCCTGACAGCGGCACGTACCGCATCTTCTGCGGCGTACCGGGCCACGGTTTGTCAGGGATGTGGATCTGGATGAAAATCGATCCAGCCGCCAAGGCGCCGAGTTTTGGGCCGACGAAATGAGGGGGTCGAGGTGAAATCAGACCTTCTGTTCCTGTGACCTTAGCGCTTTCCGTAAAAACTGCCCGGTGTAGCTCTCCTCCACCTCCGCCACCTCTTCCGGCGTCCCCGCCGCCACCACTTCCCCGCCCCGCTCCCCACCCTCGGGTCCCAGGTCGATGATCCAGTCGGCGGTCTTGATGACGTCCAGGTTATGCTCGATGACGACGACCGTGTTGCCGCCGTCCACCAGCCGGTTGAGTACGTCCAGCAGCCGGCTCACGTCGGCGAAGTGCAGGCCAGTGGTGGGTTCGTCA
>JBJMPK010000088.1:0-5410 GCA_045803245.1 Gemmatimonadales bacterium
CTACGACAATCCCGAGAACAAGTCAAGAGCACTTTCGAACTTCCAGGGAAACTGCGTCCCCTGAGACAAAGTGGCGCGGAACTGCGACTTGACGAATTCATCGCAATGCATAATAATGCGGACATGAACGCGCCGCTCAGCAACGCCATTAATCTCAATCTCGTCCGCTCCAGGGGAGCGTCCGGGTAAGGTTAGCGCACACGCGACCCCCGGCCTGCTCCCAATGTGGAGCGGGCTTTTTTGTTGCCCCAATCTCGGCCTCTCCGGCTGATGGGGGCACGACAACTCAGGAGGCACCATGGCCGCCAATGGGCAGCGGATCCACCCGGCCGGTTCCCGTCAGCACGATCCTCGACACGCTGCATCGTCCAGTGCGGCCGCCCTCGACCCCACCCGCGAGCACGACGCCTGCGGAGTCGGCTTCGTCGCCGATGCGTCGGGCACGCGAGCGCATCACGTCGTGGCCCTGGCGTTGGAGGCGGTGGCGCGCGTGGCCCATCGCGGCGCCGCCTCGACCGACAACTCCGGCGATGGGGCGGGCCTCCTGACCCAGATCCCCCATCGTCTCTTTTACCGTGATTCATATCGCCTGGGGCTGCATCTCCAGCCGGGGTTGCCGTTCGCGGTAGGAGCGTTCTTCCTCCCCCGCGCCGCCGAGCCCTTGGGTGCAGCGGTCGCCATGATCGAACAGGTGCTCGCGGCGGACGGAATCCCCTTCCTCGGCTGGAGAGACGTCCCCACCAACACGGCGGCACTCGGCCCCACCGCGCTGGCCTCGTGTCCGCTCATTCGCCAGGTGCTCGTCGGCCGTCCCGCGCGGGCCGGCGATGAGGATGCCTGGGAGCGAGCCCTCTATCTGGCCCGGCGCGAGATGGAGCGGCGGGCGGCGGAGGCCGGGTTCCCCGGGTTCTACGCCTGCTCGCTCTCGTGTCGCACCGTGGTGTACAAGGCGCTGCTCACCGGCACCCAGCTCCCGGCGTTCTTCACCGATTTCCGCTACCCGGAATACGAGAGCGCCATCGCGGTCTTCCACCAGCGTTACTCGACCAACACGCTGCCGAGCTGGCCGCTGGCGCAGCCCTTCCGGCTTCTGGCCCATAACGGCGAGATCAACACGTTGTGGGGAAACCGTAACGCGATGGCAATGCGGCAGCCGATGCTGTCGTCGCCGTTGTGGGGCGAGAAGATCGAACGCTTGCGGGAGGTGATCTGGGCCGAAGGCAGCGACTCCGCCAGCCTGGACAACACGATGGAGCTGCTGGTGCGCTCGGGTCGCGACCCGGTGCACACGGCGATGATGATGGTGCCGCAGGCCTGGGAGAAGTACCCGGATCTCGATTCCGCGGTGAAGGCGTTCTACGAGTACCACCAGTGCGTGCTGGAGCCGTGGGATGGGCCTGCCGCCCTTGCGTTCACCGACGGCGTTCTCGCGGGCGCCGCGGTCGATCGCAATGGGCTCAGACCCTGCCGCTACAAAGTCCGCCGCGACGGGCTGGTCGTCGCCGGCTCCGAGGTGGGGTTGGTGGACCTGGACCCACGCGAGGTAGTCGCGTGCGGGAAGGTAGGCCCCGGCGAAGTACTGATAGTGGATACCAGCCGGAGCGAAGTCATCCGCAATCAGGACGCCAAGCGCAGGGTCGCGGGACGGAAGCCCTATGCCCGTTGGGTCGCGCGCTACATGGCAACCCTGGTACCCGATCCGGCGCGCGTGCCGCCGATCCACACCGGCGATTCCCTGCTCCAGCTGCAGCGCACGTTCGGCTATGGCGCGGAAGATCTGCGCATCGTGCTGGAGCCGATGGGCAGCACCGGGGGAGACCCGGTCTGGAGCATGGGCGACGACACCCCGATCCCGCCGCTCTCCGCCGTCGCGCCGAGCCTCTACGCCTATTTCCGCCAGCGGTTTGCCCAAGTCACCAATCCGCCGATCGATTCGCTCCGCGAAGCGATGGTGATGTCGCTTCGGATGCACCTGGGGCGCCGCGGCTCGCCCTTGCTGGAGCGACCCTCTTACGCCCGGATGCTGCGGCTGGAGCATCCGTTGCTCCTGGCGGAGGAGATGACGGCACTGCGCAACGTGGCCGGCTTTTCGACCGTGACCCTGGATGCAGTGTGGGACCCCAGGAAGGGCGTGGCCGGACTCAAGCCGGCGCTCACCGCTCTGCGCCGATCCGCGGAGCGAGCGGCGCGCCGCGGGGCTCATATCCTGATCGTCAGCGACCGCGCGGCCGGTGAGCGGCTCGCCCCGATACCGATGCTCCTGGCGATCGGCGCCGTCCGCCAGCACCTGGTGCACACCGGATTGCGCGCCCGGGTGGGACTGGTCGCAGAGGTGGGCGACGCGTTCGACATCCATCACTTCGCCAGCCTGATCGGGTACGGGGCTGAGGCGGTGCATCCCTGGCTCGCGCTGGAAAGCGTAGACGGAATCTTTAACGGGGCAGCGGGGCAGCGAGGCAGTGGGGCAGGTAAACGTGACAGCGGAGGAGACCGTCCGTCGCCCGAAGCAGCTCGCCAAGCCTACCGCTCGGCCGCCGAGAAGGGGTTGCTCAAGATCCTGTCGAAGATGGGGATCTCCACCCTCTCCTCCTACTGCGGCGCGCAGACGTTCGATGCGCTCGGCCTAGGCCACGAAGTGATCGCGGCCTGCTTTGCGGGCACCGCTTCTCCAATCGGAGGAATTGGATTCGAGGAGATCGCGGAGGACGTGCTGGATCGGCACGCAGTAGCGTACGACAGCGCGGAGTCCCACTCCACTCTTTCCGATCACGGTCGAGTCCGCTTCCGGAAGGAAGGCGAAGATCACGGCTGGGCACCGCCTATCGTGGTGGCACTTCAGAAAGCGACGGCGGTAAGGGCGGAAGAGGCGGAAGGAGCGGAAGGAGCGGCGCGATTCCGAAATACGTACGAAGAGTTTGTCGCCAAGAATATTCAGCGTCGTCCCGCCGGCCCCCGCGACCTGTTGGCTCCGAAACAGGCTGAGCCAGTTCCCCTGGATGAAGTCGAGCCGGTGGAGGAGATCCGCCGGCGGTTCGTCTCCTCCGCCATGTCGCTGGGGGCGCTCTCGCCGGAGGCGCACACCACGTTGTCGGTCGCGATGAATCGGATCGGCGCCCGGTCCAACTCCGGAGAAGGGGGCGAGGATCCGGAGAACTATCGCCCACTTCACAACGGCGACCGGGCCGACAACCGGGTGAAGCAGGTGGCGTCCGCCCGCTTCGGGGTGACCACCGAGTATCTGGCCCGGGCGGAGGAGCTGGAGATCAAGATCGTGCAGGGGGCCAAACCGGGGGAAGGCGGGCAGCTCCCGGCCCACAAAGTCACCGACCTGATCGCCCGGCTCCGGCACGCCGTACCGGGCATTCAATTGATCTCGCCGCCGCCGCATCACGACATTTACTCGATCGAGGACCTGGCGCAGCTGATCCATGACCTGAAGACGGTGAACCCGCGGGCGCGGGTCGGCGTCAAGCTGGTCTCCGAGAACGGGGTGGGTACCGTCGCGGCGGGAGTGGCCAAGGCGTACGCCGATTACGTACTCATCGCGGGTCATAACGGCGGCACCGGTGCCTCGCCGCTGTCCTCCATCAAGCACGCCGGATCGCCCTGGGAGCTGGGGCTGGCTGAAACCCAAAACACCCTGGTGCGGAATGGGCTCCGGCACCGCATCGAGGTCCGCACCGACGGGGGTCTCAGGACCGGCCGGGACGTGATCATCGCCGCGCTGCTCGGCGCGGAGAGCTACGGATTCGGCACCGCCCCGCTCGTGGCGATGGGCTGCGCCATGGCCCGGCAGTGCCACATCAACACCTGCCCCACCGGCATCGCCACCCAGCGCGAGGATCTCCGCGCCAAGTTCAAGGGTACACCCGAGCAGGTGATCACGTACTTCACTCTGCTGGCCGAAGAAGTGCGCCGTCTCCTCGCGGGCATGGGAGCGCGCTCGCTGGACGAGATCATCGGGCGGCACGACCTGCTCGAGCGGATGGAGCGGCCGGACGTGCCGAGGGCGCAGATGCTGGATCTGTCGATTCTGCTGGACAGGCGGACGGGCGGACGGTCGGACGGACAAGCAGGCGGACGGGCGGACAGGCGGACGGGCGGACAAGCTGACGAAGAGGTCTTACGGCGGCGAATGGTAGACCGGAATGATAGGCCGGGTCTGGTGTCGCTGGATCGCGAGATCCTCAGTGAGCTGGAGCCGTATCTCGATTGCGGCCTTCCCTTCTCCGGCAGCTATGAGATCCGGAATCACCATCTCACGGTCGGCGCGCGGGTGGCGGGAGCCATCGCGGAGCGGCATGGGGATACCGGCCTGCCAGTCGGGTCGGTGCGGCTCCGCTTCAATGGAACTGCCGGCCAGAGCTTCGGCGCCTTTCTCTGCCGGGGCGTGCACCTCGAGCTCGAGGGTGAGGCCAACGATTACGTCGGCAAAGGGCTGAGTGGCGGCGAGATCACCATCCGGCCGTTCCGGCGGGCAGCGTACGCCCATACCTCGCACCAGCACCTCATCATGGGGAACACGGTGCTGTATGGAGCTACCGCGGGCAAGCTGTTCGCCGCGGGCCAGGCCGGCGATCGCTTCGCGGTGCGAAACTCCGGAGCCGTGGCCGTGATCGAGGGAGCCGGCAATCATTGCTGCGAGTACATGACCGGCGGGATCGTGCTGGTGCTGGGCCGGGCGGGACGGAACTTTGCCGCCGGCATGTCGAACGGCGTGGCCTACGTGATCGATGAAGCCGGCACGTTCTCCAGTCGGGTCAACCACGACATGGTCGAGCTGGCCGATCTGGAGGGGGAGGACATCGAGCTGGTGCGGAAGCTGATCCACGAGCACGAGGAGAAGACGGTCAGCGCCCGGGCGCGGACGATTGTGGTGAAGTGGGACGAGTTTCTGCCTCTGTTCCGGAAAGTGGTGCCGAAGGGGGCCGCGCCATTGGTCGCGGCCGCGCGCACCAGATATCTCGAGTCAGCGGAGACGGAGCCGGCGTTGATTCTGGAGCGCAGGACGGCGTAGATCACCGCGAAATCCATGTAGCCTCTTCCAGGGGTGTCGACAAGAATTCTACAGGAAAGACGAAGCCTCCTAATAGTGGAATGGCCTCGAGCCGGTCCGTAGGACCGGTGAATCGGAAGAGGCCGGCCCTCATGGGCCGGCTGCGCGTCCGCGCGCATATGTATCATATGTAGCCCGCCGGTGAAGGCGGGGTGCCGGAACAAAAGCAGACGCCAGAAGGTTGGCTTGTGGATGGGCGGCAGAGAGGTTCCCTTCCAACAGCCGAACCCATAGCGAGATAAAGTGCCTGCCGTGCCCGAGCACCTGCGCGCCGCCGTGGCGGACCGCTACCGCATCGAAGAAGAAATCGGTCGCGGGGGAATGGCCTCAGTGTATTTGGCCGAGGACCTCAAG
>JBJMPK010000089.1:0-13212 GCA_045803245.1 Gemmatimonadales bacterium
GCATGGCATGAACAATCTCATCGTCGCTGACCTGAATACCCCGCCGCCGGTACTCGGCGTCGAGCACGCTGCTCTGGACGATCTGGTCCCAGACCTCGTCGCGCACCTGCTGATAATCTTCCAGCCCCATCGGACCGGGGCTCTGCCGCTGCCGGGCGTCGATGGACTGTTGGACGACGCTTTGATAAGTGCGAGCGTCGATGCTGCGGCCATTGATCTTCCCCACCGAGGTCCGGGTGAGTAATCCGGTACCGCCGGTAATGCCGCTGAGATCGAGTACCAGCCAGGCAAAGAACGTGAAAGCGACCACCACCATGAGCGGTTTGGCCGCGTTGCGGAAGGCTTGCATCATAGGACGGTCCGAGACTCCAACCAGAGGGGTTGCGAAGAGGGGGAAGCTTAAGCGCAATAGCCCAGAACCTCAAGGCGCCATTCTGCTTAGCAGTTGACACGCCGGGGGCCGCCCACTACTGTCACCGTACTCCCCGCAAAGCTATACACCGCCTGTCCGACGGCAGTTCTGACCTCGATACCGGGACCCGATGGCCACGAGCGAAATCGAAAAACTGGAGCGCCGGTACGCCGAGAATCCACACGGGCTCACCTTCGCGCCTCTGGCCGAGGTCCATCGCAAGAACGGCGATATCCCGCGCGCTCTCGAGCTCCTGCAAATCGGTCTCGAGCTCCACCCCAACTACATCCCGGCCAGCATCGTGCTGGGACGCTGTCATCAGGATCTGGGCGATCTACCCGCCGCAGAGGAAGCGTTCAGTCATGTTTTGCGGCTCGACGACGAGAACGTCATCGCGCTCAAATCGCTGGCCGACATCAACGAACGGCAAGACAAACTGGAAGACGCGGAGCGCTGGCTCCGGCGGCTGGTATCGGTCGATCGCAGCAACGATGAGGCGCGCCAGCAGCTGCAACAGATCGAGGCATTGAAGCAGCAGGCCCGCAAGGAAACGGCTCCTCCATCAGGGCGGCCCACGCCGGTCGAGGTACCGCACGAGATCGCGATCGTCGAGCCTCCGCCGGCGGTTGAGGTGCCGGCGGCGACGGTAGCGCCGGCGGTGCCACCGGTACCGGCCCCGCTCGAGCCGCTGGATCTCACCGAGGAACTGGCAGAAGCGGCGCCCCCGGAGCCGGCCTCGGTCGAGCCGACGGTCAGCCCACCGGACCGGAGTGAGGTTGAGGTGTCGCCGCTTCCCGGACTGGTGACGGCTGAGTTCGAGCCGCCTAAGGCGCCTCCCGAATCGCTGACGCCACTGGGGCTGGAGATCGAAACCGAGGAAGACGTGGTCCTTCGGAGCTCGGGGGCTTCGGAGTTCACCGTTCCGGACGCGTCCCAGGACTTCATGGCGCTGGCGGCACAACTGAACGCATCCCGACCCCGGAACCCGGGCCGGCGAGCCTCCGATCGAGCGCCGGAAAGCCGGGAACCCGCGCCGCCGGCTCCGGTTCCACCGCCAGCGGAGCCCTCCGCGCCGATTCGCTCCTATGTAGCCCAAGACACCAACGGGCAGTCCATTGCGGCTTTCTTTCAGAAATTGTTGGTGGCTCGACCGCCGGGACCCTCTGCCTCAACCGGTTCAACCACCGCTCATGCGGGAAACTCCGGCCGGCCGCATCAAGATGGGCCACCGGAACCGAAAGATTCGACCGTTTCATTCGACGATTTCTTCGGCTCACCGGCCAAGGGCTCGAATCCTTTGGCCGCCGGCGGTTCCGAGCCGGGCAAGGACGATCTCGACCAGTTCCATTCCTGGCTGCAAAATCTGAAACGCTGAATGCGGATCGCGGTGCTCAATGGCCCCAACCTCAACCTGCTGGGGCAGAGGGAGCCGGAGGTGTATGGCCGCACCAGTCTTTCCGAGATCGAGGCTATGGTACGGGAGACCGCCGGCCGGCTGGAGACTGAGATCTACTGGTTCCAGACCAATCATGAAGGAGGCATGGTCGACGCGGTGCAGGGTCTCCGGGGACAGGCTGATGGTGCGCTGATCAATGCCGCCGCCCTCACCCATTCGAGCCTCGCGCTCCGGGACGCGCTCCTGGCGGTGAAGATTCCGTTCGTCGAGCTGCACCTGTCCAATATCTTCGCTCGGGAGCCGGAACGGCGGCACTCCGTGATCGCAGACCTGGCGCTGGGGATGGTGAGCGGCTTCGGTGCCCAGAGCTACGTTCTCGCCCTGCAGGCACTGGTGGGCCGGCTCCGTGGCTCCTGACCGGAGACTCGAGCGTCAGTCCATTTTGAGGCTCGCCCTGGAAGCCGAAGGGTTGGATGGGATGCTGGTCACCCATCTCCCTAACATCCGGTACCTTACGGGATTTACCGGATCCGCCGCGCTGCTGCTGATTCGAACCGGCGCCACGGTCCTGATCTCCGACTTCCGTTACGCTTCCCAGGCCATGACCGAAGCGGGATCGGTGGCCACCGTGGAAATCGATCAGCGGAGTGTCTGGGAGCGGTTGGGGCGCCTCCTGGCGGCGCATCCGCCGGAGCAGCTGGGCATCGAGCCTCATTCCCTTACCGTGCGTGACGCGGAGCGGCTGAGTGGACTGACTCGGGGCCGGGTGATGCCCACCGCGGAGCTGGTGGAGCGGCAACGGGCGGCCAAGTCACCAGAGGAGGTGGCTGCCATCCGGGCGGCTGCTGGCCTGGCCCAGGATGCGCTCGCGGAAGTCCTGCCCAGCGTGAAGGTGGGGCAGACTGAAGCCGAGGTGGGGGCATCGCTCGAGGCCGCGCTGCGGCGGCGCGGAAGCGAGTGGCACCCCTTTCCCACGATCGTCGCCTCGGGACCGAGGTCGGCGCTGCCCCACGCTCGGACCAGCGCCCGATCTATTGGTGCCGGCGACCTGCTGCTGCTGGATTTTGGAGCTCAGGTGGACGGCTACTGCGCCGACCTGACCCGCACGGTGGTAGTGGGAGCCCGGGCCGATGAGCGACAGCGTACGGTCCACGAGCTGGTGCAGATGGCGCAGCGTCGAGCTATCGAACACCTGCGGGCCGGCATGCCGGCAAGAGAGGGAGATGCGCTGGCCCGTGAGGTGATCGCGATCCGTGGCTTCGGCGATGCTTTCGGTCACTCGTTGGGGCACGGCCTAGGTCTCGAGGTGCATGAGGCACCCCGCCTGGCCCCAACCTCCGAGGCGCCGCTGCCGGCTCATGCCGTAGTCACGGTGGAACCGGGTGTCTATTTTCCAGGCTGGGGCGGCATTCGGCTGGAAGACGACGTGTACCTGGCACCCGACGGCGCCGAGCGGCTGTCGGATGGGCGGACGGAATTGTTGGAATTAGTCTAGGGTCGAGAGTCGAGGGTCTAGGAGTTTGCTGGACCATGGACGCCCGCCGCTAGACTCTAGACTCTCGACTCTCGACTCTCTTACTATGGCCACCACCGCGGACTTCAAAAACGGTCTCGTGCTCGACATCGAGGGCCAGCTTTTCCAGCTGGTGTACTTCCAGCACGTGAAGCCCGGAAAGGGGGGTGCTTTCGTCCGCACCAAGCTCAAGAACATCCGCACCGGAGCCGTCATCGACCGGACCTACAACGCGGGCGAACGGGTGGCGGATGTCCGGTTGGAGCGACGTCCGATGCAGTTCTCCTACGGGGATGGACATTTTTATCACTTCATGGACCAGCAGACCTACGACGACATCATGCTCACCGACGAGGTCATCGGTCCCGATCAGCTCAAGTACCTGAAAGAGGGGATGGAGTGTGAAGGGCTGGTCCATAACGAGCGGGTGATCACGGTCGAGCTGCCCTCCTTTGTCGAGCTGACCGTCACCCGTACCGCCCCGGGCATCCGGGGCGACACCGCCACTGGTGGAACCAAGCCGGCGACCCTGGAAACCGGAGCCACGGTGCAGGTTCCGCTCTTCATCGAGGAGGGTCAGGTGATTCGGGTCGACCGCCGCGAAGACAAGTACCTGACCCGCGTATGAGTCCTCAAGAGATGCAGGAGCTCGCCGAGCTGCTGCAAAACGTGCCGGGCATCCACTCGATCGACCTGAAGGATGTGAAGCGACTCGCCCAATTGCTGCGTGAGACGCCGGAGATCGGCTCCATCGAGGTGAAAGGCTGGTTCGGAACCGGGGTGGTGATCACTCGCACCCCGGCGATGCTGCCGGTGGCCCTGCCGAACCCCACCCTGGCTGCCGCGCCGGTTCACCCACCTGAGGCGGAGCACCGAGACGCGGGGACGCGTGCGGCGGCCGCGGTGGCGCACCTCAAGGAGATTCGCTCGCCCATGGTGGGCACCTTCTACAAGGCGCCTGAGCCGGGGGCGGAGGCCTACATCAGAGTGGGCAATCGGGTCACCCCGGGTCAGACCGTCTGTATCATCGAGGCCATGAAGATCATGAACGAGATCGAGGCCGAGGTCGCCGGAGTGGTGCGGGAGATCTCGGTGGAAGACGGGCAGCCGGTCGAGTTCGGCCAGGTTCTCTTCCGGGTTGATCCCAATGGCTGAAGCCAAGGCGGCTCCGTCGCAATCCACCTTCAATTTCAAGAACACGATTTCCCAGATGGTCCAGCGGAACGCCTCCGACCTCCTTCTCAAGGTGGGGCGCCCGCCCACGATCCGGCTGAACGGGGAGCTCCAGGCGCTGGAAATGCCGCCCCTCAAGCCTGAGGATCTGAAGACGCTGGCCGAACAGATCATGACGCCCCGGCAGGTGAAGGAGTTCGCCGAAAGGAAGGAGGCGGACTTTGCCATCGGCGTTCCCGGGGTGGGGCGCTTCCGCACCAATATTTATCAGCAGCGCGGCACGCTCGCCTTTGCCTTTCGCGCCATCCCCTACGAGGTGAAGACGGTCCGTGAGCTGCACCTGCCCGTGATACTGGAGGAGATCGCGCTGCGGCCCCGGGGGCTGGTGCTGGTCACCGGTATTACCGGCTCAGGCAAGTCGACCGCGTTGGCGTCGCTGATCAATCACATCAACCAGCAGCGCCGGGTGAACGTCATCACCATCGAGGATCCGATCGAGTTTTTACACCGGGACGTCAACTCGAACATCTCCCAGCGTGAAGTGGGCAACGACACCCTGTCCTTTGCCTCGGCGCTGAGGCACGTTCTGCGGCAGGACCCCGACGTCATCCTGGTGGGCGAGATCCGAGACATGGAGACCCTGGACACGGCGCTCAAGGCGGCCGACACCGGACACCTCGTATTCTCGACCCTACACACGACCGACGCGGCCCAGACCATCAACCGGCTACTGTCGTTCTACCCGCCGCACCAGCATCAAGAGGTCCGGATGATCCTCTCGACCGCCTTGCAGGCCGTGATCTCGCTCCGGCTGGTTCCCCGGTCCGACGGACGCGGCCGGGTACCCGCGGCCGAAGTGCTGATCAACACGGCCACCGTGGCCGACAACATCCGGGACATCGAGAAGGCGCTCCATATCCCAGACCTCATCGCGCAGGGGACCACGTCGTACGGCATGCAGTCGTTCGACCAGTCATTGATGAAGTGGTACAAGGACGGAGCGATATCCTACGAGAGCGCGCTCTTCTTTTCCACCAATCCCAACGAGTTCGCGCTGCGGATATCGGGCGTCGATTCCGCGTCGGACCGCACGTTCACTGAAATCACCGGCGATCAGGCGGCGAAGGCGCAGCCGATGGATCTGACGCCTTAATGCTCATGAAGGTGGCCCGTGGCCGCGACGATCTTGGGTCTCGAGAGGCCGGGTCGGCGTTCTCGGGCTCCCACCATGTTTAAGAAAGTCCTCATTGCCAACCGCGGGGAGATTGCCCTGCGGGTCATTCGCGCCTGCCGCGAGCTGGGCGTGGAAACCGTGGCGGTGTACAGCGAAGCCGATCGCGAGTCGCTGCACGTGCGTTTTGCCGATGACGACGTCTGTATCGGCCCCCCGCCAGGCCGGCTGTCGTACCTCAAGATCCCGAACCTTATCGCGGCGGCGGAAATTACCGGAGCTGATGCCATTCACCCGGGCTACGGCTTCCTGGCCGAAAACGCCGAGTTCGCCGACACCTGCCGGGCCTCGAACATCACCTTTATCGGCCCGACCGGCGACCAGATTCGCCAGATGGGCGACAAGGCCACGGCCCGGCGCCTGGCGGTCGAGGCGGGCGTGCCTACCGTCCCGGGCTCGCCCGGCACGATTGACGACGTGGACGCCGCCCTGGCGTTCGCCAACGAGATCGGCTTTCCCGTCATCATCAAGGCCACCGCGGGTGGGGGAGGGAAGGGGATGCGCATCGCCCCGAACCCCGACGCGTTTTCGCAGCTCTTCGGTCTGGCGCAGAACGAGGCCCTCGCCGCGTTCGGTAACGGCGCGGTCTACGTCGAGAAATACCTGGAGCATCCCCGCCACGTCGAGATCCAGGTCATGGGCGATCTCCACGGCAAAGTGGTGCACATGGGCGAGCGGGATTGCTCGGTGCAGCGCCGCCATCAGAAGCTGATCGAGGAGAGTCCCAGCCCCGCGCTGGATGACGCTCTCCGGGCCCGGATGGGTCAGTCGGCGGTGGCCCTGGCGTCGAATATCGGGTACGCGGGAGCCGGAACCCTGGAGTTCCTGCTGGATACCGACGGCATGTTCTATTTCATGGAGATGAATACCCGGATCCAGGTAGAGCATCCGGTCACCGAGATGGTGACCAGCTTCGATATCGTCAAGGAGCAGATCAAGGTGGCCGCGGGAGAGCCGGTGAGCTTCCAGGGCGACGGCCGGCGGCTTCGCGGCCACGCCATCGAATGCCGGATCAATGCCGAGGACCCCTACCGGAACTTTCAGCCCTCACCCGGTCTGATCACGGCCTATCATCCCCCCGGAGGGCCGGGCGTTCGGCTCGACACCCACGTGTATGCCGGCTACACCGTACCGCCGTACTACGACTCCCTGCTGGCAAAGGTCATCGTGCACGGCAATAACCGGCCCGAGGCGTTGAGCCGCATGGGGCAGGCGCTCGACAGCTTCATCCTCGAGGGCGTCACCACCACCATCCCGTTCCTCGCCCGGGTCATTCGCCATCCGGACTTCGTGTCGGGCAAGATCGACACCCGATTTCTCGAGCGGGAGTCCCATTTGCTGCGTCCCGAGTCATGAAGGTCGATGTTTTGTTCACCCCGGCCGGCCTCAATCCGGCCGAGCTGCAAGGCCGGGTGGTGTTCGTCATCGATATCCTCCGCGCCACCACGACGATCTGCGCCGCCTTGGCGCACGGGGCCAAGGCGATCATCCCGGCGGCATCGACCGAGGAGGCGCTTCGGCTGGCCCAGACCATCGGCAGCGGCGACATTCTGCTCGCCGGCGAAAAGAACTGCGCGCGAATCCCCGGTTTTCACCTCGGCAACAGCCCGCTGGAAATGACGGAATCAGCCGTACGAGGTAAGACCATCGTCGTCACCACCAGCAACGGCTCCCGGACGCTGCTGGCATGCCAGGGCGCCGGCGCGGTGTATCTGGCAGCGGCCGCGAACCTCACGACCGCGGCTGAGCGGGCCAGGGAGGCGCTGGAAGGTGACCAACCCGTCCTCATCGTGTGCGCCGGACGCGATGGCGCCTTTTCACTCGACGATGCGTACTGCGCCGGGCGGCTGGCGTCAGAGATATTCGGCGATACCAAGCCGCACCGCGCGCTGAACGACGCTGGCCTCGCCAGCCTCGATCTGGTCCGGCGGTACGGCACAGGATGGAGACGGCCACTCGCCTACAGCCGTGCTGGACGGGAGCTGATCCGCCTCGGGTTTCGGGCCGACGTTCGGGATGCTGCCCGGCTGGATGCCTACCCCGTTTTGCCTCATTTCCACGAGCGGCGAATCACGCTCGTTCCGGTACCGGTGTGAGCGCCGAGTCCAAGCGAAAGAAATCGGAGGCCCGCTTCGCCGGCGCGCGCCGCCGCCGGCTCGGTGCGGTCACGGCCCTCGTGCTCGGCCTCTTCCTGGGATTGACGCTCCTGCCGATTCCGATCACCGGTCCGGTCGGCCACTCGATCGGTCACGGTCTCTGGCAACTGCTCGGTGCCGGGGCGCTGGGGATCCCCCTCCTGGGGATCGGGCTCGCGCTGGCGGGTTTCGACCGGCTGGGCACGCTGGACATGAAGCGCTCCGCCGTGCTGATCGTGGGCTTGAGCCTGCTCATCCCCTACCTGATCGGGGTGCTGACTCAGGTTGGGCGCGCCGATCTGGATCTCGATCTCGCGTATCGTGGTCTTGCCGCCCGCGTAGTCGGCGTGCTCCCCGGCTTCTTTGCCGAGTCGATCTCGAACAAGGTTGGCATTGCCGGCGCGGTCCTCTTCGGCTTTCTAGCCTTGTCCGCGCTGACCCTGGCGACGTTTGCCTGGCATCCGCTGCAGCGATTGGAACGGGGGAAGGAGCGGGTGCCTGTGGGTGGGCCGGCGGACGGGCGAACGATCACGCCGGCACCCATCGATGGAGATACCCAGCTTTTCGATGGCTCAGGCTTCTCCCGGTCCGGCGCGCCGTTCCAGTCCGCCGGTCCGCCCGTGCGCCCGGCCACCGATCCGAGGTCTCACAAAGCCAGAAAGCCCAAGCGTGAGGCGGCCGCTGGAACCGCGGTGGCCGTGGTGGATGAAGAGTTGGAGGTTCCTCCCGTCGACCTTCTTACATCCCCCACCAACGAAGACATAGACGCTGGTGAAGCGCAGTTGGACCGCCTCGGCCAATCGCTTATCGAGACGCTCCGCACCTTCAAGGTGGAAGGCCGCCCCGGCCAACGGACCACCGGCCCCGTGGTGACGCAGTTCGAGGTGGTCCCGGCTCCGGGAGTGAAGGCCGGACGGATCGGTGCGCTGGCAGACGATCTGGCCATTGCGATGCGGGTTCCGTCGGTCCGCGTCGCGCCGATTCCGGGAAAGGGCGCCGTGGGGGTGGAAATCCCCAATCCAATCGCGCGGATCGTCACCTTGCGGGAGCTGATCGATTCGGGTGAGTGGGAGAGCCGCCGGGCCGTCCTCCCGATCGCGCTGGGTCACGATCTGGAGGGAAAGCCGGTCATCGCCGATCTCACCAAAATGCCCCACCTTCTTATCGCGGGCGCGACCGGTACGGGAAAGTCGGTCACCATCAACACCATCATCACCAGCCTGGTCTACCGCTATCCACCCAAGAGGCTGCGGTTCCTGATGATCGACCCGAAGATGGTGGAGCTCTCGATGTACAACGCGCTGCCCCATCTCCGGCACAAGGTGGTGACCAACAACCACGATGCCGCGACGGTGCTGAAGTGGGCGGTCATGGAGATGCAGCGGCGCTACGAGCTGCTCCAGGCCAATGGCGCCCGCAACATTGCCGATTTCAACCGGAAGGTCGAGGAAGGAAAGCCGCTCCGTCATCCTCCCCGGCCCAAGCCGACGATTTCCAGCATCAGCGCCGAAGCAGCGGACACCCCGCCCGAGCCGCCGATCGATGAGACCTATGGCGAGGGAGTCCTGCCGTTCGTCGTCATGATCATCGATGAGCTGGCCGACCTCATGATGACCGTGCAGGGAGAAGTCGAGACGCCGCTGGCGATCCTGGCTCAAAAGGCACGTGCCATCGGCATTCACCTCATTCTGGCCACCCAGCGCCCGTCGGTGAACGTCATCACCGGACTGATCAAGGCGAACTTTCCCAGCCGGATCGCATTCCGGGTGGCCTCCAAGGTGGACAGCCGTACGATTCTGGATCAGAACGGCGCCGAGGCGCTGCTGGGCAACGGGGATATGCTCTTCATGCCGCCGGGCAAGAGCGAGCCGATGCGACTGCAAGGCGCCTACATCGGGACCGACGAATCGGAGCGAGTGATGGAGTGGTATGTCGCGCGGCGCGCGGCCCGGCGGGCGGCGGTGGAGGCGAGTGAGGCGCCGGAGGCGGACATTCTGGAGCTGGTCCGCTCGCAAGAAAGTGAAGCGGAGGGGAGCGCGGAGTCGGACGAGGGCGAGCGGGACGCGCTGTTCCGGGAGGCGGCGGAAGCGTGCATCCAGAATCAGGGCGGATCTACCTCACTGCTCCAGCGGCGTCTCCGGATCGGGTACGGACGCGCGGCCCGTATCATCGACCAATTGCACTATGCCGGCATACTCGGTCCTCCCGATGGCAGCAAGCCACGGGATGTGCTGGTGGGGTTCGACCAGTTGGATGAGTACTGCGGGTAAGGGGAAGCGGTGATGCGGGTAAGCAGAAGTACTGCGAGATCATGGTAGACTGAACAGGACCACCTTCGCCGGCGAGCTCTTGAGTTGCCAAGTCACCGGCGCGTGCAGCCCCGAGGCGACCGCGATAAACTGCCGTCCGCCGACCGCGTAGGACGCCACTCCACCCCCGATCGGCTGTCCGGTCTTTCCCCGCCAGAGAATCCGGCCGGTCTTCCCGTCGAAGCCGAGCACGTTCCCATTCAAGTCCCCCGTGAACACCAGTCCCCCCGCCGTGGACGTAATCCCGGCTACCAGCGGCGTAGGTGAGGCGTATTTCCAGCGCACCTTCCCGTCGTCGGCATCGAGGGCCGTGAGCCAGCCCCGCCGGTGCCGGTCCGGAGTTCCAAAGGGCTCTCGCAGCTCGGAGGAGCCGGTCCAGGGGAGGCCGTCCTTTCCTTCCAGTTTCGAGGGAGGCGCCACCTTGACGGTGGTACACCAGTCGATGGCGTTCACATACAAGGCGTTCGTCGCCGGGGAGTAGGAGGGACCGTTCCACTCGACCCCGCCATTCACGCCGGGACAGAAGCGGGTGCCCTCGGGGGTGAGGGGCGCGTCTACGTTGAAGAGGGTGGTGACGGGCGTGGCGTAGCGCTTCTGCCCCGACGAATGGTCGATGCCGTACACGTGTCCATCTTTCCCTCCGACCACGAGCAGATTCTGTCCGCCCCGCGTGGTGATCAGGGCCGGAGCCGCGGCCACATCCCAATCGTGAATGTCGCGCGGCAGCACCTGGTAGTGTCTGCGAAACAGACCTGTCCGCGCATCGAGCGCCACTACGGAGTAGGCGTACAGGTTGGCTCCCGGACGGACCTGGGGGAGGAAATCGGGCGCCGCGTTACCGGTGGGGACATACACCGTTCCGCTCAACGTATCGACCGTGTACGAGGTCCAGGACGCGCCGCCCGCCCGGGGCAGAGTCTCGGTCTCTGGCGGCCAGCTCTCGCCGGCGGGGCCGGACTCCGGAATCAGATTGGAGGTCCACACTCTGGCGCCGGTCTCCACGTCGAACGCCATCATGCGGCCGGCCACGCCGAAGTTGTCCCCGCCGGCATTCCCGATGAACACCAGGTTGTCCCACGCCACCGGTGCAGCCGGGAAAGTCTCGCCCTTGGAAGGATCTGCTGCCGCGACGTTCCACAGCTCCTTGCCGGTCCACGCGTCGAGCGCGTATACCCGGCCGTCGTTCGCTCCCCGAAAGAGCCTGCCGTTGAGATAGGCGACTCCGCGATTCACCTTCAAATCGAACGGCGGACCCGGCGAATACTGGTACGTGTGCTTCCACCGTAGGGCGCAGGTGGCGGCATCGATCGCGTAGGTATTCTCGGCGGTGGTGACGTAGAGTGTGCCGTCTACCACGACCGGTCCTGCCTCCATGGCGGCCCGCTCACCGAGGTCGTAGGCGCATACCCGGCGGAGTCCGGTCACGTTGGCCGGGGTGATCTGGTCGAGGAGTGAAAAGCGTTCTCCGGTCAGCGTGTTGTTGTAGCCCGCCCAATCGGTTTGAGGATCCGGCGTCGTTCTTACCGGTTCCACCCCAAATGCCGGGCCACGCGTAGTTAGACTGTCTCCCCGCGGTCGCGGGACCGAGGGCGCCTTGAGGAACCTCAGCTGAGAGCATCCGAAGACCCATAGCACCAACAGCACTAGCCTGGCAGGCACTGACTCGACTCCGTTTTGAAGCCCGAACAAGGATCAATATTCCTCACGATAAACGATGTGACGGTGGGCACTGGCCGGTACCGTCAACTGTGGTGGCCCGCTCCTTCCGGGTCTCGCGAGCGGTGGAATGGAGCGGAGCTTCGGAGTTCTGCAGAGATCTTTGAAACACGAAAACGCGAAAGGGACGAAAACACGAAATATGAGCCTGAAGCCGTGCATCGATTCGAGGCGTTGTCGGGGCAAGTAATCGCGGCCGCCTTGGCGGTTCATCGGGAGCTTGGGCCCGGTTTTCTCGAGTCGTTCTACCATGAGGCTATGCGAGTATCCCTGACCCATCGAGGCATTCCTTACCAGTCGGAATTTCCGGTGGATGTCGGGTTCGAGGGAGTAATGGTTGGTCGTGCCCGTATTGATCTGGTGATAGGCAATCAGATAGTGCTCGAGCTCAAGTCTGTCGACAGATTGCACGACATTCATTTCGTCCAGCTAAGATCGTACTTGCGCGCGGCGAACCTTCATATTGGTCTGCTGCTCAACTTCAACGCTCCTACCCTCACCATAAAGCGCATAGTGGGCGACTAGAATTCGGGTTTTCGTTTTCTTTCGTGTTTTCGTGATTGTTTTCCTTTTGTATCATCGCGGTTTCCCGCTCCATCTCGCGGCGGCCCGATTCTCGGTCGGCCTCGTCCGGCAGTAACGTTGTCCATGTCCTCCACTCGCCGGTTCACGCCGGTGGCCGAATGGGAAGATGAGCGCCAGTTGCTGGGCCTCGAGGGAGAGCGCACCGCCATCGCGTTCCTCACCTCGTGTGGTTGGTCGATTGAAGCCCACCGCTTCCGGCTGGGGCGTCACGATGTGGATCTGGTGGCTCGGAAGGGCTCCCTGGTGGCATTCGTCGAGGTGAAGACTCGCCGATCCAGCAGCTATGGAACCGCGCTCGAGGCGGTGAACTGGCGCAAGCAGCGGGATATCGCGCGGGTGGCCAGCGTGTGGGTCTTACGGTTCGGCCGGCCAGAGGACGAATACCGCTTCGATCTACTGGCGGTGCAGAACCCGGGTGGAACGGCGGCAGTGGTCGAGCACGTGGCTGACGCTTGGCGGCCAGTAGGGCTCTGGAGATAGCCGAGTGACTGATTTTGGATCACACATTCACTATTGCTTCGGCTTGCTTTCGGTATTAGGTTGGAATCCGCTATTTAGTTGTAGCAAAATCGGTCACTTTTTCACCCCGAGGATATAATGGCTGCTGCTCCCGACGAAACCCGGCTCGAAGCCGATCGCCGAAAGGCGCTCGGGCTTGCCATCTCCCAGATCGAAAAGCAGCTCGGCAAAGGAGCCATCATGCGGATGGGGGCTGACTCACCCCGGGTCAAGGTGTCGGCCA